>CANRKY010000016.1 GCA_947631355.1 uncultured Marvinbryantia sp.
AATACATAAAAATCAATTTGACATAAAAAAATAAGCCTGACAAGGCTTTCACGAGATATGGGTGTCAAAAACCCGAATTCTTTTTAAAAGCTTCATGACCTGTCCCTCCTTTGGCCAGCAGCTGCCTAAAATTTTTTTCATTATAAACAAAGCAGCCAGCGTGTGCAATCATTTTTTTCTTCAGGAATAAGCGTTTTCACATTCATCTAACATCCAGTAATAAAATAACTTGCAAAATCTGCAACATGTAGTAAAATAAACTATGTAATAAAATAAAAGAAACCAAACCACACGGTTTACTACGCAGAAAACGAGGACGGAATATATGTATCAGATTATCAGCGATGGATCATGCGATCTGCCGGAGCAGTTGACAAAAGACAAAGGGATAGAAGTGGTTCCCTTCTATGTCTCTTTTGATGAGAAGACGTATTATAAAGAAATACAGGAAATGCCTATACGGAAGTTCTATGATCTGATGGTGGAGAAGGAAAATGTGGTCTTCCCAAAATCATCCCTTCCCTCCATTGAAGATTACATTGCCTCTTTTGAAAAATACGTAAAGCAGGGGATTCCCATTATCTGTATCTGCATCACCGTAAAGTTCAGCGGTTCTTATCAGGCGGCGATGAACGCCAGGAATATTTTGCTGGAGACATATCCGGACGCGAAGATCGAGGTTATTGATTCCACGGTAGACACTGTTCTGCAGGGCATGTACGTGCTGGAAGCAGTGAAGCTGAGAGACCAGGGTGTGGCTTACGAGGAAGCCGTTCAGCGGCTTTTGAACATCCGGGATACCGGCAGGATCTTTTTCACAGTGGGGAATGTGGCCTATTTAAAGCACGGGGGACGGATCGGAAAGCTTTCCGGTATGGCCGCTTCTGTGCTGGGGATCAAGCCGCTGATCACCTTAAAAGAGGGGGAAATTTTTCCGTCCGGAATACCGCGCAGCCGCAAAAAATCTCTGGAAGCTGTGATAAACCTGCTGGACAATCATGTAAAATCTCTGATGGACGCAGGAGAAAACATGGCAGACTATGTGACATGTGTGGGGTACGGTTACGATATTTCTGAAGCGGAAACTTTTCTCGCAAGGGTCAAAGAGAAGTTTCGCGGGATTCTGGATGTGGAGGAGATCAAGCCGTATCAGATCGGAGCCACGATCGCCGTTCATACCGGCCCTTATCCCCTCGGGGTAGGGTTCTTAAAAAAAGCATAAGGGCCGGTTCCTTATGCTTTACTCCGAAGATGGCTGCTGAGCAGCATTTTAGCGTGTTTTTATCCTGTTACTCAAAAATCCTCGTTATATCCTGGTATCGATTCAGTACTCGATAAATTTCTACAAACTCTTTTTCAACTTTATATATCATAACGTAGTTCTCCCAGACTGCATATTTATAATCTGTCCGAAAACTTACTCTTTTCATGAGGTCTGTCCCCATTCCGGGAAACATTTGAATGTTCTCAAATTTATGATATATTTCCCGGATTGTTTTTGTTGCATATTCCTCATTATCTTCTGCGATATAATCGCGGATTTTCTTCAGATCATTTACTACCAGAGGATTAATCCGCAGTTTCAGCATAACTTATTCCTCCATCAACGCCTTCAGCTCATCAAGATCAAGCCAGCCTTCTCCGTCCTTTACCGCTTCCTCCGCTTCCTGCAGTTTCATTAACAACTTTTTCTCTGCCCTGTTCCGCTCATAGTCTTCAATGTCAAGCACCACAAATTTTCCTCTGCCATTTTTCGTGAGGAAAACCGGCTCACCTGCACGGCAATTCTTCAAGACTTCATTATAATTTCTCAGGTCAGATACCGGTAAAATATTTGCCATCATACATTTCCTCCTTAGCGGATGTCTTTTCTAATGATTATATTATATACGAAACGCAGGCAAAATTCAACGTAAAATTTTACAGCACTTTGTTTCCGCATTTTTACATCATTGTATCGTCCCTCAGCACCTCGGCCAGATTGATCTTCCGTACATTCCGCCATGCCAGATAATACGCCAGCGCCACAGAGCCCAGAATGGCCAGCATGAAAAGGAGGATTGGGATGACCGGCGCTTCGCTCAAAAAAGTACCGGCTTCCATATAACTTGCCTGCAGCATGAATCCTACCGCGGCAATGATGATCGGAAGGCTGAGAAAGATCGGGCGGCCGGCAATTACGCCCGCTTCTATGCAAAACATTTTTTGGAGTTCTTTTGGCGTCAGCCCTACCGACATATATCTGGCAAATTCCCGCTTTCTTTGACGCACAAAGCCCAGCGTATTGGAGAACACATTGCCGATGCCGATGATCGCGAGCAAGATGCAAAAGCCTCCGAAGACGGCCATCATTCCCTGGATCTGCCTGTTATTTGTTTCATACTCCTGAATACGGTTTTCCTGTTCGACAGTATATTTTCCCTCGATGATCCGCGCGATCTCATCCTGTATGGTACGCAATTCTTCCAGTGTCACATCTTCTCTGCCACGGACACAGAGGTAACAGTCTTCCTCCGTTCCCATCATCTGCCCCTTGATTTTTTCCCACAAAGACACCGGGAGAAAGTGTACCAGTTCATAGTAATCCAGCGTCGCATATTCTTCCCTCAGCATGGGAACCTCCTGCGTATAAGACAGGACAGGAACCTCTGTTTCTTTATAATCGCCGGAGGACATAGATGTGTGCTCGGAGAGCGCCTGCTCGTTCCCGGACTGCCTCAAAACGCTCACCGCATTTTCATCGGCGCCGGGCGTTTTTATATAAGGCATGAAAACCGGATGCCGAAAATCCAGGTTTGTCACATCGCGGATCTGATTTAAGATCACTGCGCCGTCAAGCCGCGGCGCGATGCCGATCTGCTCACAGTAATCCAAAAAACTCTGATCGTCCATAATCACAAGCGGGGCATTTACCAGCCACCCGCCATCCACCTGCGACACATCGTTCGCGGGAGCCCCGGAAAAGCCGCCAAAGGATTTCATCTCCTCACTCATTTCTTCCTCTGTAATCATTCTTTTCGCAAAGGCTTTCTGATACACGATCGCGCTTTGGATCCCGTCAATGGCCCGTATGGCCGTTGTTTCTGTAAAATTGTCCACATCCGTATCTTTCACGGTAGTCATAATGTCCCATACATCCTGATAGCGCTCGAAATAGGTTTCCCTCGTGCTGATCTGGGAAAGGGAGAAGAAGCACTGCATGAGCGCGAACGCGAGGAATGAAAATATGAGCGACAGAGACGCTGTCCGCAGCGCTTTTCTCTGGGCTTTCAGTGCGTTGCCGGCCAGTTCTCCTTCTATCCCAAACAGCAGCGAGAGCAGGCGGGAGCTCTTTTTGCGCTTCAGCTGAAATTCCCCGGTATTTTTTATCGCCTCCAGCGGCGTCAGTTTGCTTAATCGCCGGGCGGGAAGCCATGCGGAGATCCATATCGTCAGAATCGTCACAAGCAATGTCAGTGCCAGAACCAGCGGGTGATACCCAAACGTCGTTTTATGGCGTCCCGGAGCAATGCCGCCCAGCCATACATTGGTCAGCTGCATCAGTCCCGCGCAGCCCGCAATCCCCAGCAGATCTCCTGCAAGCACCGGAAGCGCGCAGAGTACAGCCGCCTCCTGCAAAAGACAGGCCCTGATCTGTTTCGGCGCAGCTCCGATACTGGAAAAAATCCCAAACTGATGAATCCGCTGATTCATGGATACCGCAAACGAATGATAGATAATGATGATCAAAGAGAAAGAAGCCGCCGCCGTGATCAGAATAAACAGCGGGAACAAAAGCCTTGGGGCGGTATCACCGGGGCCGCGGATCAGGTACATGGCAAGAAGCTCATAGTTGTAAACAATCCGATCCTGCGCGATGCCAAGCCGTTCCGTGATGTGAGGCATATCTGAAAAGACCGCTCTTTTATCGCTGAAAAAAATATCCACCGTTGGGTCTGTTCCTCTATACCCCTTTTCATTTGCCACAACATCCTCAACATTGGCAAAGTTCCTGATCGCTTCCATGTCCTTCGAAGAAAGTTCGCCGATGATGCGGCTGTGCCAGCCGCCTTCCTCTAATTCGATCCGCTCCACTTCATATTTCCAGGCATTATAAAAGATCCCGCACATCAAAGATAAGAGCAGGGCAGAAATAAAAGCCGCGATCGTAACGGACAAACCGGCGGCGCGGTTGTTTTTTATATAACTTGAGGAATACTCTTTCCACATACCCGTCACCTCCGCCTCTCATCACGGACGATGCGGCCATCTTCAACCGTAATGATGCGCTCCGCCTCCATCGCAACCTTTTCATCATGGGTGATGAGCAAAATTGTCTGTTCCAGATTGCGGTTAGAGAGTTTCAGCATATCAACCACTTCTTTGGAATTTTTCTGATCCAGATTTCCGGTCGGCTCGTCTGCGAGAAGAAGCGCGGGGCGATAGATCAGAGCGCGCGCGATCGCTACCCTCTGCTGCTGGCCGCCGGACAACTGATCCGGCATGGCATCCAGTTTGTCGGCGATCCCAAGAGAGCTTGTGATCTTATCAAAATACTCTTTATTGGGTTTTTTCTTATCCAACGCAAGCGGCATTAAAATATTTTTTTCGGCGGTGAGCGTGGGGATCAGGTTATAGAACTGATATACCAGTCCCACCTTTCTGCGCCGAAAAACTGCCGCCTGCGTCTGGTTCAATTTAGAGAGGTCGGTTCCGTCTATGATCACCTTCCCCTCTGTGGGTTTGTCCACACTTCCAAGAATATGCAGCAGCGTTGATTTTCCCGATCCGGAAGCTCCAAGGATCGCCACAAATTCCCCTCTGTTCGCGGACAGATCGATCCCTGCAAGCGCTGTTACCTGATTGGCGCCGGATCCATATATTTTCTTGACCCCTGCGCATTTTAAAATTTCCATTCCGGTTTTCTCCTTTCCTTTGCCCGCCCATTTTGGAAAGCGACTGTGTCCTGCTTTGCCTGAAATAAATCCCAGTGGCCTTTACCATAAACAGTATAGCAAATGAAAGTTACAACTCAGTGACTGTAAAAGCGGATCTCAAAAAAGGCTCCGCCCTCCGGTCTGTTTTGCGCCCGTATCGTCCCATTCTGGCGCTCAATGATCTCTTTTGCCAAAGCCAGCCCGATTCCAATGCCTCCCTCGCGGGCATTTTTTCCCCGATAAAACCGCTCGAAAAGATGCGGGATATCTTCCCTTGCGAACCCCGCCCCATTATCCCATATCCGGATTTCCGTATAAAATGGGTTCTGCGCATAAGAACAATGGATCGTTCCGCCGGGCGTCTGCTCAATGCAGTTTTTCATCAGATTCATAATGGCCTCCATTGTCCAGTCCATATCCGCAAAGATCCGCATCTCTCCTCCTTCCGGTATGTCTATAACTGTGCCGGAACCGGACAACAGCTCCTGCAGATTATCTGCGGCAAGAACAAGCAGGGTAAAAACATCCGTCTCCTCCTTTTGCAAAGACAGGGTTCCCGCATCCAGCCTGGATAAAACCAGCAGCGCTTCCTCCAGACTGGTGAGCCGCGACAGCTGCCTCTCCATCTGATCCAGCGCCTTTCCGTCAAGCCCCAGCTTCATACTCTGTATGTCCAGGGACATCGCCGTGATCGGCGTTTTAATCTGATGCGCGATGTTCGATAAATTTTCCGCAAAATTATTTTTTGCCTGCACCGCCTGCTCTTTCGTTTGATAGAGAAACGTCACTGTTTTATAAATCTCATCTTCCAGCTTCGAAAAATCATCTTCCCCGGAAGTTGAAAGAATCAGCGCTTTCCCGCTGTTCACCTGTTCCAGGTAATCCGCCAGTGCCCTGATCCGAAGAATTTCCACTTTGTTTCGATAACAAAAGGTAGCCAGCAAAAGGAAAAGCCCCACCGTCAGCCCAATGGCGGCAAAAAAATAGTTCTGCCTGCAGCTGGCACCGGCAAAATCAGAAGCACGGTACCCAAGCGCCGACAAAACATCTCTTTGAAGCTCCCCATCCAGATTTCCTTCTGTGTATTCCTTTAATACCGCAGAAATGGTGTCCCCGCTTCCCGGTTCCCGCTCTGCCACTTCCCCGCAGATCATGTTCAGCAGATCAAAGGAAGCCTGGCGGTAATGCCCGGAAGTCAGCCAGACAGCGACAGCGGCCGCGATGAAGCCGACAGCCAGCGCCGCCCCCACTGTGACATGCATATTCTTGCGATTGTTCATATTGTATCCTCCATACGATAGCCCACGCTTCGGATCGTTTTCAGACATACCGGCTGGGATAATTTGTCCCGAAGCCGCTTCATTGTGACCGTTAATGTGTTATCATTCACATAGTTTCCATTCACATCCCAGACCTGTTCCAGGATTTTCCCCCTGGTAACAGTCTTTCCCTTGTTTTTCATCAAATACAACAGCAGCTGATACTCGGCGCTGCTTAAAGAGACTTCCTCAGAATTGCAGAAGACCGTGTGGCGATTTTGATCTATCCGGATCGCGTCACAGACGAGGTATTGTTCTGCCACATTGCCTGTCCTGCGAAGCACTGCCAGGATCCTTGCATACAATATCTCCAACTCAAACGGCTTTACCACGTAATCATCCGCGCCATTTTGAAAGCCCGAAATGATATCTGCGCTGTCCCCGCGGACGGTAAGGAAGATAATGGGCAGATCTTTCCAGCTGCTGCGGATCCAGCGGCACAGGCCATCCCCATGGCCATCCGGCATGTTCCAATCCAGTAAAACACAGGTTGGAACGTGCTCTTTTAACCGCTGCCTTGCCGTCGAAAGCGCCGTGCAGATCGTCACCTTAAAGTTTCTCTGTTCCAGATATTCTTTTACGGCATTTGCGATATTCCGATCATCCTCAATATAATATAATTCCGTCACAGCCGATCCCCGCCTTTTCTTGCGCCTGCGATATCATTCTTTTTTTGTGATCCCTACGATCACGAATGGTCTTGTTTCAGGTCAGGGTCATCGAAATCCCATTCCAGTTCGCCCAGCTGCAGATCGAGCCAGTCCTGAGCCTCCATTCCCGCCCATTCGGGTTCATATTCCCCAGGCCGCAGTTGTCAGTCCACAATCCTGCCCCACTGCTTTTGATTCAGCGAAATACACTGTATGTACATATTAAATGCACTTGCGCACACATGCCAAATCCGTTATGCACTTATGTCGATAGAACAAACGCCAGAGCGAACGCCTCATGCAACGATCAGCAGTCTGTCCGGTTCCACGTGACATTTCAAAAAAAGTATCTCCACGCCGGCCTTTCGCGCGTCATCAAGCGCCGCGCCAAATTCCGGGTGTGTTTCTACATTGGCCCTCACTTCTGTCACGCCATCCATCTGGATCACAAAAGCCAGCGCGGCATGGTACCCGTTCTCTTTTGCCCGGATCAGTTCCCGGATATGTTTTACGCCGCGCGTTGTGGGCGCATCCGGAAAATAGCCCACGCCGTCTTTTTCCTGCGTACATCCCTTCACTTCCATCAAATACTTCTCTGCTTTTCGCTCCATGTAGAAGTCAATCCTGGAATCGCCGTAAGTATATTCCGATACGATGATATCGTAATTCTGTGTTGCCAGCCATTCTTTTACCGCCCTGTTCGGCGCCTGACTGTCAATGTTGAAAAGGATCCCGTTTCCTTTTCGCACCGCCACCAGATCGTATTTCGTTTTTCTGCCCGGCGTACCCGGCGCGGTCAGCCACACCTCGCAGCCGGGGATCAGAAGCTCCCTGCACCTGCCAGTGTTTTTCACGTGCACAGTTTCCCTGTGTCCGTCTAAATCCACTTCTGCGACAAAGCGGTTTGGTCGCTTTAAAAACGTGGCCCGGTAAATATTGTCATATATCATTTTCTAACAGCGCTCCTGTTCAGCGCCTCTTTGAGGCCGCCATCACTCTATAAAAAGTTGACGGGGAGGTCTCCCCGCCGATTGCGTTGGACTCTGGTATTCGATCTTACCTCGCCACTCCCACTATAGCAGAGCATTTAATTAATTGTCCTCTGCCTTCCATCTGCACGGCAGATCCGGGCATCTGCGCACACGCAGCGCGGCGCGAAGCTCCACAAAGCATCCGCAGAGGCGGCACATTCCCCGCATCTGGTTCTCACAGGTGCGGCAGACGGAAAGGCGCGCCTCGTATGTGTGTTGATCCACCCGCACCGTTTCATCCAGATTTTCGATATACTGTTCTAGTTTTTGAAAGTAGTCTGCTTCGTCCAGTTCCCGGAGCAGACATTTTCTGCATACACGCAGTCCTTCCCGCATGAAACCGCACGCCTCCTGTTCTGGGCACATCCCCATGTGAAAAAGAGGCTGCCGCGAACTGCGACAACCTCATCCGTTTTATTCTCAGGCTTTGTTTTCGCTGCCAAGCACATCTTTGATCTTGTGTGCCACAACAGCCTTTACATTCGCGCGGCCTACTTTCAGGTAATCGCGCGGATCGAAGATGGACGGATCCTTGAACAGAACTTCACGTACACCTGCTGTCAGACCAAGGCGAAGGTCGGAATCGATGTTGATCTTGCAGACTGCGCTTCTTGCAGCCTCACGCAGCTGATCTTCTGGAACGCCGATGGCGTCTTTCAGGGCGCCGCCGTTTGCATTGATGATCTTCACATATTCCTGCGGAACGGAAGATGCGCCGTGCAGAACGATGGGGAAGCCCGGTATTCTCTTTTCGATCTCGTGAAGGATATCGAAACGAAGCTGGGGCTTTGTGCCCGGTTTGAACTTGTATGCGCCATGGCTTGTCCCGATAGCGATCGCCAGGGAATCAACGCCCGTCTTTGTAACAAATTCTTCTACTTCATCCGGCTGGGTGTAGGAGGAATCCTCTGCGGATACCTTTACATCGTCCTCAATACCTGCCAGTTTGCCGAGTTCCGCCTCAACCACTACGCCGTGAGCGTGCGCGTACTCCACAACCTTCTTTGTGAGCTCAATGTTCTCCTCGAACGGATATTTGGAACCATCGATCATAACGGAAGTGAATCCGCCGTCGATGCAGGATTTGCAGATGTCGAAATCTGCGCCGTGATCCAGATGCAGCGCGATGGGGATATTCGGGTTCTCAATGAGGGCCGCCTCCACCAGCTTCACCAGATAGGTGTGGTTCGCATATTTTCTTGCGCCGGCAGATACCTGCAGGATAATGGGGGAATTCAGTTCGCCGGCTGCCTCTGTAATAGCCTGAACGATTTCCATGTTGTTTACGTTGAAAGCGCCGACAGCATAGCCGCCGTCATATGCCTTCTTGAACATCTCAGTAGTTGTTACTAATGCCATGACTACCATCTCCTTTTCTTTTTCTTTATCAAGACCGAAGAACTCACGCACAGATACATGTATTCGGCTCTTGAGATAGTATAACACATTTATTTCCAATTTCCTATTACTTTATTTAGAAATTTTTTTGCTCCTGCGGCGATCCGTCAGCGCGGCCAGAGCCGCGATCCCGGAGGCCAGCATCAGCGCGAGCCATCCCGCGATCGGTGTGCCATCCCCGGTCTGCGCCGGATTGGCGGAAGTAGGCGCTGCAGTGCCCGAACCTGTGCCGGTTCCTGTGCCTGAGCCGCCCGGAGTACCTGTACCTGTGCCGGTTCCTCCGATCGTTTCGCTCTCCAGTTCCGTATTCGTTTCTATTTCCGTCTCCGTCTCCGGCTCGGTCTCGCCCTCCGGCAGGCCGAGATCCTGATAGAACATTTCATCCGGCAGCGTGGCAAACTGGTTCTCAAACGCAAATTCCACATCTTTGCTCCGTTCAGACACCGTTACTGCCTGGCGGTCACTGAAATAATGCACCGTGTAAATACCGCCTTCGAAGCTGCCGTCCTCCACCACCTTGCCGGACGCATCTGTCTCCGCCACATAGTAGGTGCCGGGGGTAAGTCCTTCCAGTGTGATATTGGAAACCGCCGAATCCACTGAAAAGCTCAGCTCCAGCGGGTCGCACACCGGCTGTGTCAGATCCGCGTCCGCAAAGATTACCACATAGAAGGCCGCGTCCCTCAGGCCGAGCAGATGCCCGTTCAGCCCATTCACAGTGCTCTTTGTCACCGTGATGGAGCAGTCCGCGCCCTCTGTGGGTGCTTCCGTGGATGGCTCCGTCTGCTCTGTGGACGGCTCGTCTGCCTGGCTCACCGTCAGGGTTCCATAGACCATCTTTATCTCGTAGTTGCCAAAATCTGTGCCATCTTTCGCCGCGCAGGTGAAGTTGTTCGGACTGCTTCCCACCTCGGTCTGCGAACCCACAAACGCGAGCTCCGCGCCTTCACCTGTCACCCAGCCAGTATCTTTTTCCACATTCTGGTAGCCGTCCTGCGCCAGCGCCGTGCTGCCGTTTGTGAGCGGCGTGCCGTCATACTTCTTGGAAAGATCCGCGGAAGCAAGCGTCACCGGACGTTTCCGGATGATCGCCGGAACCACGATCTCATGCGCTGAGCCGCCGCGCGTCACAGACACAACCACTTCTTCGATACTCTCTCTCACATCGCGGATAGACGGCGCCTGCGAATCATTATCCGCCGCGCGCACCGCACCAGCCCTATCGTGGAACGTGATCACATCGCCTGGGAGCGTGCCGCTCACCGTCACTGTGTGCGTCTGTCCATCGTAGACCACGTCAAAGCCCTCGGCCTTCACCCCGCTGAAATCTGGCTGGTAGTAGACTGTCACAACATTCTTGTCCTCATTTTCGCTCACTGTCAGATCTGCTGCCTCCACAAAGGTATAGCCCTCGATCGCGATCGCTTCTTTCGCGCCGCTGATCACATCCCCGAACTTGGCGTTCTTCGCCTCGGACTGCCCGTGGATCTCCTGGCCGCTGTCTTTGTTAACATATTTTACAATATACGAATAATCCTGCCGGATATTCTCCACCGTATCTTCCGCCTGGAAGGAATGTTCCTTCTCGTCTTCCCCGACGAGCTTCGCCGTGGCCGTATTGGTGAAATAACCATTTTTCACATCCTGCGCAGTAATCTTGTAGACCGCAGTGGTCGTCACCGAAGATCCCGGAGCCACATCCCCAAATTCAGCCGACCCTGTGATCGTCACGCCCTGCTGCTCAAGGATCTGAACCTTCATCGGACTGCTGTACGCATTTTTCACCGTGATGGTAAAGGTAACTTCATCCCCGATGCAGTACTGCTTTTCAATGTGCGACTTCCGGATGACTTCCGTGTTCTCCGGCTCCGCCTCCTTCGTGTAGGTGTTTCGGAACACGACATCGCGCTCCGCAACCTGTTCTCCTGCCTGGTTCCAGTATGTGATCCGCGCCTGCAGCTCGCCGTCCTCCTCTGTGACCGTGATGGCCGCCACATAGTAAGCCGTGTCGTAGGTCACATCCGGCAGACTTCCCGGCTGCTCGCTGATCAAATAGTAGTACTCGCCAGCGCTTTCAAACGTCATCTCCGGGAACTCTACCTTGCCCTGTTCATCATTGGATCTTGTTACCACACTATCATTTACGCTGCCGATCTCGTTCATCAGGCCAATATTTCTCAGCTCAAACATGAACTCGCCCGCCTGAAGCGTTCTTCCGGACAGCTCTTTTCTCGCCCTCGGCCCGGCTATGGTGATCGATGCAACCGGCGCTTTGTAGGTGTTTGTGAAGGTGATCCTGTCAACCGACTCGCCCGTCGCCTGTTTTGTCACGTCAACGCCGGTCACCTGAAGGGCGCCCTCGCCGTTGTCCGTCACGCGGATCGCCGCGGTATATCGGTTGCCATCATAGGTCACGCCCGTCTCGCCTGTATCTTCCTCGCGCACCATATAGTAGTAAGTGCCCGCCGCCGCAAACGAGAGGTCAAACGCAAACTTGCCGTCCCCATCGTTCTGCACCGTCTTGATGTCTTCTGTCTGGCCTGCCTGGTAATCGTACAGGGTAAAGCTAAACTGTCCGGCTCTTATGGCGCCGCCCTGCAGCCACTTCTGGCCCTCCAGCCTGTAGCTTGCCGGCTTCGGTTTGTATTTGTTGTTAAATATTACGTTGTTCGTCGGCGAACCCGCGCTGTCGCTCACGCTGACTTCCGCCTTCAGACTGCCGTCCTGATCCACAACTGTCACCGTCACATCATATACGGTCCCGTCATAGGTATATCCGGCTTTTCCGTCATTCACCTCGCGGATCCGGTAGGTGTAAATTCCGGCTTCCGTGAAGGTGAGCGCGCCGAACCGGAAGCTTCCGGACGCGCTGTTGGTCGTCTGTGCAGCTGCTATCGGCATCGGCGTATCCACCGCCACTGCCACAACGCCGTTTTCCATATCATCGTCCAACGCATCGGTGTTCTCGCCGTCCGGCAGTTTCTCCGCCGCTGCCCGACCATTTCTTCTGACGCGGATCATCTGCGCCTCGCCCGGCTCCAGAAGCTGGTACGCCACGATCTGCGTTTCCGCCGCCTCTGTCAAAGTTTCCGTCGGCTGCTCCGCCTCCGGAAGGGCCTCGCTTATCGTCTCCGCGTCTGCCGGACTCTCATTGGCCACTTCCACGCCTGTCGGACTCTCGCCTGTCGCTTCCGCGTCTGCCGGAGTCTCGCTTGCTACTTCCGCGCCTGCCGAGCTCTCATCCGTCACTTCCGCGTCTGCCGGACTCTCGCTTGCTACTTCCGCGTCTGCCGGACTCTCGCTTGCTACTTCTGTGTCTGCCGAACTCTCGCCCGTCACTTCCGCGTCTGCCGGATTCTCGCTTGCTACTTCTGTATCTGCCGAATCCTTGCCCGTTGCTTCTGTGTCTGCCGGTTCCTCGCCTGTTGCTTCTGTGTCTGCCGGTTCCTCATTGGTCACTTCCGCGTTTGTCGAGCTCTCATCCGTCACTTCCGTGTCTGTCGGTTCTTCGCTGACTGTTTCCGTCTCTGTCGATTCCTCGCTGGTCTCCTCCGCCAGATCCTCATCATCCTCGAAAACAATCGTCGCCTCATCCGGCAGTGCGTTTATTTCTTGTATCTTATCCATCTCGTCCGTATCCGGCAGGATCCTGCGCAGCGCATGCGAGCTCGTCTGTCCTTCTTCTAATACAAAGGTGAACTCGCCGCCCTTCAGCGTCAGCTCGCCGCCCTGTTCGTCCGTCAGATTCTTCTGGCCGCCCAGCACAACCACCGCCGCGTTCGGACTGTAAATATTCGTGAAGGTGATGTCGTCCCCGATCACTTCCGCCGTCAGATTTCCGCTGCCGTCGTCCGTCACGTTCACTAAGATCACATAGCTGTTCGTGTCGTAAGTCATACCCGGAACCAGTTCCACGCCTTCGCGCAGCTCCTCTACTGTGTAGCGGTAGGTTCCCGGCATGGTATAGGTCACTGGCCCTTCCGTAAGCAGGATCTCGCCGTTCGCGTCATTCGTCACAGTGCCTGTGTCGATTGGATCGCCCAGCGGATTACTCTTTCCGGACAGAATCTGGAATTTGAATTCTCCTCCCTTCATCTCATAGGCCGCGCCCACGTATTCCACCGTCTTGTGCGCCTTCAGCTGCCCCACTGTCACCGGCTTCGGCTGGTAGGTGTTGATGAACTCGCATCCTTCCCCTTCGCCCTTCTTCTCGTAGGTTACAGCCGCCTGCAGTTCGCCGTCCGGCTCCGATGCCGTCACGGTCACATTCACATAGACTGATCCCGTATCGCTCGTCACTCCCGGCGCGCGGTTTCCTGTCTCTGTGATCGTATAGTACCATGTGCCGGTCGTTGCATACTCGATCTCGTGGAAGGTAAACGTGCCGTCCGCCGCGTTCGTCGCCGTCGCCACATCCGGCATCGGCGCATACTCGCTCAGCGGCGTGAGCGTGAAGGTAAACTTGCCTGTATACTCCTGAGGTTCCCCACCGTCATATACAATCTTATCTCCCGTCAGCTCTACGACCGCCTTCTTTGGCGTATAGGTATTCTTAAACACAGCGTCCCCGCCGACCACCGACTGCTGCACGGCAAGCTTTCCGTTTTCATCCGTCACCACATAGCGCAGCGCGTAAGTCGTGGCATCGTAGGTGATGCGCGGGTCATTCCCCTTCTGCTCGCTGACAGACACGATGTAGGTGCCTGGAGCCGTGAAGGTGATGCTGCCCAGGTCAACCTTTCCATCCGCGCCGTTTACAGCCGTCTCTTTCGAGAACTGAACGCCGCTGCGGTCGCCCGCCGCACACGTGATGCCAAATGTAAATTCGCCCGCCTTCAGCTCCCGTCCGGTCAGCTCCTTCGTGATCTGCGGAGCCGCCACCGTCACGGCATCCGGCCGGTAGGTATCCGTGTTGGTAAACGTTGTGGCGCCATCGATGCTGCGCGTCACCTTCAGCCAGCCCTCCGCATCGGTCACCGTGTAGGTTGCCGTGCAGACATGCTCATCATAAAGGATCGTTCCCTTGTCCTGCGGTATCTGCTCGCGGATCTCCACCTTGTAGACGCCCGCTTTTGTGAAACTGATATCGCCGAAGCTCACGCTGCCGTTTTCTCTGTTCTTTGCAGTGGCCGCCGGCAGTGTGATGCCGTCCGCCGCGCTGTCTTTCGCCAGGCTGAGCGTGAATGTGAACTGCTCCGCCTTTAATGTGCCGCCCTGCAGCACCTTGGTGATCAATGGAACACTTGCCTGCGCCGTGCCCGGATCGTACGTGTTGGTGAAAACGATCCCGCCCTCCGGAACCGTGGCCGCCGCTTCCAGCGCCCCGTTCTTATCTGTCACTTTATAAATGATCTCATAAACCTTCGGATCGTACTGCACGCCCAGCTCCGCGCCCGTGGCCTCACTGATGCCGACCACATAGACGCCCGCCTTCGTGAAGGTGATATCGCCGAACCGCACGCTTCCGTCCGCTTCATTCTTCGCGTTCGCCGGCAGTGTGATACCTGTGGAATCGCCCTGCTCCAGCTCCATGTGGAAGGTGAAATCATCCTTCCCAAGCGCCCGTTCCCCGTTCAGCACTTTGCGCACCGCCGGAGCCGCCGCTGTGGCCGGAGCCGGAGTGTAGGTATTCGTATAGATGATATCTCCCTCGATCGCGCGGGTTCTCTGCAGGTGCCCGTCCTCGTCCGTGACGATATAGGTGATCTTGCAGACATGAGCATCGTAAGCGATATGCGCATCGTTCCCTTTCTGCTCCTGTATCGTCACCACATAGGTGCCCGCTTTTGTAAATTCAATATTTCCGAACTCCACGTTGCCGTCCGCATCGTTCGAGGCCGTTAGCTGCTGTTGAGACAGATTATAGCCGTCCGCTTCGCCCTCAATGGACATCGTGAAGGTGAACTCGCCGGGCTGCAGCGTTCTCCCCGTGCCCGACGGGTCATCCAGTACTTTGCGGATCATCGGCACCACTCCCACCGTGGACGTGGGAACATAGGTGTTCACAAAGGTCGCGTCAGCCGGAACAGCGGAAGAAACAACCTCCAGCACACCGTCCTGATTCGTGTCGCTCACCGTGTAGGTGAGTGTGACTGTGTTCTCCGCGTAGGTCACGCCCGGCACATTTCCTTTCTGCTCATAGATCGTCACCGTGTACGTGCCGGTTTTTGTAAACCGGATCGCATCAAATTCCACGTTCCCGTTCGCATCGTTCCATGCGACACGGTTCAGCGGCAGGGTGATGCCATCGCGGTCGGAAGCCTCCGTCAGCGCGATCGTGAAGGAGAACTCTCCCGCTTTCAGCTCGCGCCCGTTCAGCTGCTTCTTTACAGTCGGTTCTACCGTCACCGCATCCGGCGTAAAGACGTTCTCAAACGTATCGGAGCCGCTCACCACCACAGGCGGTGCCACAGTCAGCACACCATCGCTGTTTGTCACCACATAGGAAAGCACATATTTATTCGCGGTATCGTAGGTAATGCCCTTTGCACTTCCCGGCACCTCGCTGAAGCGCAGCACATAGGTGCCAGCCCTCCGGAAGGTGATGTTTCCAAACTGCACGCTGCCGTCCGCCTGATTCCGCGCGTTCACGGGCAGCTCTACGTCGCCTTCCACTCCGCTGATCACTTCGGCCTTAAACTCAAACTCATTCGCCGCCAGCGGTTTTTCTCTGCCGGTCAGCTCCTTTGTGAGCTTCGGCCCAGCCACCTCTGCAGCCTTCGGCGCATACTCGTTGATAAAGATGGACGCGTTCTGGCTCTCGTTAGGCTTTCCGGCATATTCCATCTTAGACACGCCGGCCTTCAGCTGCCCGTTGTCGTCCGTCACCGTATAGGTGATCCGGCAGGTATGCTCATCCCACATCATCTGCGGATCCGCATACTTTGTCTCCTTCACATCGACTATATAGGTGCCAGCCTGCGTGAACTCGATATCTGCAAAATTCACGGAACCGCCCGCGCTGTTCGTCGCGCTGGACACACCGTTTACCGCCCCCGGAAGCTTAATGCCGTCTGTCTTGCTGTTCGGCTCAAGCTCCATGGTGAAGGTAAACATGCCCTCCGTCAGAACCTTGCCGTTTAAAATCTTCTTGATCGGCGGAACCTCGGCCGAAACAGCCTTCGGCTGGTATGTGTTCGTGATCGTGCCCGCCGACGCATTGCCGTCCGGCGTCACCTGAAGTTCGCCGTTCACGTCTTGTACTTCATAAGTAATTGTCACTGTGTCATTGCTGTATGTGACGCCCGGCACTTTGCCCGTCTCCGACACCGGCACAGTCTCGCTGATCTGAACCACATAGGTTCCTGCGCTTGTAAAGCGGATCGGCTGGAATATAACCGCGCCGTTCTGGTTGTTGCGCGCGGTGAGCGTCGACGGCATCACAATGCCGCTGCCGTCTATGTTGCTGCCACCTGCGTTGCTGTTGGAAACCAGCTTCATCTCAAAGCCAAACTCGTTTGCGCGCAGCGGCCGCTCGCCTCCGCCGAGAGCCGTCAGGATCTTTGTGATCTGCGGGCGGACAGAAACCGCCTCCGGTTCATAGTGGTTCTCAAACGCCGCTTCCGCCGTATTGCCTCTTACAACCGTGCCGCTCTTGGTGTCCTCATCCGGTGTAAAGCCATTCGGTATATTCGTCTCCGTCACCGTATACAGTGTGCCTGTCGGCAGGCCGCTGATGGTCGCCTTCTCGCCGGCTTTCAGAGTGATTGCTGCCTTGCCGTTGCTCACCTCCAGCGTCTGGCTGCTTCCAGCTGCGCCTGTCGTCTCGTACGCGAACTCGCCTGCCACCGGATTGCCAAGGCTGTCTGTCAGGTTCACCTGGAAGTGGAACACGGCGTCCTTCGGAACTGTCTTGCCCTCCTCGGCCGTTACCTTCTTGCTCACAGACAGACTGCCGGTGCTGTAGTTGTTGAATACAAACAGGCCATTCGGGAAGACCACATCATCCTTGGTGCAGGTCACACTCACATTGCGCTGTCCATCGTTTGTGAAATCCGACGCCACAAATTCCAATTCGACATCATTCTTATCGATAATAAATCCGTTCGCCGTCTGCTCGCTGATCGTGTAGGTGTATTTTCCGTCCTCTGTGAACTTCAGCTCGCCAAAGTCGATGCTCGCGCCGCTGTTTTGCACCGTACACACACGATTTACGTCTGAGCCTGTCGTATGCTCTGTCGGCATCGGCGCCGTCGCCGCATTATTGCCCGTCGGCTTTAAGATAAAGGTGAATTGCTCCGTCGTCGGCTCCCCGCCGTCCAGATATTTCACGCCGTGCAGCTGGAAGGTTCCGTCTGTCGTCTTTTTCGCATTGTAGAATACCGCCGATGACGTCTGACCGCGCCGGATCGTGCCGGTGCTGCCGGTGCTCGTTGTGGTATAATCTGCATCCGCCTCCTCGTTCACCGTATAGCCCGTGCCCGCCGGCAGATCGCTGAGGGTTGCCGTCTGGCCGTGCTTCAGGGTAAGCTTCACCTTGTTATCTGTCACTGTCAGGATCTGCTCTGTTCCAGATGCACCTGTGTCCGCCCCCGTTGTTTTGCATTTGATCTTTTCCGGCAGATTCGTACCCTTCAGCGCTACCGTGAAGGTGAACTCCTTCGTAAGATCCGCACCAGTTCCATATACATTCTTGCGGATGGACAGGCTGCCGGACTGGCTCTTGTTTGCGAACGTGAGCACACCCGCATTAAACGCAGTATCTGCCGGTCTACTCTCACCGCCGCTCGTCTCCGCATAAGTCACGGTCGCATTCAGCGTTCCATTGTCCGCCGTATCCGCCACGACAACTTTCACCCACACAGTCTTCGGATCTTTTTCGACCGCGATGGTCGGCTCGTTTTCCGTGATGGTGTAGTAATACGTTCCTGTCTTATCATAAGTGAGTGTCGGGAAGATGATATCCCCGCCCACATTGTATTTGGTGTACTGGCCCTTCTGCGCGCCGGTCGGCATCGGCGTGATCACGCCCTCCTGTTCTACCGGCTTTAGCACAAAGCCAAAGAGCTCGCCGTCTACAGGCGTTCTGCCGTCCACCGTCTTTTTCGCCTTGATCTCAGCCGTAGCCGGTGTGAGATCGCGGGTGTTGATAAACGTAACCTCGGTTGTGCCGCCCGATATCGTGCCAGACTGCTCACCGGACGCCGGTTCCACCGCAAATCCATTCGCGCTGTAGTTCGTCTCTTTTACAATATATGTCGTGCCCGCGGGCAGACCGCTGATGGTCGCCGTCTGGCCGTGCTTTAAGGTGATGGTTTCGCCATTTGTAATGGTGCTCGCAGAGCCGCCAGCGACCGTGCAGGTATATGTGCCGTCCAGAGCCTTACCACCGTATGTCAGCCCCACAGTGAAAGTAAACTCTTTCTGTTGTGCGGACGTGTCTGTGCCGGTCACCTGTTTTGTGATCGCCAGGCTGCCGGTGCTGAGTGTGTTGGTGAAAGTGGTGTCATTGTTGGGCATCACTTCCACTTCCAGTTTTCCGGTCGTCATATTCCTTGTCACCGTGTAGACCACAACACAGGTGTGATTGTCGTAGGTCATGCCCGGTACCGTATCCGCCGGGATCTCCTCCGTGATATGGAAGATGTAGGTGCCCTCCTTCGCAAATGTAATGTCACCAAAGGTCACTTTGCCATTTGCGTCATTTTTTGCCGTCTGAGAAGTAGGATCAACATCTTTCGTATTATTCGAAGTCAGTGCCAGATTAAAGGTGTACGCATTGGCCTGCAGAGACATCTCCTGCGTTCCGTCCTTCATCACCTTCTTCGTCACCTTCGGACCTTCCACTGTCACCGAACTCGGCGTATACACGTTGGTGAAATTGCTCCAGTTTTGATTCTCATCTGACGAGAGGACTTGCCCATCAAGTATTCCCTCAATCTTGGACACGCCCGCCACAAGTTCACCTTTCAGATCTGCCACGGTATACGTGATCTCGCAGATATGCTCATCGTACTCTATTTCGGGCACTTTCTCCGTCGGGATTACTTCCTGGATGCGCACCTTATAAACGCCCGTCTTCGTGAATGTGATTGGAGCAAAATTCACTTTTCCGTCCGCAGCGTTTGTTTTTTTCTTCTCCTCGGGCAGTTTAATACCGTCCACGTAATTCTCTGCCAGCTTGATCTCAAAGGTAAATTCACCCGCCGCAAGCGTCTTTCCGTTCAGGATCTTTGTGACAGGCGGCACTTCCGATACGACTTCTTTCGGCTGGTAGGTGTTGGTGATAGTACTGCTGTTGGCTGTCTCCACGCCGTCCCTCACCACTTTGGTCGAAGACTCAGCCACAAGCTGCCCCTCTTTGTCCGTCACCGTATAGGTAATCTCCACCGTCTCAGAGCTGTAGGTGACTCCTGGTACCTTCTGCGCAGGCTCCGGCTCCTCCTCTTTGATCACAACTGTGTATGTGCCTGCTTTCGTAAACTGAATTGCATCAAAAGTAACCGCGCCTTTTGCATCATTTTTCGCGGTTTTATTTTCCGGAAGCTGCGCTCCGTTGTCCGGCTCAGTCCCCTTCCAGCTCATTGTAAAGCTGAATTCTTCATCATTCAGCCGTCTGTCACTGCCGATCACTTCCAGCTTCTTCGTGATAGATGGCGTAACCGTGGTCGGAAGCGGATTGTAAGTGTTGGTAAAGGCCACTTCAACCGCATCCTTTTTCGGAATTGTTCCAGAAGCTGTTGTTCCCTCACTGTCTTTCACAGATACGGTATAACCCGTCGGAACTTCAATCTCAGTAACCGTATAGCTTGTTCCGGTGGGTAATCCCTTGATAGTGGCGGTCTGGCCGTCTTGCAGTTTAAGAGTCGCCTGGCCATTTACTACATTCAGCTCTTGATTTGTCTGCACGACCCCACTGCCTGTCATCACATCATATGTATACGTTCCGTTTACCGGAACTCCGTCAGGCTTTGCCAGATTTACCTGGAAGCTGAACTGGCTTGACGGAACACCACTCACCCCGGCCCCCATCTGCACCGTTTTCTTAATATTCAAGCCTCCGGTAGTAGCATTGTGGAACTCCAGGGTTTCGGATATCACATTCGCTTTTATATAAGAAACTTTTAATTCCTCAGCTTGTAAACTACCATCTTTATTTTTGTCCTCTACATCCACCAAAACTCTTACGACATCTTTATCTTTCTGGATATAGGAAGCCGGATCCAAATCGATATCCGCCTCGGAAATTTTATACTCATATCTTCCTTCTTTTGTATATCTGATCTCGCCAAACGAAAATACTCCTTCATGACTTCCTGTTGTGTATTGGCCGCCTTCTGCACCAGTTGGCATCGGTGCATCCGCTGTGACACGTTCCAGAACAAACTGAAATGTCTCTGTGCTGTCGGGCGTTTCGCTCTCGTTCAGATATTTTTTACCGCTGATCGTGATCGTCCCCGGAGTCATAATCTTCGTATTCACAAAGGAAGCCAGCGCCGTCTCTCCGCGTGCGATCGTTCCTTCCGCATTTGTAGAAGCAACCGTATAGCCCTCGCTGCCCGTCTCTTTCACTGTATATGTCGTCCCGGCAGGCAGTCCGGTAATAGTGGCTGTCTGTCCATGACGCAAAGTGAGTGTTCCACCATTCCCAATTTCAGTAGCTTCCGCCCGTGCAACACCCGGATCGCTCGTGATCGTGTACGGATATCTTTCTGTCAAAGGATCTGCACCGTTCTTTAATAAAGTTACTGTAAAAGTAAAGTCCTTATTTTCCTCCGCACCATTTCCAGCCACTGTTTTACTGATCGCAAGACTGCCGGTCGCCTTATTGGAAAATTTGAATGTAGCTTCAGTAATATCGCCTGGTTTACTGCTGCCTTTCGCATACTTCACCTCTGCATGAAGTACGCCATCTCTCTGGCTCTCGTCATACGAAACAATCACTTTTACGTATACTGTATCCGTATCTTTATTCACTGCCAGACTGGTATCATTCTCCGTGATCGTGTACTCATAGGTTCCTGGCTTCGTATAGGAAATCTGTGGGAACACAATCTTGCTATCAGTACTGTTCTTCACCGTATAGGTTTCCGCCGGAGCCCCTGTCGTATCAAACGGCATTGGTGCGCCATTTACCGGCGTCAATGTGAAGTCGAAAATATCGCCCGCCTTCAGGTCAGTTGTTGCACCATTCCCTAAAAGGATTTCTTTTGTGCCGTTGAGGACAACATCTATGGGGGTGAATTTTTTGAAATATGCGGTATAAGTTTCTTCCTTATAGGCCTTTGTATCGCTGTCTTGTACAGGTATATATTGCAGATCTTTTCCTACTATATTTCCTTTTGAATCTCTCCATTCAACAAACCAGTAACCTTCCTCTGCTTTTGCTGTAGATCCAACTGGTTTTCCATCTAAAACAGCAACTGACTCAGAGGCTACCTGCAAATAGCTGTCTGTTTTTGTATCCTTCACAGAACCGCCTTCTGTCGCACGATACGTAATCGTTACGTCTGCACGCCAGATAGCATAAAGATCTCCTATTTCACCATTATTATGCGTTTTCCACAAAGAGAATGTATTGTATGAGGCCGATGCTGGTGTAATATTCCAATTGAAAACATTCGCGGTTCCTCCCGCTGAAAGTACAGGGGTCTGTCCATCTTTCGTTGTCGACCACCCCATAAAAGTATAGCCAGGTCGCGTAAAGGACACCGCCATCAACGCTTCACTTTCACCATACGTGAAATCCTGCTTGATTATCGGCTCAGTATCTTCAGCAGTCCCATCATTTATATGAAATACCACACTATATTCGATTGGTGCAAAATGTGCAACAAACGTAGTCTTTTCGTATATTCCGACATATGGTTCTTCCGGTTTCGTTTTCGCATAGTTATCTACGGTTCCCCTAGTCAGAGTTGCATCTGTTTCTATCGTCTCGGATTGTCCTTCTTTTGTCCAACCAGTAAAATAATATCCTTCCGCGGGTACCGCCTTTGCTCCCTTTGCTACCCTGGGTACACCATCTTTCACATCTCCGGCCGCATAGACAGTCTCTGTTCCCGACTGCACTGTCCCGCTCTGATCCGTTAGCTGTACGCTTCCTCCAGTCTCTGCTTTATATGTTAAAACGACTTCTACCGGATCCCATCTTGCATTATAAGTTTGGTAGTCCGGAGCAATTTCATTTGCATAATTATTCGTTCCCTGATTCCAGTGACCGTCATACTGAAAGGTATCCAGCAGATACTCTCCTGCTGCTTTGAGGGCTTCCGTACCAAATTGATATTTTTTATTCTGATCCCATTCCCGAAACGTATACCCCGGTCTGGTTGGAATCGCTGTCGGAATCTTAATCTCCGTTTCGCCCCAAATATCTGTTCCAGTATTATCACAATAGTTTGATACTTTGTCTATATAATAAGGCCCTGAATATTGTGTTCTATCCGATTTTTGAACAGCATCCGGCGCTTCGGTTTCTAGCGTATCATCACTCAATTTCCAGTCCGCACCAGTTCTTGGACTGTCATTTAACCAATAGCGTACTCTGCCAACCGCATCCCATTTTGCATATAGCGTAACATTCTGATATCCTCCCACATATTTTTTTATATCCTCTGTTGTTTGAATCGGTCCCATATGATAGAACTTATCCAGATACCAACCGGCAAACACATACGGCTTACCTCCCTCCACAGTCGCCGCATATGTTTTTTGGGGTTGTGTGAGTGTTCCAAAATTTTTTACATCTGTTGCCGAATACGTTGTTGGATATTCGTTTTTTATAGAATTAATATTATCACTCGGAACATAAGGTTCGCTTTCTTTCTCTGATTTTTTTGTTGGATTCCATTCATATTTTATATTATAAGTATTACTATCATCCGTATCTACATCTTCCCAGACTGCAATCAACCTGAGAGTGTTCGTATCATAGCATGTCATAGAGGATTTATTTTCAAAAATATCTTTATTATCACTTGAGAAACTTATTTTCCAAAATTTAAATTTCTTTCCCTCGCTACTCTTTGGCACCGGTGACGGCTGGTACATGACCGACTCGCCTCTCACAAGATATTTAAGATCTTCACTTTTTACAGAGTAAACTATCTTACCAGATTTTTCCTCTGTTTTCTCCAGTTCAAGTTCAATTCTTTTTGTTACTTCACCTTTCCCTTCAGCAACTTTATATTCGACAACCAAGACCGGCGGCTCACTCCAGTAGCCATTGTCAACCTGTAGGTGAAGCTTTGTATAAAGATCTCCTGTGTCAATCGTCGCAGTTCCATAATCCATATTTATAGCTGCTGTACCGTTGTTTTGCTCAGTATTCTCATCTGCCTGATTGTTATAACTACTAATATCTGTCTCCGGCTGTGTGATGATATTATCCGCCGTCTCAGAATCTATCACAAGTTCCTCGTCTCCCTCTGTATTCGCAGATGCCGGCTCCAGCTCCGGCAAAACAGCGGATGCATTGGTCGATGCTTCCACAGACGGCAGAGATTCCTGTTCCACTGCACTCAATGAAGATATTTCCTGTGAAGTTTCACTGACATCTTTTCCCTGCTGATCCGTAATAATATCCGAGTTCTCCTCTGTCGCGGAGGTCAGTGCTTCTGTCGTATCAAATACCTGCTCGCTTGTCACAATCTGACTCCCATCTCCATAATCATATGCAGACGTCTGGAACGCACTTTGTATCAGCATAGCTCCCATTAATGTTAACGCCATACTCTTTTTTATTAACGAATTTTTCATTATTGTACCTCCGCTCAAAATTTCTTTTTCTAAAATTATTAATTATACATTTTCATTAAATTAGATTATCTTAAATAAGGCATGTCTGGCATGTCTGCCTTTTTGAAAATATTGCGAAACATATTAACTCCTCCCGAATGTATATTTATAAATTGTGCCATATTTTATTTGTAAATCAGTCAAAAAACCGGCACTTTCCATAATCATACAGCAATTATAGCAATTAATGTTTCTTTTTTCAATACGCTATTTCATACTGGGATCTGTACCGAGATCCGTAGGATTTCATATTGGAATTTCTTTTGAACCAGGAGAATCCCCGCGAAGTGAAAATGAACGGTATAAACGAAAAAAAGCCCCGCCACCAGGGTAAAATCCTAGCGGCAGGACGTTTTTTTCAGCCGGACCTTTTCGGTAACCGTTAATAATTTTTCAGATATTTCCGCCTCTCCCGGTAGTCGGGCAGCTCCTGCTCCACGATCTTCCAGAATTGCGGGGAATGGTTCATCTCCCTGCGGTGCGCCAGCTCGTGCACCACCACATAGTCCAGGACTTGTTCCGGCATCAGCACCAATTTCCAGTTGAAGTTCAGGTTTCCTTTGCTGCTGCAGCTCCCCCACCGCGTTTTCTGCTCCCGGATGGTGATGCGGTTATATGTTATGCCCATTTTCTGCGCATAGTACGCCACGCGCTGCGGGATGCGGATCTTCGCCTCGGCGATCCCTTTCGCGCGCTGTTCGTCTGTGATCTCTGCATGTTTCTTTTTTATTTCGCCCGCTTTTTTCTGCCTGTTGAGGATCCATGTTGTGTGCCTCTGCACAAACCGGCGGATCTGCTCGTCCGACAGATCTCTCGGCGCGCGCACCACTACTCTGCCGTCCTCTTTCACCTGCAGCGCCACGGTTTCCCGATTTGAGCGGATGATCGTATAGGATATCTCCATTGTATAGCCTTTCCCGCAGATTATTTTTCGCCTGCTTCTTCCTCTGCCGACTCGGCGAGAGCCGTCTGATACGCGCGCTCTGTGCGCTCGTCAAACAGCACCCACACCACTTCATCTATTTTGCCCGGATGTTCCGCCAGGAATTTTTTCACGGAAGCCACCGCCACTTTTGCCGCCTGTTCCACCGGATATCCATAAACCCCCGTGGAGATGGACGGGAACGCAATGGTGCGGATGCCCTGTTTTGCCGCCACCAGCAGGGATTCGTAATAGCAGGAAGCCAGCAGTTCCGCCTCCCCGTCCTCACCTCCGCGCCATATCGGGCCCACTGTGTGGATCACATATTCGCAGGGCAGGTTGTATGCGCCGGTGAGTTTTGCCTTGCCTGTCTCGCAGCCGTGCAGGCTCATGCACTCCTCCAGCAGTTTGTGACCTGCCACCCGGTGGATGGCGCCGTCCACGCCCCCGCCGCCCAGCAGGCTGTTGTTCGCCGCATTAACGATCGCTGTTACTGTATCGATTCTTGTGATATCTCCTCGCTGTGCTCTCAGCATAAGAAAGCCTCCCGTTTTTGTTTTATTATAGCCGCGCGGGAGGGGAAATGCAAGCATGCCTTTCAGGCAAAAAAAAGCACCGCCCCCACAGCTCTATGTCTGCAAAAGCGATACTTTCCTGCGCGATCAGGGGCTCGAACCCTGGACACCCTGATTAAGAGTCAGGTGCTCTACCAACTGAGCTAATCGCGCTTGCCCTATAAACAAAGGCTATTATAATACAAGGCTCCTCAAATTGCAACCCACATTTTATACTTTTTTTATATTTAAATTTCTCTTTTTTTAGTTTTTTTTCACAATTATAATACTTGAATCCCCGCCGGAAATCCACTATACTGAATTTTAAGCGACGCAGCGAAACACGCGCATTTGCGCATAAAACTGCTCACGCCCGTGAATGTTTCAGAGACAAACCCTCGGCAGAGAAAGGCGTTTTCTATTATGAGCAAGAAGCCGACAGCTGAAAAATATGATCCAGGATATTCTAAGAAGGCAAATACTGCTCCGGCCCGGAAGGATCCGAAAGGCACACAGAGTTCCCCGGATGCACAGAATGCTCACAATGCACAAAATCTGAAAAAAGCGCAGGGTTCTGCATCGACCGGACAGCCGGAAAATGACGACACTGTGCCCTCCACGCAGAAAAAGCAGCGTTTCATCAAGAACAACCAGTATTTTACAATCTGCATCTACGCGGGCGTCATGGTGCTCATCGCCGCGATCATCTTCAAGTGCGTCATCGACATCGACAAGACCAAGGCGTGGCTGGGGCAGGTCATCGGTATGCTGTCGCCTTTCATTCTGGGCGCGCTACTCGCGTA
>CANRKY010000017.1 GCA_947631355.1 uncultured Marvinbryantia sp.
AGATCCGCCCAGTACTGCAGGGCCTTTTTCTTATCCAGTTCCAGGATCTGGCGCACATAAGCCTCGTGCAGGCCGTCCATGGACGCCCCGCTCTGCGGCGCATGCGCCGTGCTGCCCGTCTCCTCTTTCAGGATAGCGAACAGATCCAGCATATAGTTCTGCAGGCTCCAGCCGTCCACGATGATGTGGTGCACGGCTGTGATCAGATAGCAGCTTTTCTCATCTTTTTTCGCGCATACCATACGGAACAGCGGCTTTCTCTGCAGGTCGTCAAAGGCGCCGCAGAGCAGTTCCTGACGGATCTTTCCGGCAGCCGCCAGCGGGTCTTTCTCCCCGCTGATGTCCCGCATCTCAAAAGGCAGCACGCGGTCTGTGATCACCTGTCTGGGCACCGGCACATGCTCGTACACAATGGCCGTGCGCAGAACCTCATATTTCGCGCTCAGTCTGTCCAGCGCCCGGCGCAGCTGCTCCTGGGCGGGAAGTGCGTTCATCTCGAAAATATTCACCAGCCGGTAAGCCCACGCCTCCGGCTCGGACATATGTTTAAAGAGGATCCCCTCCTGCATGGGAAGCAGCGGGTAGATCCTTTTGATCTTTTCATTGCGCGCGGCAAAATCCGCATTGACTGCAGAAAATTCCTCCGGGCTCCACTCGGTCTCCCCCAGGTCGGAAGCCGTGAGAACGGTTTCTTTCCAGGCGTCCAAAAAGCCGGAGATCTGCCGGATCTGTGCCAGGATGCCATCGGCCAGCGCCTGTGCATCCGCCTGCCCGTACATTGCCTCGTTGTAGGCCAGCTGCAGCTGGAAACGGCCGTTCACGATCATACTGTCGATGGCGAGGTCGGGGCCGAAGCAGTTTTCTTCTGCCGACATGGCGCCCACAGAGATGCCGTTCTCCACGCCAAACAGATGATCCGCGCCCTGTTCCGCGTCCATCTCGCCCAGATAGTTAAAGCCCAGCTGCGCCGTGCGGTCTTTTTCATAGTTCACCGCGCGGCCATTGTCCAGATAGCGCAGCACATTGTAGCCCGCGCCCTTATCCGGAACGGCGCGCAGCTCCTCTTTCACCCGCACAAGGTCGGCGCACAGGCCGCTCTCATCCGCCGCGCCGGAGATGCCGCGAAATACCACCGGATAGATGGAGGTGAACCAGCCCACCGTGCGGTCTGTCACCAGGCCCTCCGAGAAGTTTTCCCGGCCGTGCCCTTCCAGCTGCACGGAGACCGCGTCTTTTTGCTGCAGTGCGCAGAAAGCCCTGGCCGCCGCGGCGAGCAGGATATCGTTCACATCCAGGTGCAGGTTTTCTTTATCCGCCTGCACAAACGCCGTTGTGGCGTCCTCGTTTAGGAACGCGGAAACGCGCGCAAAGTGCCGCTTGTAGTCTTTTGTGGAAGAAACAGGGAGCCGCAGCAGGTTTTCCTGCACCCGGTTCCAGTACGGGATCTGTTTTTCCAGATGATAACTCTCGCGGTACTGCTCCAGAGCCTCCACATAGGCGGGATAGCTGCTGGTCTTTGCCGCCAGCTGGATCTTCTCGCCTCGAAGCGCGGCAGAGTATGCCGTCTCCAGGTCGGAGACCAGGATGCGCAGGGAGACGCCGTCTATGATCAGATGGTGCGCCGCAAGGAACACAAAATTGCTTTCTTTCATGTGGATCAGCGCCGCCGCGAACAGGCTTTCCTCTAACTGGAAACCAGAAAGCAGCCCATAGCAAATAGACGTCACTTCTTCCTCAGACGACGCCTGATATTCCGCTACTTCGATGATCGTATCCGCCTTCCGGATGTACAGGCCGCCGTCTTTCACCACGGCCCGCAGCATATCGTGCTGCACCGTGACCGCGTGCAGTGCCTCCTGCAGCGCGTCCCGGTCTGCTCTGCCGTTTACCCGCAGCAGGACTGCCTGATGGAAGTGCGCCGGAACCGGAAGTTCCAGATCTTTATAGAAACGCACGATCGCGCTGTCCGCCACGGCTCCTTCCACCGGCTCCTGGCTGATGAACGCCTCCTGCCGGTGCTCCGCAGCGCACGCCGCGATGGCGCGCACCGTTTTCTTTGCCATAATATCCGATACCCGGATCTGGATATCCCGCTCGCGCAGCAGGCTTGCCAGACGGATAGCCCGGATGGAATCGCCCCCAAAGGCGAAGAAGCTGTCCAGCGCGCCGATGCGGTAATTTTCGCCCAGCACCTGCTGCATGCACTGCACAACCGCCTGTTCCACAGGGGTTTCCGGCTCCACGTAGTTCTGCGCGAACACGGTCTCCGGCTCCGGCAGGGCTTTCCGGTCGATCTTGCCGTTTGGCGTGAGCGGCAGAGCCTCCAGGCGCATATAGACAGAGGGCAGCATATAGTCCGCCAGTTTCTCCGCCAGGGCCCTGTGCATTTCTTCCTCAAACGCTAGGCGATCCTTCTGCGCGGCTGTCTGCTGATCTTCCTGTGCAGCCGCCTGCTGATCTTCCTGTGCAGCTGCCTGCTGGTTTTCCTGCACAGCTGCTGCGTTTTCGATCGTATAGTACAGAACGATCTGCCCGTTGTGCACATCCGCCGCCGCCTGGTCCACGCCGGGCAGCCGCATCGCCTGGCTGTCGATCTCGCCCAGCTCCACGCGGTAGCCGCGCAGCTTCACCTGGTTATCGCTCCTGCCGATGTATTCCAGCTGACCATCAGCGTTGTAGCGCGCCAGGTCGCCCGTCTTGTACACGTTTACTTTCTGACCGTTCACGGTGATCTGCGTAAATTTCTCCGCCGAAAGTTCCGGCTGCTTCCAGTAGCCCTCCGCGATCTGCGGCCCCGCAAGGCACAGTTCCCCGGTAACCCCCTGCGCCAGAAGATGGCCGTTGGCATCGCAGATATAGCTGGCCGTGCCCGGCACCGGACGCCCGATGGGGATATCCGTCTCATCGCCCTGTACCACATAGTACGAGGAGCAGACGGTAAATTCAGTGGGGCCGTACCCGTTGATGAGCTTCACTTTGGTGTCGCCGCAGGGATACAGCTTCTCGCCGCCCATCATCAGGTAATCCAGCTTCACCGCCGGGTTGTATTTCACCAGTTCCATTCCAAACAGTGTGGACGTGGTCATGCCCACAATGTGATTTTTCTCGATATACTCATCCAGCTGCGGGATGTTCCTGCGCAGCTCCTCATCCAGAATGTACACGGCGGCGCCTGCAGCCAATGGGCACGCCAGATCGTCCAGCGAGCCGTCGAAGGCGAAGCCGTTGAAATGTCCGTAATTGTTTCCGTGCCGGATCTCCAGCTTATCCACGCGCCAGTCCACAAAGTGGCGCAGCGACCGATGGCTCTGGATAACGCCCTTCGGCCTGCCCGTGGAACCGGAAGTATAGATCATATAGGCGTAGCCGTCCCTGGACGCCCGGTTGATCTTTTCCGCGTTCTTATATTCCGCGGCGATCTGATCCACCAGCTCCTCTGTGAGCACGGCTTTCGCGCCGGAGTCCTCCAGCATATACTGGATGCGCTCCTGCGGGTATTCCATGTCCACCGGCACATAGGCCGCGCCGGCTTTCTGGATGCCCATCAATGCAATGGCGTACTCTCTTACACGCCCCGTTTTTACTGCCACAAAATCATTTTTCTCTATGCCGTTCGCGATCAGGTAAGCAGCCACGGAATCCGACTGCTCATCCAGCTCCCGGTACGTCATACTGCCCTTCGCGTCCACAATGGCCACATCCTGCGGATAGCTTTTGGCGCACGCGCAGAACAGATCCAGCCAGGTCCCGCTGTTCCCGTAATCGATATCCTCCCCGGCGGACAATGCGCACACGGCCTTTTCTTCTTCCGGGCTGAGCGTGGAAATCTCCGAGATCCGCGCGTCCGGGCAGTTCATCATGTTTTCCGCCGCGCACTTCACGGCGGACGCAAACGCCGCCAGCAGCCTGCGGTCGTTCATTTTTTCACTGGAGGTGACGCGAACCTCATACGCCTCCCGCCCGCAGTAAATGGAAACCGTCAGATCTTCGCAGGCCGTGCCCGGATTCGTCTGCAGAATCGGGCACTCCAGGCCCTCGTCCAGGTATACCATTTCCTCTGAATTATCCAGCGCCAGGAAATTGAAGCCGATCCCCGGCACCACGCGGAGTTCCTGGCAGAAATGGGTGAAGGGATAAAAATGATGGCGCATCGCGCTCATTTTTTCCGCGGAAGTGGCCGCTATAAATTCCCGCACCGTCATATCCGGCTTTTCCTCCGTCAGCATAGGGTGCGTGTTCACATACATCCCGTAGCTGTCGCGGAGCTTGCGGTCGAAACGGGCCTCGCTGGTCATGCTGAAGGCCGTGCGGTCTGTGTGCATATAGGTCAGCAGCACATGGCTAAAAGCCGCCAGAAACAGCACATCCACAGCCACCTTGTTCTCGGCGCACCAGGTGTGCACCGGGCCGATCTCCAGGAAAGAAGATTCCCGCAGCAGGCGCCCCATCGGGTTGCTGCTCCCGGCGGATAAGCTGGCCATGGAGAGCCCTTTGAATTTATCCAAGAAATACGCCCTGTCGCGCTCGTAATTTTTCCCACTTAGAACCTCTGTCTGCACGTGATCCAGCATGCCGTATGCGATCGGCTGCACTGCCCCTTTGCTGTAGGCATCCCGCGTGTCGCGGTTGATGTAGAAATAGCAGGAGACGCCGTCCATCAGGATATGATGATAGTCCTGCAGCAGGTACGCCCCTTTTTCCGTCTCCACGATCTCGGCGCGGAACAGCGCCTCGCTGCCCAAAAGGTCAAACGGACGGATAAAGTCGTTCTGTGCGTAGGACATCACTTCAGAGTCCTTCATGGATTTTCTGAGCACACGAAACAGGCCATCCTCCGAAGCGTACTGCACAGGGTTTCCCTGCGCATCCAGCTGAAACCGGATGCGCAGTTCTTCCCGTTCCCGAACAATGGTATACAGCGCGTTTTCAAGGCGCGCAAGATCAACACCCTCCACCAGCTTTGTGATGGTGGGCAGATTATATTGCGTAGATTCCGGATATTTCAGGCATTCCACAAAAACGCCCATCTGTGACTGCAATAACGGATATGTTTTCAAATTTTTTCGTCTCCTCTTTCGATCTATTTCAGGTCAGGCATATTCCTCTGCATCTGGGGCGGGTCCCGCCGATCCTTCACCCCGGCGGGGCCCGCGATTATTTCCGGTACATGATCCGCAGGCCGTTCCCGCGGGTTATTTCTCTGAATTACTCCAGCGAGCTGCGCAGGATCTTCTGGCTGGAATTGCGCGCGAACGGTGTTTTGCGGAACTCCACCGCCGCGATCTGTTTGAAGTTCGGCACAACGCTGTTCACTTCCGAGATATACTTGCGGATAACGTCCTCTGTGCTGACGCCCTCCTCGCTTCCTGCGTATTCCGGATCCGCAAAGATCTGCGCCGTGATCTTTTTATTTTTCTCGTAAACCACCACTTCTTTTACCGCATGGCAGCCCATGATCTTTCCTTCCAGCTCCTCCGGGGACACATTCTCGCCGTTGGCCAGGATGATCAGGTTTTTCTTTCTCCCGGACAGGTATATGTAGTTGTCTTTGTCCACATAGCCCATATCCCCTGTGTAGAGCCAGCCGTCTTTCAGCGCCTCTTTCGTGGCTTCCTCGTCTTTGTAGTAGCCCAGCATCACGATGGGGCCTCTCAGGCAGATCTCGCCCTCTTTGTTCTTATCCGGGTTGGCCACCATAACCTCCAGGCCCTCCATGATGCGCCCCACGCTCTCCGGCCGCATATCTTCCTCGCTGTTGCAGGAAACCATGGGCGAGCACTCGGTGATCCCGTAGCCCGGATTTACCTCTATGCCAAAGTCCCGCAGGCCGTAAAACACTTCCAGGTTTAAGGGTGCCCCGCCGGACGATGCGGCCCGGAAGCGGTTCCCCATAACACTCAGCACATCCCGGAACATCTCCCGCTTCTGCGCGTTGGTGAGGTTTTTGTTTTTGCGGTTCTCCTCGATCTTACTGCGGATTTCTTCCTCTCTGCCCTGATCGCGGATGTTTTTCCAGATAGCGTTGTAGAACACCTCCAGGTGCAGTGGCACGCACACCAGGCCCTCCGGATTCTCCGTCTGGAAGTCCCGGAACATGTACCGCATATTCTGGTTGATGTGCAGGGTTTTCCCGTACAAAAAGAAGATCATGTCCGCGTTGGTGAGCCCGTACGCGTGATGGAACGGAAGGATGATCACCCCGTCGTATGTAAAATGTGACTCCCGTATATCCAGGATCATGTCTGCTGTGATATTCCGCTGGCTCAGCATTACGCCCTTGCTCTTTCCGGTGGTTCCGGAGGTAAACAGGATAACGGCCGGCGCATCCACATCCGGCTCCAGTTTTAAGCAGGCGTCCTTTCCCTGTGCCAGCAGTTCTCTGCCCTCCTGCACCAGCTGGTCGATCTCGTCCAGCAGAAAGATCTCTATGCCCAGTTCTTCTTTGAACCGCTGCGCTCTCTCCTCGTAATTTTTTGAGTAGAAAAGCGCGCTGCAATCGCTCTGTACAAGGAACTCATGAAGGGTTTCCTCCTCCAGGCTCTTATCCATGGGCACCGCCACATTGTTGCTGCACACGATGGCCTTCACCGCCAGCAGGTACGGATAGGAGCTGTCTCCTATCAAGCCAATGTTTTTGCGCTCATAACCTTTCTCGAAAAGCCAGGTGCTCAGCGCCTGACACTGTTCCTGGAGCTCTTTGGGCATAACCTCGGTTCTCGTATTGGTGTTGTAATCGGTGTAAGAATACAGCGCCACATCCGGGAAGTGTTCCACCCGGTAAGCGATCGCATCGCGAAAGCTCTGAAATTCAAGTTCGGTACTAAGATCTCTTTTTCCATACAATACTCTGTTTGAAATATCTACCATAGCGGTCACGACTCCTTTCATCATTCCGGCTCCCCATACATCGCGGTACGGCCGGCCCGGTTCTATTCTATCAGTTCTACCATGTCCTTTACTGTCTGGAGTTTTTCCAGCTTGCTGTCTTCAATCGTCACGCCATATTCCTGCTCCAGATCGTCGATCACAGAAAAGAAGGAGATGGAATCTATCCCCAGATCTGCGTTGAGCAGCGAATCTCCGGTGATGTTTTCTCCCAGCTCCGGGTCAGCGTATTCGCGGATCATCTCTATGATCCTTTTCAACTTTTCGTCCATGTTCTTTCCTCTCAAATACTCTTTTTTATTGTCAGGATATTCTGACCGTCTTTGTACTCGTAGGCCACCTCATCCATGCTCTTTTTCACCATGTAGATGCCCAAGCCGCCGATCTCCCGTTCTTCCGCGGAAAGCGTAGTATCGGGATCCGCTTTTTTCAGCGGGTCGTAAGGCACGCCGTTGTCGATAAAGGTGACCACCACGCTCAGGGGATCTTCTGTGATCTCCACGCGCACCGTGGCGGTTCCCACCGTGGGGTTGTAGGCGTAAAACGCGATGTTGCTGAACAGCTCATCGATCGCGATGTCGATCTGCATCTGCGCCTTCATAGAGCAGCCGTGCGCCTCCAGCTGTTCGTTCACAAAGTCTGTGACCACCGGAACGTTTTCCACCGTTGCTTCAATCGTCAGTTCTTTCATTTTCCTCTCCTCCAGAGCCGGCGAAATGTGCTTATTCTTCAATCGTAAGCATATCTGAGAAGCCGGTGATCTCAAATACTTCCATAATCGTCTCGTTTACATTGCGGACCACCATGGTGCCCTGTTTGTTCATCAGCTTCTGCGCCAGCAGCAGGGTGCGCAGGCCTGCCGAAGAAATGTACTCCAGCTCTGCGAAATTAAATACCAGGCTTGTCACGTCCGCGCCGATCTGTTTTACTTCCGCCTCAAGCTGCGGCGCCGTTGTGGTGTCCAGACGCCCCTCCAGTGCCAGTTCCAATTCTGCTCCCTGCTGTTTCTTGTTGATCGTCATTTTTCTTCCTCCTTTTTTTCGCGTCCCGGCATGCACGGGATCGCGTTCTCCGCAGGTGTCCTGCGGGTTACAAATTTTCTCAAAATAAGTATACTATAACCGCGCCCGCCCTCCCGGTCATTTACGACAAATACATGTCGTTTACGTCATTACGTGCAATATGGCGCAGACAAAACGTTTGCTGTAATTGAAAAATTTTTTGTGTTTTCCGATGGCATTTTTTGCGTTGTTTTTTACACTGTTTTTGGCGCTGTTTTTCACATTATTTTTTGCGTTGATTTTGTGTCAGTTTTTATTCTGTTTTTAGCGCTGCTTTTGTGTTCGTTTTTGTGCTGATTCTTATTCTGCATTCTGCTCTACTTTCTGTGCTGTTTTTGTGCTTGTTTTTGTACTGCATTTTACGTTGATTTTTGTTCTTGTTTTTGCGCTGCTTTCTGCGTTGTTTTTAATGTTTATTTTGTGCCGCTTTGGGCGTTGTTTTTTGTGCGGAAGGGGATGCTTCTTTTCCATCTGATGTACACTTCTCCCTGTCCATTTTGTGACAAAAAAATGCCCTACAGTGTTTCTATCTGTAAGGCATTTTCTTTTCGTTCTGCTGCACTTTTATGTTCTATTTTTGTGCGATTATTTTTTCATTGCACACTCGTTTTTCTTTGCAATTTTTTTCGATCGCGCGTTCACTTTTTCTGTGTAATTTTTTCCATCGTATGTTTGTTTTTCAGCGCGATTTTTTTGCACGTTTTTTTACACATTCAATTCATTTTTGTGCGCGCTTTTTTTCACTCCTCATCCAACTCCAGAACGTACTGCTCGCCATCGCATTTGCAGCGCCCCTTGCAGAACACGCAGTAATAATCTTTCATGTGGTACCACGGTCTGGGAACTTCATAGAGGAAGCGGAACCCGTTTTTCACGTGCACGCTTCGGGCGGGAACTTTTCCATCGTAAGCCCAGAGCAGCGAGGTGATGGCTCCGAACTCGCCGCGGCTTTTCAGATCCGCCAGCGCATCGGCAAACAGTTTGCCTCCGATCCCCTGTCCCTGGCAGTCGGAAGCGATGCACATACTTCTGCATTTGAGAAGTTTTTTCCCGTGAGCCATCCGATGCAGTTCTTCCAGCGGGATCTTTGTCTGCTCGTGCAGCGTCTCGGCCGATTCTACCCCGAACAGCACAATCCCCGTCACGCGTCCGTCTTCCCTTCTGGCCGCGTAGAAAAATTCATTTTCATCGTTGATGTGAAAAAGGGCCTCCTCCCTGGGCATATACCTCTCGCCAAAATTTTCATCAAACATCTCTGTCAGAAACGGGATATCTGATTCTTTTACAAAATCCATTTTGTCATACCTCCTGTCCAGTCTATTCCATATATCCTTATTTTATTTTGCAGCTTTTTTATCTGCTCATATCGCATGTTATCACACGGATTTTTCCAGGCGCTGCATCGTATGTTATCACACGGTTTTTTCAGCCACCGCATCGCATGTTATCACACGTTTTTTTCCAGCCGCATCACATGTCATTCCGCAGCTTTCCCGCGGCCCGCGCATATCAGATACAGTCCCAGTCCGATGAGCAAAAACAGTCCCAGGGACATCACGCCGCCGGTCACAAGAATCAGGGTGGGCCCGATCATCTGTCCCACTCTGGATACCAGGATGTAGATGATCAGCGCATCGTTGTCAGAGTACGGCTGATTTTTCCCCGTCTTGGTAAACGCGTCCATGATCACCGACAGGCCAAACGAGTCCAGCACGCCGCACAGCAATACGGCCAGCACCAGAAGCGGCATCACCGCACCCCAGCCGTACAGCACGATCAGCACCGCGCTCCCGGCCATGTACAGGAACGTGCCCTTTAAGGACGACATCCGGTCGGACACAAAATCGGTCATGAACGGCCCCGCATACGCGGAGAGCAGATAGTTGATCAGCATCAGCACGGACGCCACCGTGGTGGAGTATCCGTAATCATTGACATAGAGCGGCACGATGTAGGAAATGAAAACGGAGCAGGTGTACACCGGCAGCAGCAGGAACAGCAGGAATTTCAGGGCGTTGATGTTTTTCAGCACCTTGAAAATATCCGCGTAGCTTCCCACCGACACGCTTCCTTCGATCCGCACTTTCAGCGCCATGATCAACGGCACAAAAAGAAGTATCGCAGAAAGCAGATAAATGTGCTGGTACGCCACCTGATTTGCCAGCATACCGCCAAGGATGGTACCCATGCACTGGCCGGCAAACGCGCCGCCGTTCACGTACACCAGAGCGCGCATCCTCTGTCTGCTGTCTGTAAACAGGAACGCGTAATACCGTATGCCGATGAACAGGCAGCCGGTTCCGAAGCCGGAGATGCCAAACCCCGCAAACAGCAGCCAGTAATCCACCGCCGCACCGCGCACCATCAGGCCGATCATCAGAACCAGAAGGCCCACGCTCAAAAATGATCCGAACTTCTTTGTCCGCTTGCATATCCTGCCGGACACAAACACGCCCAGCGCCGTCAGCGCCGAGAAAAACGTGATCGGCAGGCTGACCAGAAGATCCATGTCCGCCCCCGGCACCGCCATCGCCATACGCCGTATGTAAACTACGTTGAACGAGTCGCCGATAGACGAGGCAAAGAAAGCGAACATAAAAATCACGCGCACAAAAGCATTTTGTTTTATGAATTTAGACTGTTCCATTTTCTTTCTCCTCCGCCAGCGTCCCTGTATTCGTAACAAAAAACTGATACTCTGCCAGGATCAATATGGAAAACGTGAGCAACAGCACGGTCTGCAGGATGTAGTCCAGATACATCTTGCGGCGATAATCCGCCGACATCTTGCAGAGAACCGCATCATCCTCCCCCAGGGTGAGCTGTTCCACCTCCGGGATCAAATCTGTGTAGCGCTCCAGGTATTCCTCCACCTCGTAGAAGTCCTCCCGCGCAACGCCCAGGTCTTCCACTCTCTGGATATCCGTCTGCACCGAATCCTCAATGTGATCACACAGCGTCTCTGTGCTCCCGGCGTATTCCCGATACGCGTCCACGCCGGTGGCCGCGCTGAATACCACGATCCAGATCAGCGGCACGGCAGCCGTAATGCGGTACGCCTTTTTGTGATCCTGCTCGCCATTCTGTTCCGGATCCGCTCCCTGCCCTTTCGCGCCGCCCTTCTTTTTGTGTGTGGCAAGCATCCACACCAGACGGATCAGCACCCAGGTCACCAGGAACCCGATCACTGCCTTTAAGACTAATGCCCGCAAATACGTCCGCAATTCCGTCTGCAGGGCGTCCACCCCGCTCACTGTGAGGATGCGGGCGTCATCGTTGATGGCGTACATACAGTAAAGGCGTTCCCGGTCGCTTAAATTGCTCCCCGTCGGCATGGAGAGCACCCGCTCCGGGAGAATATCCTTGTCTGTGGAAAACAGCATCTGATTGTCCGCCGAGAGGATGTGCAGCTCATCCACATCTCCTATGGAATCCCGCAGCTCCTGCAGGTTTTCCTGCATCCCATAAAAAGTTTCTATCTTTTTGCCAAACTGCATGCTGTAATTTGTGTTGTAAATGAAATCCGCCAGCTCCACGCCGATCAGGTTCTGCTTTGTATTTTTCTGATTGCTGAAATACATCAGCCCGCCCAGCACCAGCGAGATCACTGTGAGCAGCAGCGCCAGGATTTCTACCATGAACCGTTGTTTATTCTTCATGCGTCCTCCTCCTGCCCGTATACTTTATCCGCGATCAGATATACACTCATCGGGATCTTCGCGCCCACTTTATTGATCGTGTCCAGATTCAGAGAGATGTGCGGCGTGATCAGGAACACCTGGTTCAGCTCGTTGATGGGCGTGCCGTCCAGATAATCGATCAGGGACTGGGCCAAAAAGCCGCCTTCCTCCTCCGCGTTGGTCATGGTGATGTGCATCAGCGCCCCGTATTCCACCTGGCTCTCCGTTGTCTCCGCCACTGTAATGATGCCGGCCTCGTGCACTTCCTCCAAAAGCCACGGCAGCATTTCATCCTCGATCATACCCGTGGTTATGTACAGTACCTCGATATCCGGGATCAGCGTGTGATACGCGTTTTTCAGATCGTTGTAGTAGCGGTCGTAGTCGTTGTCGTCTTTCGGCTCATCCACATGCAGCCTGTGGATCTCAAATCCGTTTTTCTCGCTTAATGCCTCCAGCTGCGCGATGCCCGAATAGCTGTAGGCCGCCTCGGAATCCTCATAGACCACGCCGATGGAATCGAAGGGCATGATCTCATAGGCCAGCTCGGTCTGCCTGCCCAGCCGCCCCGGATCCACATGGGCGAAGGAGATGTCGTTGTAGCGCTCGGTCTCGCTTTTCACGATCCCGCCGGAAACGGGATCCGCGCTGGAAAACACCATGTACTCAAAGGGAAGCTGATCCGCGTTTTCCGTGAGCCACACCCCCGCGGCCGTGCCGAGCACCAGCATCACATCGATGTCGTCCGCGTGGAAGAAAACGTCCTCCAGCTCCTGCTCATCCATCAGGTCGAAATTGTAGAAGCAGTCTTTCACAAACTCGGCGTTCTCCACTTTCTGCCCATCGCAGATGGCGTTCCACACGGTCTGCGCCTCCGGAACTTCCTCCGGCGCCTGATATTCCCCGATGTATCCCTGTCGGCTGAGGCTCTCCGCGGCCCCCGCCAGCTGTTCGGCAAAAAATCCGTATTCCTCCGCGATGATGCAGCCGATCTTTACATCCGTGCGCTCCACGCGGCTTACCGTCTCTGTTTCCTTTGCGTCGCCGCAGCCTGTAAGCAGCGCGGCCGCAAAAGCCATCGCCGCAAACAGCCCCAGGATCCGCCCGAACCCCATTTTTCGTTTTCCCATCTGATCTTCCGTCCCGCGGTATTCCGGCAGCATCCGGCCAGCGCGCGGGTCACTTATTTTTCTGTTTTTCCAACCTCTCACTGTTTTTTCCTCTCCATTGCCAGCATGGTTATATCATCAAACTGCGGGGCAGTGCCAACAAACGCGTCGATATCCGCCCGCACATTCACCAGAAGCTGCTTCGGGCTGGCCATCGGTTCGCGGTTCAGCGCCGCCAGCATGCGATCCGTGCCGTACAGCTCGTTGTTCGCGTTGGTGGCCTCCGCCACGCCGTCCGTGTACAGGAACAGGCAGCCGCCCTCCTCGATCTGCGCTTCGTACTCTCTGTATTTCATGCCCGGCATCGTTCCCAGCACCATGCCGTGCTTATCCTTCAAAAGCTCGAACTGCCCGTTTGCGCCGCGGATCACCGGGTATTCGTGCCCCGCGTTTACCGCCTGCAGCCTGCCGGTGGAAATTTCCATGATGCCCAGCCACACCGTTACAAACATGTCTTCCGCGTTGTTCTCCTGCAGCAGATTGTTGGCCGTCTCCAGGATCTGTTTCGGGGACTTCAGGAACTGCGCCTGGTTCTTGATGATCGTCTTTGAGATCACCATAAACAGCGCGGCCGGCACGCCCTTGCCGGACACATCCGCCATCACCATGGCCAGATGATCATCGTCCAGCAGGAAGAAATCGTAAAAGTCTCCGCCCACTTCCTTCGCCGGGCTCATGGAGGCGAAAATGTCAAACTCCTTGCGCTCCGGGAACGCCGGGAAGATGCAGGGCAGCATATCCGCCTGAATCTGCGTGGCCACGGAAAGTTCCGCGCCGATGCGCTCTTTCTCCGCCGTGATGGTGGTGATATCCACGATATATTTCTCGATGCGCTCCGTCATGGTGCCAAAAGAGCTGGCCAGCACATCGATCTCATCGTGGGTGTGCTGATCCCATGTAAAAGAAAGATTGTCTCCCTCGATCTCCCGCACCTTGTTGGTGAGTGTGACGATGGGACGTACCAGGCGTGAGGACAGCCTTCTGGAAAGCAGGTACGCCACCACAACCAGCAGCGCCATGGCAATCAGCAGCGTGACGAACGCATAGAGAAATCTGCGGTCAGACTGCTGCAGCATCTCGCTGTTCTTTCTGCTCAAAGCATCGGTCAGCGATCTCGTGGGCGCCGTAACTTCTTCTTCCGGCAGCACCGAGAGCAGCGTCCAGCCAACGGTTTCCAGCGGCGCGCAGGAAACATAGACGTTTTCCCCGTCCACCGGGATCAGCGAAACGGCCTGTGCGCCATTTACCGCCTCGGTGAGGAACCCGTTTAAGTCTCCCTGTGTGCCCTGCAGGACATTGGCCAGCTCCGCACCGCCGGCCGCCAGTTCCCCAGACTCTCTGGTGGAGAAGATGATGTTGCCTTTTCCATCGATCAGACACGCCGATCCGGCTTCCCCGATCACGGCCTCCGCCACCGTCTCTTTCAGACTGGAGAGATACATGCCCGCGCCGGCCACGCCCACCAGCTGATCCTGCTGATAGACCGGAGCGCTGCACATGATGGCAAAGTCTCCGGTGGAGACATCGTGCGTGGGATCGGTAAAGTAAATCCCCTTCTGCGCCACCGCGCCCTGATACCAGGGGCGATCTTTCGCCTCGAAGGTGAGCAGGTTGCCCGCCTCGTCAAACTGGCCCTGGTAGATATCGTCCGCCTGGAGCATGAATCCGGACTCGGACGCGAAATAATCGGAATTGATCTCCTCATTCTCCGCGGTGACTGCCAGGAGTTCTCCCTGCAGGTTTCCTACAAGCCCCTGCTCATCCTGGAACGCGGGATCGTCCTGATCCACCTTCTCGGAATAAGTAACATAGACATCCAGCGCGGTCCCGTTTTTCTGATCCGGCAGGTGCACTTTCACCTCACCGAAATCCGCCTCGTGTTCGTAGAGGTACTGCGCGCTCTCCGCCAGAACGGAAACCTTCTTGCCAAAGTCGAAAAACAGCGTGTCCGCCGCCGCTGCTTTTTCCGATGTGAGGCGCAGCAGGTTATCCTCCATGGTCACTTCCATCGCCTGCGAGGAGAGGCTTTCCACCTCCTGCCCCGTCTCCACGTTTGCGGAGATCATGCCCTTCCGGAGCTGCTGGAGCTGGAAAGCGATCACCGCGCCCACGACAAGCAGCGTGAGCAGCAAAATTCCCAGCATCGCCCGGAATACCTTTTTTTCCAATGGAACCATACGATTGTTCGGTTCTTCTTTCATGTCCTCTTTCCTTCCCGGTCTGCGCCAGCGGCTGCCAGACCTTTGCTGTCTTTTTTTTACTGAACTGCACACTGCGCTTCGCCGGACGGAAGATCGCTCTGTCGGAAAATCCAGGAACAATAAAACGATCCGTCAGAAAATCCTAGAACACAGAGGCCGATTCTTCAGGAAATCCGGAAATCGCAGTATGCGCCAGTTTACCTTTATTTACATGTATATAAAAAATTATACTACATTTCCCTCTTTCTACATGGTTATTTACGACAAATGCATGTCGTTTGCGGCAGGTGGGAGCGGGTGCCTGGCCTGCTCTCGGACGCCGGGAAAATCCCGTCAGCATGAATCTATACCCGGGCAATGAAAACAAGAATCCCGTGATGCGCTCTGTCATTGATATCCTGAAACAGAAGCACCACGGGATCTTATTTATTTATAGCTTTCAACCTTATCTGTAATTTTCTTTACCAATCTGTGAACGGTACATGCCGGGCATGATTCGGAAGGTTTTTTTCGATCCGACTCGGCTTGCACTATCCGTTGCTCTGCAAGACGGTAAGCTGTGTCGAAATTTCCATACTGGATCAGTCTTTTATAGACATCCACATCATTTTTCTGATAGGTATGTCCTGTTATCTCTTTGAAACGGGCAGCAAACCTGGAACAGCAGATAACAGAATCTGTAAAACTGGGCATCTCTCCAAAATAGGCAAACATCCATATCTCAAAACAAGGGTTTGACCATCCAACATAGATATCGTTTCTTTGTGCAGCACGAATGATCTCATCAAAATTCTTGACCTGATCTCGGTCAAAAACGATCCACGGGATTCTCTGCTGCGCCTGTTCACCACATAGTTCCATTGTTCGTTCCACCAGACTATATGTCGTTTTTGCTTTTTCCACTTTAATAACAATGCGTTCACGAATTTCAGGTGGAATACTGTTTTTTAATCCTTCAAAATAATTTTTCTCTGTTTCCTCGGTGTCAGTCACAATAAGGTAATATCCAAGGATAGGCTCCCTGGAAGCAAATCTGGCACTTCTGTCCCTTCGCTTTCCAGCGCGATATTCACTGCTTTTTCCTTTACCCGCCATAGGAATCGCCCCTTCCCATCATTGTCAGAGGCTTCAATGCAGGAATCCCCCCATAGCTTCCAACCAGATAGTTCTTGGCCAGGGCTTCATTCCTGCGGATCTTTTTCCCTTCTTCATCTTTAAAGTCCGCAACTGAATACAGCGTTGATACACCATCTCTATCCTTATCTGTGACCCACAGTTCGTCTCTCCTGAGCAGTTCATTTGAAAATTGCCAGACATCGTGGCTCGTCAGAATCAGCTGCGCATGGTTTACATTAATCTCGGGCGTCAGGAACGTCAGTATAATATTTCGGACAAGCAGAGGATGAAGGCCATCGTTCAGCTCGTCAATAAACAGCACGCTTCCATGCTCCAAAACATATTTGAGGGGTTTATACAGCGCCAGCATCTTTCGCGTCCCGCTGGATTCATTTCCCAGAAGAATACTCTGAAGACCATTTCCATCAGGCAGTTTATGAATCGTATGAATAACATATGCCTTTCCCAGCAGTCCCTCGTCAGATTTTTTAATTTCTTCAACTTCAAAATCCACAATGGACTCATCGAAGGAGGAGATGAACTGAAGCACATTCTCCTGTACAGAACGGTCTGTCACAAATCCAACGGGTAGATCAGCCGCCCTGGAAAATTCCTCTCCCAGCGCCGCTAAATGTGCTGTTTCACAGTTTGCAAACCAGTCATAAACTGCCGTAAGCTTCCCAATATTCAGCTTTGCCCCGAGAGATACGATCAGTGTCTCTTTCATCAGAGCTTCTTTCAGATTTTCTACCGCTTTCTTCGGCAATCCATCCGCCTCTAATTCTTCGCCTTTCTTGCGATAAAAAATGGTACGATATTTTGTTCTTGCGGTTCTTGCTTTTGTATACAGCCATTCTTCCAGGATTTCCGTTCCTTGGATCACAAAACCATACTGATAAGTTCTCTCTTTTTCATCTGAATCATCCACATAGAATACTTCAAACTCTGACGGCTCATTCCGGCTTTCACAGTTAAACAAGTACGGCGAAGCCTGTGGGATTTCCCCATTCTTTCTGGTGCTGTTTCCACCATAATAGAAAGAATCTGACACATACTCCTTCATAAACGAGAAAGCAGCGTAAACATTCGACTTTCCACTGGCATTTGCTCCATAAATCGCGGCAACAGAAAGCAGCTTGTCTCCGCCACAGTCAACTACGTGGTTTGGATGTTCCGCTATTTTAGTGGCTGTCATATCCAGGGATACATCATCTCTGAATGATCTGAAGTTCTTAAAATTAAATTGAATCAGCATATCTCCAACCTCCTTCAAAATCTATTATACTTAAATCTCCGCAAAAATCAACATCTAATTTCATTTCCTCTGCATTTACACGTATTTTTCATTGAAATCAATCAAAATCTCGTTTTTAATTTCAGCTTCGAAAGACAGAAAGACAAATACTATATTTCCCTCTATAAAGGTATTTACGATGGTGCATATCGTTTGAAATGAGCAGAGTCGTGGCTTTCGGAATGGCACAGATGTATAATCTTTGTGTAAGAAAAAAAGGCGCTCGTACGGCCGAAGCCATATAAGCGCCCCTTTTAATATTAAAAAAATTTTTTCTTTTTGAAATAGATGATCTCCACCGTCACGATCACCAGAACAACAATGATCATGGCCGCATACCCATACCGCCAGTTCAGCTCCGGCATATTGACAAAGTTCATCCCGTACCAGCCAGTCAGCAAAGTCAGCGGGAAAAACACTGTGGTGACAATGGTGATGATCCCCATAGTCCGATTCTGCCGGGCATCCTGCACCGACTGAAAGAGTTCTCGCAGCTGAATGATATTTTCGCGCAGAAACTGCACATGATTCTGCAGACGTTCCGCGCGGTGCACAAACCTGTCCCATTCCTGCCCATGCTGAACGATCGCGCCGCAAGCCGCGGACTGAAGGAGTTCGCCGATATCCCTCAGCTGCTCATAATATGCGTTCAATTCTGATAGTTTGTGCCTGCGCACAGTCAGTACCTTGAAGAAGTCCTCTGCTTTGCTGTTTGCGATTTCTTCTTCCATTTTGTCTGTCTGGGATTCGATATGCAGAAGATAGAGCAGGTCATCCTCCGTTGTCTGCTTCAAGATTGCCAGCAAAAGTTGGTCGGGCGTGGTCGATTCCGGGAGCGCCGCCGCGCATTTCGCCACGATCGGCTTGAGTTTTCCACTATTTCCAACGAACACAATGTGCTCTCCCGTCAGATAATAGTTAAACGTGAGTAACGGCTCTTTCTCCTCCTTTTTCTGAGGGATACGGATCGTGCCGATCACGCAGTCCCGGAACACCTCCGCTTTGCAGTAGCGGATCGTCCTGCTGACATTTCGCAGAAGTTCTTTGCTATATGGAAACTCGTCTGCGTGCGCCCGGAAATCATCGGCACTCCAAATGGTGTACAGCGGCGTTTTTTTCTGCGTTCCCCCTGTGCTATCGGGAACCGTTGGGTTTTGTGATGCCATAGCAACTCCTTTCGCTTATAATGCAAACATCTAAAAGCATCTGCCCTGTGACCTAGAAGTTTCTGTAATTACTATAATACATGTTACGCAACAACAACTATTTCTTGGCAGAAATATGTAAATATGTGTTCATCCTGCTTGCAATCTGGTTGTTATTCATCATCATAAGGCTCCTATCTGTACGGCTTAGTCCATAAAGAATCCATCTGTATCAAAGATGTGATCTAATTCATCATTTGTCATGGCATGAGACACCTTATCACGGACGGCGCTCATCGCCATATCTAGTCGCTTAAAGCGGTTATGTCCTACAACATCTTTAGCCAGTCTGATCAACTGAATACGTCCAACACCCGGATTCTGCCTTGCATACTCAGCAAATCCTCTTGCCTTGCCAAGATTATCAATTCTAGTAGGATCATGCGGTTCCAGAATATCCACTACATATTCATCATCTTTGTTCTTACGTATAATTATAAAATCTGGATAAGCGGGTTTTTGTTTGCCACCAATTTCGTAAGGAATGCAGAGCGACCATGGTTTTCTCGGAGGATTTCTCAACCAGCAAACATAATCTGCCTGTCTCTGTTCTTCTTCGAGCACACCTTTCTCCCAGTTATTCAGATTGATTCGAGCCTTTCCGTGATCATCAACAAAGAGATGATCATCATAATCCTTGCCATTTACTTCATGAGGCAGGCTAATGGTTTCCGGCAAGCGAAAATTATGCTTACTGACAATGTCACCATTAGAAGCAATGGCATCATATTGTTTGATGAAGCACTCGTCCAGACCAACTATCTTCCGACGATAATTATCGTTCATCTCATGGAATGCCTTCTCTGCATAAGCTAAGAGACGCGCATAACAATCATCATCTGAAGCATACAGAATGACATCGATCTTATAAGCATCAGGATCATCTTCATCGTAATAGTAATAACCATATTTATTACCTACGCCTTCATTTCCAAGTTTTGTCTCGGCTCTGCGGAATTGCCGGTCAATATCAATATCTGTTGTAGACATGAACGTGTGAACAATATTATCATCCACTGTTTCTCCAAAGACATCGAATATCTGAGATTTCATCTGAAATTCCATAATCTTCTGAGCCATATCATCATACTTGCCTTCACATTTAAGATCAGCAATATATTCTCTGATCATCTTCACGATTTCTTCCAAAACATTGTCTGTCGCATCCTGGTATTTACCTGATTGTCTCAGAAGTCTTGCCAGGCTATATAAAGAGTTCAGATAATTGCTGATTTGTACATTTCTCACATCATAGGACAAAAGCCCGGAATCATTGATTGCTTGTACCACTCCTTCTCTGTCTAAAGAACCTGTAAATGTTTCCTGAACATATACTGGCTCTGGATGCGAAGAATCATTCACGTGTTCTGCATGTGACGCACTCGTTGCCGGAGCTTGTCCGGCTAGCTGAGTTCTGTCTTGTTGCGAAGTCGTTGTATGTGTCGACAATTCCGGAATACTTTCTAACTCAGAACTTATTTCAGCCTGTTCGCCACCGTCATACTGCATAACTCTGCCATCGTGCAATTCCATTGGTTGCGTATTTCCCAACTGACCAAACAATGACATTTGTCCAGGGTATGCTGGGGTATGTCTTGTTCCGCCACCGGATATACTTCTCGGCCTAACTGACAGAGTATCCATTTTTCTGGTATTAAGAGACTCCCCGTAGACATCTGCCGGGATATCACCACCCTCAGCATTCTGTAGTTCCTCAACCACTTCTTTAACAGTGCCAGAATTAAAATACGGCAGATACAGATGAACATCATTTAATGTTTCATCCACCTGAATATGCATATGCATTGGCGTACGAATCATACGTCCCAACAGCTGCGCAATGTATGTCGCATCGGTCGCATGGCGGAATGACATCATTGTTTCCGCCCTAGGGCAGTCCCAACCGGTGGACAGACTTTCTTTGAAGAAAACAACACGAATACGTTTATCTTCAGCTATTGCAGACGGAGCTACATAAGGTACATTTAATCCGTTAATCTTAATAACCACATTTGCATCTCCAAAGGTATGAACTACCTCGCCTTCCTGGAATTGTATTCCGGCTCTTTCTTCAATCTTTGCAACACAGTCATCGAGATCCGTTGCAGAAATAGATGAAGCTGTTGCGTTCTGCACCTGAATAACGAGCACAGGATTCACATAAGCATAGTGCTGTTCATAGCAGTACTGATACCAATGATCCCATTTATCCTTCCACTCATCTGCTGCGGCCTGCAGTACAGCCATATCTTTATTTCCAGAATTTTCTTCCGGATAGGAAATGACAATACGTTCCTTCAAAAGTCCTGAAGCCCTGACCTCATCCGTTGTTACTACGACATACTGCGTATCAGAGGCGATACCCTGTACCAGTGCATTAAATCTTGCTGATGTGGCAGACATTCCAATCACGACTGGCATTGCCTCTATACCATCTGAAGGGCTTCCTTTCAAAAACTTCTGCATGATAGTTGTTGCTCTACCTGCTTCGCGCCCTTGCATACCTCTATGCGCTTCATCGATAATGAAGTATAAGTGATCACTCTTATCTCTTGCTGTATTCGCCAACGTCTCCCAGATTGTATACTGGCGATTATCCGTATGCTTTGTCAGGTTCGAGCTCTTTCCAAGCTTCTGTGTATTCAAGAAATAAATATGTCCATCATTGAACATCTCTTGATCAAAGGAATCGTCCTGTACTGTTACACATTGTCCTATACGAATTTTATCTGCCTTCAGATCAATCTTATCTTTCGATTGTTCATTAAGCTGCGGCGAATCCGATAGCCACACGATAATAGCTTCTGGCTGCTCCGGATATACTTCATCTCCAAAAAAAATACTCTCAATCAAAGCAGCCATAATAATAGTCTTACCGGCTCCTGTTGGTGCTGTAAAAGAAACAACCTGTTTAGAATGCATTCGTTTATAACGGTATAATGCTTCCGCTGATTTCATTCTGAGTTCACTTAATGCTCTTTTCTGAAATGAAAATAATTCTACTTTCATAGCCCTACCTCCCTGTATTGATTCGAAAATTATCCAAGTAGTCTCTATAGAGCTGATACGTATACTTATCGCCATATCCAGAAATCATTTCCCGGTATCCTGCTTCGGAGTCAGTAACTATGTATACTGTCTGAATCTCCGGATGCTTTTTCATTTCTTCATCGAATTCTTGAAAATGCTTTTCATCAATAAGTATCGCAAATTTGTTCTTAGGAAATATCTGCATATATGCATTTTCATTACTGAATTTTGGACAAACATCATGTGCTCCCGCCTTTAACCATAGAACCGGAAACATCGGGGCAAGCTGACGACCTAATGATACAGATGTTTTATCTAGGAAGCCAAGTTTAAAAAAGATTACGTTAGCTTTAAGCCCATCCGATATAGGCATATCATTTCCAATATAGTTTCCCGCTATAGGATGTCCATTAATATCTTTCCCTTTAATTGAGCAAATCGTTCTCGGCCAAGTAACATATCTCGCAACACCTAATCGTTCCCATTCATCATCACCAGGTTGAAATCCAGCTTCTGACAAAAATGTACTTTCCGCCACTGATACTTCATTATTCGTAATGATTATGCATCTACGGTTTCCACTGTCCTCTGCATTCATTAAATTAACTGCATGCAATGTCGTACCAGACCCTGCAAAAAAATCTACGATAAGAGCATTTTTCTTTTCTGCTGTAAAATACTTCAAACAATCTTCAACTGCATAAAGCGATTTAGGATACGAAAAACGTTTTTCTCCAATAATGTTGTCTAACAAATACGTCCCATATTCTCGTGCATCATGACTCTTGAAATTCCACTGTGTCTTTGGCATAACTTTTCTCTGAGAATTATAAACGGCAATAACACTACCATCCGAACGTCTGCCTGTAATTTTGACATCGCCATTAGAAATTCCTTCAATCACGCCTTTTTCTAAAAATGATAAAACATATTTCTGCGGCTTATTGGGAGTATGTTTACCTACTTTGACATAGCCCTTTTCAAACCTTTCAAGGAATGTATCTCTTGCTAGTCCCCACATCATTTCTTTGCCATTATCACGTATTGGGAATACCGTCTCACAACCATTCATTGCAGGGACATCTTTAACATCAACATCCATCGGCAACGAATCGCCCACTTTAACGATCCTATTCGTGCGTGTGTCTACATATATTGGATAAAACTGGTTAGGATGTTGTTCATCACGTATATTTGATGAGTTTTGCCTACGTAAACTACGCCAATTCACTTCATCATTCTGTTTAAAATTCTTGCTGTCGTCCTGTGGAAAAATCTGACAGTCTCCTATCATGAGAATAAAAATATACTCATTTATTCTGTCAAACTGATTTCTTCTTGCTGTCGCTGTGTAGTTTATACAGCTACTGATCATTTGCATGGTTGCATCCGGGAACATTTCTTCAAGCAAACATCCAAGATGCAGGTATTCCTTCTCATCAATGGTAACCATCAAAACCGAATCTTGCGGATTTAATAAGTTCTTGGCAAGTTTTAATCTCTTTTGCATCATGGATAACCATTTACTATGTCGATATGCATCCACCCCATCAACATAATCATTGTTATATTTCCAATCCTTCGCACCCGTATTATACGGTGGATCTATATAAATACAATCTACTTTCCCAGCATACAAGTATTCTAAAAGCTGCAACGCATGATAATTATCCGCTTCAATCAGTGTATGCCACAGCTCACTCTCAGGAGCATTACATATACTATCGATAGGCTTCAAATAAGGATAAATTGGTTCTCCAAACTGAGCAACACACACTAGTTCATCTACAAGGATGTCTTCCTTTTCCTCAGTCTTCTTATGATAACAGGTGGCAATTCCATCTTTAACGGAATACACTTCATACATCTCGCTGATAACCCCTGCTTTCTTTGCAACCGTAGAACCTCTTTTTACCGGAATGTCATAAAGTGGCGTACATTCTGGAAGATGTTCTTCAAACACTAATCCGAATTTTTTCGTTTTTGACAATCTATTTATTTCCTGTTCTAATCTGGCTCTTAAATCCTCATCCGGTATCTGAGCAAGTAAATCATGAATCGCAGCCATATCCTTTCTCCTATTCGTATTTATTCCGGATACACTCCGGCATCTTAAATTTACCCAATTTGCTGTATGAAAAAAACGTTCTATTCATCGTTCTCAATCTTTACAACCATGGATATTCTCTTTTTAGATGAACACACTTTCTTCTGATCTTGTTACGCAATACCCACATCCGTCCCGATGGTTTTTATATTCTCCAGCAGTTCTCTGGTGAGCATCAGGATGTCGGCGTTGTCTTTTGCGCTGACTCTGGGTTTGGTATACAGGAAATATGGGCGGTTCTCCACCACAAATTTCAGTTTCCCATTGTATTTTTTCACCAGCAGTTCGATCTTCTTTGGGTCAGCCGGTGCTTTTTCGTACATGGTAAATTTCAGAAGATCGCCCTTCTGCGCCACTTCTGTCACATATGCCTTGTGTGCGATGGCCTTTAAGTGCGCGATGGACAGCAGATTCTGCACCGCCTTCGGCGGCTCCCCGAACCGATCCATCAGTTCTTCCAGCGTGTCGTCGTATTCTTCCTGATTCGTGATGGCCGCTATGTTTTTGTATACATCCAGTTTTTGATATTCCGAAGGGATATAGCGCTCCGGAATGAACGCATCGATGTCTATATCGATTACGGTCTCGAAGGTGTCGGTGGGATCCGCCTCTCCCTTCAATTCCCGCACGGATTCATTCAGCATTTTGCAGTAAAGATCGTACCCCACCGCCTCCATGTGTCCGTGCTGCTCCGCGCCCAGAAGATTCCCAGCGCCCCGTATTTCCAGATCCCGCATGGCAATGCGGATACCGCTGCCCAGCTCCGTGAACTCCCGGATGGCCTGCAGCCTTTTTTCCGCCACTTCCTTGAGCATCTTGTTTCTGCGGTACATAAGAAACGCATATGCCGTGCGGTTGGAGCGCCCCACGCGCCCGCGCAGCTGGTAGAGCTGGGACAGTCCCATGGTATCCGCGTCGTGAACGATCATGGTATTTACATTGGGGATATCCAGCCCTGTCTCAATAATGGTGGTAGAAACCAGCACATCAATGTCCCCGTTGATGAAATCATACATAATCTGCTCCAGCTCGCGCTCTTTCATCTGCCCGTGGGCGAAGGCCACGCTGGCTTCCGGCACCAGCTCCGCAATCCTGTTTGTGGCTTCCACGATTGTATTCACACGATTGTATACATAATACACTTGTCCGCCCCTGGCCAGCTCCCGGCTGATGGCTTCGCGCACCATTTCTTCGTTGTACTCCATCACATACGTCTGGATGGCAATGCGCTCCATGGGAGGTTCCTCCAGCACGCTCATGTCCCGGATGCCCGCCAGGCTCATGTGAAGGGTGCGGGGGATTGGGGTGGCCGTGAGGGTGAGCACATCCACGTTGGTTTTCAGCTGCTTGATCTTTTCTTTGTGGGCCACGCCAAAGCGCTGTTCTTCATCGATCACCAGCAGCCCCAGGTCTTTGTACTGCACATCTTTTGACAGCACCCGGTGCGTGCCGATCACGATGTCCACCAGCCCCCGTTTCAGATCCGCCAGTGTTTTTTTCTGTTCTGCCGGTGTGCGGAAACGGCACAAAAGGTCTACCCGCACCGGGAAATCTTTCATGCGCTGCACGAAGGTGTTGTAGTGCTGCTGCGCCAGAATGGTAGTTGGCACCAGAT
>CANRKY010000018.1 GCA_947631355.1 uncultured Marvinbryantia sp.
CCTGTGGGGCAGCACTTATGGCACTTACAGCGGCCCGTCGGAATTTACCGACGTGGTGTACCGGGGCAAGGGCATCTACTCCCTGCTGGACCGCAAGCGCGGGCGCATTTTCACCTACGACAAAGAGGGAAACCTGCTCTACATCTTCGGCGGCCTTGGCAGCCAGGAGGGCACGTTCAACACGCCGGTGGCCATCGAGACCGTGGGCGACCAGATCATTGTGCTGGATGCGTTTTACGGGGCCATCCTGAAATTCGGCGCCACGGAGTACGGCTCGCTGATCGATGAGGCGGTGGGGCTGCGCTACGACGGGGACGAGACCTTAGCCATTGACAAGTGGCAGCAGGTGCTCCGCCTGAACGAGAACAACGAGCTGGCGAACACCGGCATCGGCAAGGCCTACCTCACGGCGGGAGACAACAAGCAGGCCATGAAATACTTAAAGCTGGGCATGAACCGCAAGTATTACTCCATCGCCTGGCAGCGGTACCGGAACGAGATCCTCACAAAGAGCATGGGAGGCATCCTCACGGCGGTGATCGCGGTGATCGTGCTGATCGTTGCGGGGAGACGGATCTTCGGAAAGAAAAAAGCACCGAGAGGAGGACTGTTGGAATGAGTAGTCTGTTTTCACTGGAAAAATGGAAATACGCAATGTACACGGTGAGCCATCCCATGGATGCCTACTACGAGATCCGGCACCGCGACCGGGGCAGTGTGCCGGTGGCCATCATCCTGGTCATCCTGTTCTCCCTCAGTTTTTCTATCAACCGCATGTCTGCCAGCTTTGTGGTAAACGATGTGGATCCGCTGGAGGTGAACGCCCTGACGGAGCTTGTGGCGGTGCTGCTCTTATACCTGCTTCTGTGCGTGGGAAACTGGTCGATCACCTGCCTGATGGAGGGCGAGGGGCGCCTGAAAGATATCGCCATCGCCATCGGCTACGCCATGACGCCCATGATCGTCTGCTTTAATATCGGCACGATCCTGAGCCAGTTTGTGGCGCTGGAGGAAGGGGCGTTTTACTGGATCATCATAGCCCTGGGCGTGGCGTACAGCCTCATCATGATGCTGATGGGGATCATGGAGGTGCACAACTACACCCTGGCCAAAACGCTGATCACCATTTTCCTCACCTTTGTTGCCATGTTTATCATCATTTTCGTGGTGCTGCTGTTTGTGGACCTGATCAATCAGGTGTACAGCTTTTTCTACAGCATCTACCAGGAACTCATCTACCGGACATAGGAGGACGATATGCGTAAGAGTAAAAAAATAATCATCGCGCTGGCGCTTATCATCCTGGCGGCCGTTGCCGCGTGGTTCGGAAGATGGCTGCTGCGTTTCCATTTCTACAACGGCTACCGCGAGCTGATCTCCACCTACGATTACGAGGAGGGCGGCGCGTTCACACCCCTGGCGGAGGAGACTTCCGATGTGAAGGGCATGGCGCTGGCGGCGCAGAATGATATTTTGAAACTGTATGTGAACCAGGAGACCGGAGAGGTGGCCGTGGAGGATAAGCGCAACGGCAAGATCACCTACTCCAACCCGCCGGACGCGGACTCGGACGCCGTGGCCAGCGGCACCAACATGAATTTCCTGAAATCCCAGCTGATCGTGGACTATTTCAACACCTCCCGCACCCAGGGAACCTTTGATTCCTATACATACTGCACTTCCCAGGGGCAGCTGGCGGCGGAGTCCATCGAGAACGGCATCCGCTTCTGGTACACCATCGGGGATATGTCCAATTCCACCGGATTGGTGCCCCAGTACATCAGCGTGGAGACCCTGGAACAGGTGACGGCTGCGCTGGACGAGAAGGACGCCAGCTTTGTGGAAAAGAAATATACGGATTCCACGGTGGCGGAAAACTACAAAGAACTGCTTCCCTCCGCGGTGAAGGGCGCGTCCCAGCTGCGGAAGCTGAACAAATATTTTGAGGAGGCGGGCTTTACCAACGAGGACTACATGCGCGAGATGGAAAATTCCGGCGTGGAGGGCGCGCTGCCCATCTCCTTTGAGATCCCGCTGGAATACCGCCTGAACGAGGACGGGCTGGACGTATCCATCCCCATGAACCGGGTGGTGGAAAACGGCGGCGGCACGATCTTCCGCATCCAGCTGCTGCGCTACTTCGGCGCGGCGGGCAAAGATGAGGAGGGGTACATGCTGGTGCCCAACGGCTCCGGCTCCCTGATCAACTTCAACAACGGAAAGACCGGCGCGGTGAACTATTCCGAGTACGTGTACGGCATCGACCCGCTGGCGGCGGAGTACACCGTGATGGAAAACACGGAGAATGTGAAGATGGCGCTCTACGGGCTGTTCCGCAAAGACAGCGGCATCTTTGCCACCATAGAGGACGGCGCGTCCTTTGCCTACATCAACGCGGGTATTTCCGGAAAGATCAACGAATACAACTACGTGTATCCCACCTTTGTGATGCGGGGCAACGACAAGCTGTCCATGTTCGGCACCACGGGGAACGAGGCGGATATCCCCATTGTGGAGACCAATTTCTACGATGCGGATCTGAAAGTGAAATACACCATGCTGGAGGAAAAAGACGCCAGCTACGTGGGAGCGGCCAACTATTACCGGAACCGGCTCCTGGCGGAGGGCGTGCTGCAGGCGGAACAGCCAGAGGAGGGCGATATCAAGTTCTACTATGACATCCTGGGCGGCGTGAAGATGACGCGGTTCTTCCTGGGCACCCAGTACCTGGGCCTGTTCCCCATGACCACCTTCGAGGAGGCCGGTCAGATATCGGACGACCTGGCGGCGAGCGGCATCTCCAACCAGGTGATGAATTTCCAGGGGTGGATGAACGGCGGCTACTACCACGATGTGACAGACAAAGTGAAAGTGACCCGCAAGCTGGGCGGCGTCTCCGGCCTGGAGGCCCTGAACCGGAAGCTGGCGGAAAACGGCGGCAGCCTGTATGCGGATGTGGCGTTCCAGAAGGTGACGTACATCAGCAAGCGCTATTCCGAGAACAACGAGACCGCCCGCTACTACGGCGGAGGCTATATCGCAGAGTTCGGGCTGGTGAACCCGGCCACCCTGCGGCAGACATCGGGGCTGGGCTACAGCGAAAATCATTTTTATCTGATCTCGCCGAAATTCCTGGTGCGCTACGTGGATAAATTCGCGGCGAAGATGACCGGCCTGGATGTGGCGGGCATCTCCCTGCGGGACCTGGGGGACGAGCTCCATTCCGACAAAAAGCGGACCAACATCATCAACCGGGAACAGGCATTGGATGTGGTGGACGCCTCCCTGGAGAAGCTGGCCGGGACCGGAAAGCAGATTATGGTAAACGACGGGAACGATTACTCCTTCGGCTACGCGGACGATATCATCAACGCGCCGCTCACGGACAACGATTACTACATTGTGGACGAGACGGTGCCGTTTTACGAGATGATCCTGCACGGGCTGGTGGACTACTCCGGCAAGGCCGTGAATTTAAGCGACACCTACGACCGGGCGGACATCATCTTAAACCTGGTGGAGACCGGGGCGTCCCCGCACTTTATGTTCTCCTGGGAGAACTCCAGCGAGATCAAGAACACGGCGCTGAACCGCTTCTGCTCCACGGCGTATGAAAACTGGAAGGAAGACGCCGTCTCCATCTACACGGAAGTGAACAATGCGCTGAAATACGTGAAGGGCGCGCAGATAACGGATCATCAGATCCTGAGCGACACATTGCGGGCGGTGACTTACGACAACGGCGTCACGATCTATCTCAACAGCGGGACAGAGGATCAGACCATAGACGGCGTGAACGTTCCCGCAAGAAACTACGGAATAGGAGGCATGTGATATGGGAAATAAGAAAAAGAAAAGAATGTCTCTTTCCGCAAAGCGCAGCATGACGGGGTTCCTGTTCATTCTCCCGTGGCTTATCGGGTTCCTGTGGTTTTATGCCAGAAGCCTGATCATGTCGGTGGAATTTTCCTTATCCGAGCTGACGGTGAATCCGGGAGGCGGCTACTCCTTAAAATTTGTGAACCTGGACAATTTCATCTACGCGTTCCGGGCGCACGCCACATACAAACAGGTACTCACCACATCGGTGGGCAATATGCTGATCGATGTGCCGCTGATCACGTTTTTCAGTCTGTTTATGGCGCTGCTTCTGAACAAAAAGTTTAAAGGGCGCACACTGGTGAGGGCCATCTTTTTCCTGCCGGTGCTCTTAAACTCCGAGGCCATCATGGACGCCATGAACCTGGTGCGCACCATGATGAGCGGCGGTATCTCCAGCGCCAGCGCGGAGATGGCGGAGGCCGCCGCGGGGAGCGGCGTGGGCATCTCGTACTACATCGAGATGTTCGGGGCGCTGGGCCTGCCGGACAGCATCATCACCTATATCTCCGGCGCGGTGTCGCGCATCAGCGACATCATCAACGCCTCCGGCGTGCAGATCATCATTTTCATCGCGGCGCTGCAGTCCATACCGGGCTCCATGTACGAGGTGGCGAAGATAGAGGGATCCACCGCATACGAGACCTTCTGGAAGGTCACGTTCCCCATGGTGATGCCGCACATCATCACCAACGTGGTGTACACCGTGGTGGACAGCTTCACGCAGTCCGAGGTGGTGGAACTGGCGTACAAGACGGCGTTTACCGATAAAAATTACGGCCTGAGCTCTGTGTTCAGCCTGGTGTCCACGGTGATCACCTGCCTCATCCTGGTGATCGTGTGCAGGTTTATACAGAAGCGGACGTTCTACTATAACTAGAGAAAGGAGAGAAAAGATGGATAAGGCAAAGAAAAAAGCAGCCCCGGCGTCGGTGAAGAACCGGTACCGCGCGTTCATGGCGGACGATCAGTTTGTCAACGACCGCATCCGCTGGGGAAATAACGCGAAAAAGTTTATCCTGTTCATGTTCCGCATGGTGCTGATCATCGGCGTGTGCTACGTGATCTTAGGTCCTGTGATCGGGATCATCAGCAGTTCTTTTTTCTCCGATGCGGATAACTACAATCCCATGGTTTATCTGATCCCACAGGAACCCACGCTGGGGCGCTACACGATGGCCATGGAGTACCTGGATTACTGGAGGACCATGTCGGCCTCGCTGCTGTATTCCCTGTCTCTGATGCTGATCCAGGTGTTCATCTGTTCCATGGTGGGATACGGATTCGCAAGATACAATTTTCCATTTAAAAATGTCCTGTTTGCATGTGTGGTCGTTATGATCGTCATCCCTACCAACACGATCATGCTCCCGCTGTATATGACATTTGCGAAATTTGATATCTTTGGAATTATAAAAGCAATCCGGGGTTCCGAAGTGAACCTCCTGTCCACGCCCATACCCATGTATATCATGACGGCCTTTGGGTGTGGACTTCGATCGGGGCTGTACATTTACATCTTCAACCAGTTTTTCCGCGGGCTTCCCAAAGAAATCGAGGAGGCGGCTTTCGTGGACGGTGCGGGCACGCTTTACACCTATTTCCGCATCATGCTGGTAAATGCGCTGCCCTCGGTCGTCACCGTAGCGATTTTCTCTATGGTGTGGCAGTACAATGACACGTTCTACGCGAATCTGTTTTTGATCAGCAACGATATTGTGATCAGTAAGAGGATCGCCACCATCGAGGCGTCCATCTCCAATGTGGAGAAGATCCTGGATCCCAACATCCTGGAACTGTTTGTGGACGCGGGCATTGTGTTGATCATGATCCCCATTCTCATCATCTATATCGCGCTGCAGAAGCAGTTTATCGAGGGCGTGGAAAGAAGCGGTATCGTTGGGTAGGCGGCGTACCATCACTATTTAAAAGGAGGAAGAAAAGTTGAAAGCAAGAAAAATCATGGCAGCATCCCTCACGACAGCGGCATTGTGCATGGCCGGCTTTGGGATGAGCGCGATCGCGGAAGAAGGCGCGGCGGCAAGCATCGACTTTGAGGACGGTCTGTTCGGCTTTGTGGGGATCGACAAAACCGTAAATTCCGCGGGGGACGACTCCACTCTGGAGCTGGCGGAGTATAACGGCTCCCAGGCGCTGAAGGTGACGTCTCAGGGCAAGGCAATGTATGTGGGACTGCAGGCAAACGCACTTTTGGGCGAGGACATTTCCAAAGTATCCACCGTGGAGATGACCATCGGCACAGAAAATCCGGACGGCACATTCGGTGCGGTATCCGGCAGGATCTACGCCTATGTGGGCGAGGACAACACCCAGGATTACGATGAGTGGTCGGTATATCTGGAGAGCGCGAACCCGAAGACGGCGGTTTACGCGGTGCCGGAGGACCAGACGCTCACGGCGGACAGCTATATGGTAATCTCTCTGGAAGTGGATACGCAGAAAGATAAGGGCGCGACGCCGGCCATCCTTTACATCGACGATATCGCGTTTAAGGATGCGGACGGCAATGTGCTGGCCGTGGATACCTCTGCGGAGTATGTGGCGGCGTCTGCCGGCTCCGACCGGTCCAACCTGTACGCCATCTCCAACGCGGTAGAGTTTGCGGGCTGCGCGTGCAGCGGAGACGGCTGGGCGCAGAACGGCTTTGATATGCCCCAGGAGATCATCGATGCGCTGGTTCCGGGCAGCGTGGTGGAGATCAGCTATAAGAGCGAGAACGGCGACATGTGGCTGGTAATGCCGGATGCGGCGGCTGGCTGGATGCGCGTTGGCCAGGGCGATGCGGACGGCAGCGGCAGCGATGCGGCGTTTGTGAACAACACAAAGACCACGGCGCAGATCACCTACGAGCAGATCGCGGCGGTGTGCGGCGACGACGTTTCCACATGGGGCGCAAGGATGCAGTGTGAAGCCAGCGGCGCATGGGAAGTGTTCTCCGTGAAAGTGGGCACAGGCGCGAAAGCATTGGGCATCGCGGACGCGGTGGAATTCGCGGGCTTTGCGTGCAGCGGAGACGGCTGGGCGCAGAACGGCTTTGATATGCCCCAGGAGATCATCGACGCACTGGTTCCGGGCAGCGCGGTGGAAGTGACCTACAAGAGCGAGAACAACGATATCTGGCTGGTAATGCCGGATGCAGCGGCAGGCTGGATGCGCGTGGGCCAGGGCAACGCGGACGGCAGCGGCAGCGACAGCGCAGTGATGGACGGCAGCAAGGCGTATATCACCTACGAGCAGATCGCGGCGGTGTGCGGCGATGACGTTTCCACATGGGGCGCAAGGATGCAGTGTGAAGCCAGCGGCACATGGGAAGTATATGCGGTGAAAGTCGGCAAAGCGACAGAGTTCCAGCCGCTGAAGAATCTGGTGGAGTTTCCGGGCTTTGCGTGCAGCGCAGACGGCTGGGCACAGGGCGGATACAGTATGCCCCAGGAGATCATCGATGCGCTGGTTCCGGGCAGCGTGGTGGAGATCAGCTACAAGAGCGAGACCGGTGACCTGTGGGTGGTTATGAACGAGGCTGAGGCAGGCTGGATGCGTGTTGGCCAGGGCAACGCGGACGGCAGCGGCAGCGATGCGGCGGCCTATAACGGCAGCGTGTGCCAGGTGACCTACGAGCAGATCGCGGCTCTGTGCGGCGAGGACGTTTCTACATGGGGAAGCACCATGCAGTGTGAGTCCAGCGGCGCATGGGAAGTGTACAGCGTGGTTGTGGGCCAGACCCCGGCGGAGGAAGCGTAAGGTTTCCACAAAAAGCGAAGAACACGCTTTTGGGCGTCCGCCGCGGCGGATGCCCGGGAGCGTCACATCGATACCGAAATTCAAGAATAAGGAGGAATAAAAAAGAATGAATACAAAGAAAGTAATTGCGTTAGGACTTGGCGCTGCAATGACCATGGGACTGGCGGCCGGCGTGAGCGCCAGCGATGAACCCAGGACCATCACCATCGGCACATGGTACGATCACTACTATGACAGCACAAACACAGATATTTACGATGACCCCAGCGTGGCGGACGAGGAGCTGGCGCAGAAGCATTTCGACATCGTAAAAGAAGTGGAAGACAAATACAACGTGAAGATCCAGTTCCAGAACCTCACCTACACGGGGATCCAGGAATCCATCAACAACTCCATTCTGGCAGGCACGCCGGACTGCGACATCTATGAAGTGGACCTGAGCTTCGGCATCGGCGCGGCATTGAACGGCTTTGCCACCAACCTGGAAGACATCCTTCCGGAAGACGCGGGCATCTTCACCGACCAGACCGTATTTTCACCGGTGGACATCGGCGTGGACGACGGCGTATATCTGTTCCAGGCGAACAGCGCGGAGATGCTGCTGGCGAACACCTACATGCTGGCGTACAACAAGCAGATGCTGGACGCGGCCGGCCTGGAAGATCCCAACGCGCTGTATGAGAGAGGCGAGTGGACATGGGATAAGTGGAGAGAGTATATGCTGGCTCTCACACAGGATACCGACGGCGATGGCGTGACGGATGTGTACGGCTACGGCTCCCGCTGGGATTTCCTGGTATACAACCTGCTGATGAGCAACGGCACAGGTATCGCCATGAGCCCCACCGAGACGCTCTCCAGCCCGGAAGTGACCGAAGTGCTTGACTTCATCTACAACATGTACAATGTGGACCACGTGGCGAATCCGTGGAACGCGGAAGACTTCGACTACAACCAGAACTGCTACATGGACGGCAGAGTGGCGTTCTGGATCGATGCGGCGTGGATTTCCTCCGCGAACGAAGATTCTTCTCTGAGCTTTGACGTGGTATGGTGCCCGTGGCCCATCGGCCCCAGCGGCAGCGAGGAGACCAATATGTTCAAGAACGTATCCTCCGGAAACGCATACATGATCCCGGCGGGCGTGGAAGATCCGGAACTGGTTTACAACGTATTCTACGACTGGCAGAACTGGTATCACGATGACACCGACCTTCGCGACGGCGATCTGACCTGGTGGGAAGACTGCGCGATCACCGAAGAAAACTACGAGGTAATGGAATACATGGGCGCGAGAGGCGGCTTCGATCTGTGGAACTCTCTCGGCCTGGATTGGGATTGGACCCAGCTGTTAAACGGCGAGATGACAGCCGCGCAGTTCCAGGAGTCCTACAAGCAGAACGTGCAGGATGCTCTGGACAGCTTCTACAAATAAAATCAAAGAAGTGAAAATGAAATAAGGGAAGCGACAGGCTCTCCGGGGCGGCAATATCTGCCAAACCGGAGGGCCTGCTTTTTGAGGCAGATAGAAAATACTTTTGTGGAGGTTGCCTTTGTAATAGACAGAAAATGCTTTTGTGGAGATTGCTTTTGCAACAGACAGAAAATGCTTTTTGAAGTGTGTCTTTATGATAGATAGAAAATACTTTTCAAGGGATTACCATTTATGATATATATATAAAATGGAGTGACACAAAAAAGGGATTACCGGAGGGAAGACAAGTGGAACAGATCCGGATTTCTGTCCGCAATCTGGTGGAATTTATTTTAAGGAGCGGCGATATTGACAACCGGCACGGAACTGTGGCGGACCGGGAAGCCATGCAGATGGGAAGCCGCCTGCACCGCAGGATCCAGGGGCAGATGGGCGCGGCCTACAAGGCGGAGGTGGCCCTGAAGACCGAGGTGGACTGCGGGGAGTACGCCATCAGCATCGAGGGGCGCGCGGACGGCATTTTCACCGAGGGAGACGCCGTGTGGATCGATGAGATCAAGGGCGTTGGCCGAGACGTTGCCAAAATGGAGGAGGCCGTTCCCGTGCATCTGGCACAGGCGAAGTGCTATGCCTATATCTATGCCCTGCAGAACGAACTGGACAGCATCGGCGTGCAGATGACCTACGTGAACCTGGAGAGCGAGCAGGTGCGGCGCATCCGCCAGGAATATGATTTTGCGGATATCCGCGCATGGTTTGAGCAGCTGGTGGAAGAATATAAAAAATGGGCCTCTTTTCAGGTGGAGTGGAAAAAAATCCGCCAGGCGTCCATCGGCGCGACGGTGTTTCCCTACCCCTGCCGCGAGGGACAGCAGGATCTGGTGGCGGCGATCTACCGCACCATCGCGCGGGAAAAGAAAATCTTTATCCAGGCGCCCACCGGCGTGGGAAAGACCATCGCGGCGGTGTTCCCGGCCATCAAGGCCGTGGGGGAGGGAAAGGGCGACAAGATCTTTTACCTCACCGCCAAGACCATCACCCGCACTGTTGCGCAGGAGGCGTTCGCCCTGATGAAGCGCCAGGGCCTGCAGTACAAGGTGCTCACCCTCACGGCAAAAGAAAAGATCTGTATGCGCGGGGAGCCCGACTGCAATCCGGATGCCTGCCCCTACGCCAAAGGTCACTTTGACCGGATCAACGACGCGGTGTTTGAACTGCTCACCGGCTGGGGAACTTGCGACAATGTGCAGGTCATCGGAGATACGGGCAATGTGCAGGTGCAGAACAGCGGGGATACAGACAGTGTGCAGGCTGCCGGGGATGTTGACAACGCACGGGCTGCCGAAGATGCAGATAAGGTACAGATACAGGTTTCTGGCATCCACGACAGCTACACGCGGGAGGATCTGGTGGCCCACGCCAGGAAATGGCAGGTGTGCCCGTTTGAACTGGGACTGGATCTCTCCCTGTGGGTGGACGCGGTGATCTGCGACTATAATTATGTGTTCGATCCCCAGGCAAAACTGAAGCGCTTTTTTGCCGACCAGATGAAGGGCGACCATATCTTCCTGATCGATGAGGCGCACAACCTGGTGGAGCGGGGGCGCGCGATGTACAGCGCCGCCCTCTACAAAGAGGATTTTCTGGAAGTGAAGCGCCTGCTGGCGCCCATCAGCCGCAAAACGGCCCGCGCCCTGGACGCCTGCAACCGGCGGATGCTGGCCTGGAAGCGGGAGTGCGAAAACTATATGCTGCTCTCCGATATCGGAACGTTTTCCATTGAGCTGCTCAATGCGGCGTCCCGCCTGCAGGCACTGCTGGAGGACAGCGACAGCCCGCTGAACCAGAGGACGGCCGCGGGGAGGCAGGAGCAAGGCAGCCTGCCGGTAATGGAACGGGGGTCAAGCAATCTGCCCGCGGGAAAAGATGATCCCGGCGAGATAGATCAGCTGGCGCTCCCCGGTTTTGGGAAACAGCCGCCGGAGGCCGTGCGGCCGGAGGATGTGCGCAGGAAGGTGCTGGATTTTTATTTTCAGGTGCGCAGCTTTCTGGAAGTTTACGAGGAGATGGACGATGGCTACCGCATCTATGTGGAGCAGGAGACGGACGGGCGGTTTAAGCTGAAACTGTACTGCATCCACACGGCAGGGAAGATCGGGGAATGTCTGCAGAAGGGCAGAGCGGCGGTCTTTTTCTCCGCCACGCTTCTGCCGGTGCGCTATTATATGGAGCTGCTGTCCGGCAAAGAGACCGATTACGCCATTTACGCCCGCTCCCCCTTCGACCCGCGCAAAAAGAAGGTGCTGCTCGGGACGGACGTGAGCAGCCGCTACACCCGCAGGGGCGCACAGGAGTACCGGAGGATGGCGGATTACATCCACGCGGTCTGGCAGGCGAAAAAGGGAAATTATCTGGTCTTTTTCCCGTCCTACAAAATGCTGGAGGATGTGCGGGGCATCTTTGAGGAGGTGTACCCAGACGCGCCGGTGATTGTTCAGAGCGCCCGCATGACGGAGGAACAGAGGGAGGCGTTCCTGGGATCTTTCGGATCGCCCGATGCGAACGGGCTGGTGGGTTTTTGCGTTCTGGGCGGCATCTTCGGGGAGGGCATCGATCTGAAATACGAGTCCCTCATCGGAGCAATCGTCGTGGGGACGGGGCTCCCGCAGATCTGCAACGAGCGGGAGATCCTGAAACAGTATTACGATCAGCGGGGGATGGACGGGTTTGCCTATTCCTATCAGTACCCCGGCATGAATAAGGTGATGCAGTCCGCCGGGCGGGTGATCCGCACGGACGAGGACAGGGGCGTGATCCTGCTCTTGGACGAGCGCTTTGCCAGGCGGCAGTACCTGGAGATCTTTCCCAGGGAGTGGGCGGACTATGAGACCTGCAGCCTGCGGACGGTGCAGGATAAATTACAAAATTTCTGGGATCAGTTTCCCGGCGGAAAAGAGGACGAAAAATGAGCTTTTCAGTAATCGCGCAGCAGATGCTTTCCCTTTTTTTGATCATGGCAGTGGGATATGTGCTGTACAAGACGCATAAAATAGACGATACGGCAACGGTGTGGTACACGCGCCTGGTGCTGAACGTGTCGCTGCCCGCGCAGATCATCACCTCGTTTGTGGAGAGCCGCGATGAGGTGACCAACGGGGAAGTGCTCAGGGTGTTCGGCCTGTCCGCTCTGCTGTATGCGCTGTTTGCCCTGGTGGGCTTTTTGTTTAACAGGATCACGCGGGTTCCGAAGGAGGAGCGGGGCACCTATATGTTCATGTCCCTTTTCGGCAATGTGGGGTTCATGGGATTCCCGGTGATCACCACTATTTTCGGGCAGGGCGCCCTGATCTACGCCGTGATCTTTAACGTGGTGTTCAATGTGCTGGTGTATTCCATCGGGATCCTTTTCATCAGCGGGGCGAAAAATGGGGTTCGTCTGAACCCGAAGCTGCTGATCAACATGCCGTTCCTGTCTGCCATGGTGTCTGTGACGCTGTTTTTCCTGGGCGTCTCCTTCCCGGAGGCGGTCACGGTCTCACTGGGATATCTGGGGAACCTCACAACGCCGGTGGCCATGCTGATCCTGGGGGCTACCATCGCGTCCATGCCGGTGCGGGAGCTGTTTGACGACTGGCGGGTCTACCTCTTTACGGCGGTGCGCCTGGCGGTGATGCCGCTCGCGGCCTTTGCGCTCCTGCGGGGGCTGCGCCTCTCCGATGATGTGGTGCGGGGCGTGATGATCGTGCTGGCGGCCATGCCGGTGGCGACAAACACCACCATGCTGGCGATCGAATACCATGGGAACCGAAGGCTTGCCTCCCGCGGGATTTTTTTCAGCACTGTCCTCTCGGTGGTCACCATCCCGCTTGTCGCCATGCTCTGTGCCGCGCGGATCTGAAACGAGTGTGGTTCACGCTGAAATATGCGCGTAACATGGCAGTAAACTAAAATTTTTATAAACTTTTCCGGACAGTGCTTGACATCTGTTCGGATTCGTCTAAGATGGGTTTAGATATTTTTTGATTTTTCGAGATTTTTTGATCCGGATGTTTTCCGGTCTGGGAGGAAGTCGGTTCCATGCTTTCACGCTATAGTGTAAAACGCCCATATACCGTTTTGGTGGGCGTTGTTTTAATATTAATCCTGGGGTATGTGTCCTTCACCCACATGCAGACGGATCTGCTGCCGGACATGACGCTGCCCTATGCCATTGTCTACACCACCTATCCCGGCGCGAGTCCGGAGGAAGTGGAGACCGTGGTGACAAGGCCCGTGGAGCAGGCCATGGCCACCATCAGCAACATTGAAAGCATCAATTCCGTGTCCGCGGAGAACGTGTCTACTGTTATCCTGGAATTCGCCCAGTCCGCGAATATGGACGCGGTCACCATCGAGATGCGCGAGAGCCTGGACCAGATCGAGGGCTACTGGGACGACACGGTGGGAAGCCCCATCATCATGAAGCTGAACCCGGATATGCTGCCTGTCATGGTGGCGGCCATGGAAGCGGGGGACATGTCCCAGAGCGACCTCACCGCCCTGGTAGAAAATACCATTCTGCCCGAGCTGGAGAGCATCGAGGGCGTGGCCAGCGTCAGCGCCACCGGCACGATCGAGGAAGAAGTGCAGGTGACACTGCGGGAAGACAAGATCCGGGCGGTGAACCGCAAGGTGCGCGCCGCGCTGGACGACCAGTTCGCGGAGGCCGAGAGCGAGATGGAAAATGCCCAGGAGGAGCTGGAGAAGGGCCAGGAAGAACTGGAGTCCGGGCAGACCCAGCTGGCGGATCAGACGGCCCAGGCGGAGGGACAGATCAATTCCGGCACCTCTCAGATGCTGCAGGGGCAGATGGAGATAGACAACAGGCTGGCGCAGGTGGAATCCGGCCTGGCGCAGCTTGACGCGTCGGAAAAAGAACTGCAGGCGCAGGAACAGGAATTGCTGGACGGGGAGAAGACCCTGCGGGATCTTCCCGCCCAGAAGCAGGCGCTGGAGCAGCAGCTCGCGCAGGTGAACCAGGGGATCAGTCAGCTGGAGCAGGCGCCCGCGCAGCTCTCACAGCTGGACGATGCCATCGCCATACTGGATCTGCAGATCGCTGCGCTGCAGAGCAGCATGCAGATACCGAGCCAGACGCCTGGTCAGATTCCAAGCCAGACGCCGGGCCAGACCAGCCCGTTCCCAGGGATCCCGAATATTCCGAATTTTCCCACACAGTCTCCGCTGCCTACGCAGACTCCAACACAGACGGAGACTCCGGTACAGACGGAGGCCCCGGCCCAGACGGAAATCCCAGCACAGACGGAAGCCCAGGCACAGACAATGGCCCCGGCGCAGACCGAGGCCCCGGCCCAGACGGAAGCTCCGGTACAGACGGAAGCCCAGGCCCAGGTGACGGCTCAGACAATGGCTCCGGTACAGGCAGAAGCCCCGGCGGAGGCAATGGGCGCAGCTGCGCCAAATACAGCGGCCGAGCCAGCGGTAGATAACACGCAGCCGGAGACGTCCGGCCTGACCATAAATGAGCAGACCCCCACCCTTGCGGCGCAGGAGGCCGAGCTTGTTCTGGAAGCGGAGCAAAATGACGGCACAGCTGCCGCGGGCGCGGGAAATATCACCATTCCCCAGACGGGGGTGGGACTCACACAGGAACAGATCAACAGCCTGCTGCAGGGAGGCTCCGTGGAATCGGCGATCGCCGCGCTCACGGCGCAGAAAAATGAACTGCAGGCGGCGAGGGCGCAGGCGCTGGCAGCGCTCTCCGCCCTGGGGATCCCGGCGACGGGCTCCACGCAGGAGATCATCGCGGGCATAGACACCGCAAAATCCGAGCTTGTGTCCCGGCGGGTACAGCTGACAGACGCCATCGCGCAGATGCAGACGGCCATAGACGGCATGGACGAACAGCTGGCCACCATTGAAGCTGGGAAAAAAGCCATTGCCCAGGGAAAACAGCAGATGGCAGAGGGGCGCGCGCAGCTTCAGACGGCGAAGACGCAGCTGGAGACGGCAAAGGCGCAGATCGCCTCCGGGCAGACCAGCGTGACGCAGGCCATAGAGGGGCTGAACCGGGCGCAGATCACGGCCACCATCGAGATGGCGGTGGGAAAGGCGGAGCTCACATCCGGAAAGAAAGAGCTGGACGCCGCGCTGGATCAGATCCAGCAGCAGAAAGACGCCGCCTATGCGCAGACGGATGTGGCGCAGATCATCACGGCGGATATGATAAAAGGCATCCTGGCGGCGCAGAACTTCAGTATGCCTGCGGGCTATGTGACGGAGGACGGCGTGGACTTCCTGGTGCGCGTGGGAGACAAACTGGACACAGTGGAGAGCGTGGGCGGGCTGCTGCTCATGGATCTTCACATGGACGGGCTGGATCCCATCTATCTCTCCGATGTGGCGGACATTGCGGTCATCGACAACAGCGACAGCATCTACGCAAAGATCAACGGGCATCCGGGGGTCATGTTTACCATGCAGAAACAGTCCGGATATTCCACTGGGCAGGTCTCTGATAAGATCAAAGATAAATTCGCGGAACTCATGGAGTCCAACGAGGACGTGCACATCATCGAGCTGATGGACCAGGGCGTATACATCGACCTGGTGGTGAACTCGGTGATCGAAAACATGCTGTCCGGCGCGGCGCTGGCCATCCTGGTGCTCTTGCTGTTCTTAAAGAGCATCCGGCCCACCATCGTGATCGCCTGCTCCATCCCCATCAGTATCATGACGGCCCTGGTGCTGATGTATTTCAGCAATATCACGCTGAACATCATCTCCCTGTCCGGCCTTGCCCTGGGGATCGGCATGCTAGTGGATAACTCCATCGTGGTGATCGAAAACATTTACCGCCTGCGCTCCGAGGGGCAGTCGGTGAAAAAGGCGGCGGTGGAAGGGGCAAGCCAGGTGGCGGGCGCCATCGCGGCCTCCACCCTGACCACCATCTGCGTGTTCCTGCCCATTGTGTTCACCGAGGGCATCACCCGTCAGCTGTTTGTGGATATGGGGCTTACCATCGCGTACTCCCTGGTGGCCAGCCTGGTGATCGCGCTCACCCTGGTGCCGGCAATGGGGGCCGGACTGTTAAAGAACGTGAAAGAAAAGCGGTCGCGCATATTCGGTGTCATCCAGAACGGCTACGCGAAGCTGCTGGGATGGTCCTTAAAAATAAAAATTCTGGTGATCCTGCTGGCCTTCGGCCTGCTGGCGTACTCCGCGAAGCTGGCGCTCTCAAAGGGCACCGCGTTTATGCCGGAGATGGAGAGCACACAGGTGACCGTCACCTTAAATATGCCGAAAGAGAGCACCCTGCAGGACACGGCGGCCATGGCGGACCAGGTGATGGAGCGCATCCTCACGGTGCAGGATGTGACGGATGTGGGCGTGATGTCCGGCGGCACCAGCATCATGGGCATGGGGCAGGAGGCGGATCCCACTTCCGCGTCGTTCTATGTGCTCTTGTCGGAAGACATGACCATCACAAACGCGGAATTGGTGGAACAGATACAGCAGAAGACGGCGGATCTGCACTGCGACCTGTCCATCGAGACATCCACCATGGATATGTCCGCCCTGGGTGGCAGCGGGATCTCCGTCAACATCAAGGGGCGCGAGCTGGATGAACTGAAGCGCATGGCCGGGGAAGTGGCGAAGATCGTGGCGTCCGTGGAGGGAACCACGGAGGTCTCGGACGGCATCGCCGAAAAGACGCTGGAGCTGCGCCTGGTGGTGAACAAGGACAAGGCCATGGGCTACCAGCTGACCACCGCGCAGGTGTACCAGTTCCTGCAGCAGAAGCTGGCGGACGCCACAAGCGCCACCACGCTGTCCACCCTGTCACAGGATTACCCGGTGCTGGTGGTGAGCGACACGGATGAGACCCTCACCCGCGAGAAGATCAAAAAACTGAAAATGACCGGAAAGGACAAAGATGGCCAGGATGTGGAAGTGCCAATTTCTGAATTGGTGGATTTCATGGATACCGAGGGCTTTTCCGCCATCAACCGGGAGGCGCAGACGCGGTACGTCACGGTGACGGCGCAGATCGCGGAGGGCTATAATATCGGGCTTGTGTCCGCGGATGTTGAGCGGGCGCTGGAGGACTACACGGTTCCGAAGGGGTATTCCCTGGAGATGGCGGGGGAGGATGAGACCATCAACGAGGCCATGGAGCAGGTGGGCCTGATGCTGGTGCTGGCGCTGGCCTTCATGTACCTGATCATGGTGGCTCAGTTCCAGTCGCTGCTCTCGCCCTTTATCATCATGTTCACCATACCCCTGGCGTTTACGGGCGGCTTCTTCGCCCTGTACCTGACGGACAATCCGGTGAGCGTCATCGCTATGATCGGCTTTGTGATGCTCTCCGGCATCATCGTGAACAACGGTATTGTGCTGGTGGACTATATCAATCAGCTCCGCCGGGAGGGCATGGAGAAAAAGCCGGCCATTGTGGAGGCGGGCCGCACAAGGCTGCGCCCCATCATCATGACGGCCCTGACCACCATCCTGGGCCTGATGACCATGGCCCTGGGAATGGGCATGGGGGCGGACATGGTGCAGCCCATGGCCATCGTCACCATCGGCGGCCTCACCTACGGCACACTGCTCACACTGTTTGTGGTGCCCTGCATTTATGACATCTTCAACCGCAAAAAAGACATGACCGAGGAGGAAATATAAGATTTTTGACCGCCTCTCCCCGTTTGACAAATTTCGCATCTGATCCCGTGTATACTGGAATGGAAAAGGACAGAGAGGGAGGATGAGCCATGGGGGAGTGGGAGAACGTATCAGAAAAGGGACGGGCTCTGCGCTGCGCAGAGTCCTTTCAGCGTCTGGCGGATGTTTTCCTGCAGCTTCCGGACCGGCAGGAGGAGCTGAGCCGCGAGGATATGGAGGAGATCTACGACAGCGTGAAAGAGCGGGTGTGCCGGACCTGTGGGAAGCGCGCCGACTGCTGGGGCAGGGACATTCAGAAGACCACCCGCCTTACCTACGAGCTTCTGGAGGCGGTGGCGGAGGAGGATCAGCCGCAGATCAGCGGGGACGGAAGGCAGGCGCGGGAGCGGTTTTACCGCCACTGCATCAAGGGAAACACGTTTTCCGAGGAACTGCGGAACGGGTTCTGCCGCGCGCGCATCAATCTGATGTGGAACAACCGGATGCTGGAAAACCGCGCCGCCGTGGCGGAGCAGCTGCAGGAGACGGCGCAGATCATACAGGAGATTGCCTGCACCGTTTTTGAGGCGGCGCAGGTGGACACGGCGCTGGAGAGAAAAGTAAAGAGTCAGCTGCGCCTGCGCAGGGTGCAGGTGAAAGAGCTGCGGGTGGCGGAAAACGCGGGCGGCCACCCGGAGATGATCCTCACGGCGCGGACGCCGCGGGGGCACTGTATTCCCACAAAAAACGTGGCGGAGGCCCTCTCGAAAGTGTGCGGGCAGACCTTTGTGCCGGAGCGGGACAGCCGCGTCACACTGGGGAGCGAGAAAACCATCCTGCATTTTGTGGAGGACACGCGCTATTACATGCTCACGGGCACGGCGCGGGCCGTGTGCGCGGGGCAGGCGGCCTCCGGAGATAATTTTTCGGTGCTCACCGGGAGCTACGGGCAGGTGATCCTGGGGATATCAGACGGCATGGGCAGCGGCGCGGAGGCCAGCCGGGAGAGCCAGACGGTCATTGAGCTTTTGGAACAGTTCCTGGGAGCGGGCTTTTCGGCGGAGACCGCCGTGCGCATGATCAATTCGGCTATGGTGCTGCAGCGCGGGATGCAGCGATTTTCCACGCTGGACATCTGCGGCGTGAACCTGTACACCGGTCAGTGCGAATTTTTAAAGATCGGCGCGGCAACTACCTTTATCCGCCGCGCGGGGTGGGTGGAGACGATCACTTCTACCAGTCTGCCCATCGGCGTGTTTCGGGAGGTGGATCTCGAGCGTTCCAGAAAGCGGCTGGAGCACGGCGATATGATCGTGATGATGTCGGACGGCGTGCTGGACGCCCTCCCCCGGGAGGACGCGGAGGAGCTGCTGAAGTATTTCATTTTGCAGCTGGATACCGACAACCCCGCGGAGCTGGCCCAGCTTTTGATGGACCGGGTGCTGGAGTTTACCAACGATATTCCGGAGGACGACATGACCATCCTGGCCGGTGGTTTCTGGAAAAAATAGCGCATTTATGCAGAGATGAAATGTTTGTGGAAAAACCGAAGTGAGACTTGCATTTTCAGCCGGGATTCATTATAGTAAGAATAACATGTGGGGGCAAATGAGGAAACGGCGTATGCAAAAGGCATTTGATTATATGGAAAAGCACCATATGATAGAGGCATATGATAAAGTGATAGTGGGCGTATCGGGAGGAGCGGATTCCCTATGCCTGCTTTTTGTATTGCAGGAGTACAGCCGCAGACTGCCCTTCACGGTGGAGGCTGCGCACATAGAGCACGGCATCCGCGGGCAGGAGAGCCTGGAGGACGCGCGCTTTGTGGAGGAGCTGTGCGGCGCGGAGCAGATCCCCTTTCATCTGGTGCGCTGCGATGTGCCGGACTTCGCCAAAAAAAACGGGATGTCGCTGGAGGAAGCCGCGCGCGCAGTGCGCTATGAAGCGCTGGAGCGCATCCGGCGCGAGGCGGGGGCAGACCGGATCGCGGTGGCGCACAACCAGAGCGACCAGGCGGAGACCATGCTCTTTTCCATGGCCCGGGGGAGCGGCCTTCTGGGGGCCGGGGGGATCCGCCCGGTGCGGGGAAACATCATCCGGCCGCTGCTCGCCTGCAGCCGCGGCGAGATAGAGGCGTACCTTACCGAGCGGGGGATCCGCTGGCGCACGGACTGCACAAACGCAGACATGATCTACGCCCGAAACTGCATCCGGCACCGCGTCCTGCCGGTGCTGCGGGAACAGGTGAACGCGGCGTGCGACGCGCACTTTGCGGCGCTGGCGGAGGAGCTGCAGACTGCGCAGGCGTACATGGAACAGCAGGCAAAACAGAGAGCCGATGCAGTGTCGTCCCGCGAAGGCGGGGAGATCCGCATTTCGGTTCCGCTCTTTTGCAGAGAGCCGGAGGCCCTGCAGGGATCCATCCTGCGCATCTGCCTGCAAAGAGCGGGCTGCGGCCTGCGGGATGTGGGCAGGCAGCACATGGAGAACATGCGCGGGCTGTTTTTCGGACAGTCCGGGAGGCGCCTCAGCCTGCCCGGCGGCTTTTGGGCGGAGCGCAGATTTGACGCTGTGTTCCTGTGCGGCGGGGAAGCTGCTCCGAAAACGGCGCGGGAAATGGAGACGGCGCAGGGAATCGTTCCGGAAACGGCGCGGGAAATGGAAACAGCCCAGGGAATCGCGCAGGAATCTGCTCCGAAAGCAGCACAGGAAGCGGAAACAGTCAGGGAAATGGTTCAAGAAACAGTTCAGGCTGCGCAGGAGATCGAAGCCCCGGGGACGTATCCGATGGCGGACGGCAGCCTGGATGTGCGGGTGTTTCCGTATAAAAATGAAAATATTTTGCAAAAGAGATATACGAAATGGCTGGATTATGATAAAATAGACCATAATCTTTTGCTGCGCACCCGGCGGCCGGGCGACTATCTGGTGATCGACCAGAAGGGACACCGGAAAAAACTGAAGGATTACCTGATCGAGGAAAAAGTGCCGGTGGGAGAGCGGGACACAGTGCCGCTCCTCGCAAAAGGCAGCGAGATCCTCTGGGTGCTGGGGCACCGGATAAACGCGGCGTATAAGATTTCACCACAGACAAAACAGGTATTGGAAGTACAATGGAGGAGGGCGTGTGATGGCGGAGAAAATAAGAGTATTGATATCGGAAGATGAGATCGGCAGAAGACTTGATGAAATGGCAAAACAAATCAACGCGGACTACGCGGGGCGCGAGATCCGCCTGCTCTGCATCTTGAAGGGAAGCGTGTTTGTCACCTGCGAGCTGGCAAAACGGCTCACGGTGCCGGTGACTATGGATTTCCTGACCTGCAGCAGCTACGAGGACGGCACCGTGTCTAACGGGGATGTAAAGTGCCCGATGGGCCTCAGCCAGCCGCTGAAAGAAAAGCATGTGCTGGTGGTGGAAGATATCATCGATTCCGGCAAAACCCTGAGTTATCTTTTAGAAAAACTGGGGGAAGAACATCCGGCCAGCCTGAAACTTTGTACGCTGCTGGATAAACCCTTCAGGCGGGAAAAGGAAGTGCATGTGGATTACGTGGGCTTTCAGCTGAAGGAAAACGCTTTTGTGGTGGGGTTCGGCCTGGACATCGCGCAGAAATACAGAAATCTCCCCTATGTGGGGGTTGTTGACAAATGCCCGGAAAACGTACAGGCATAACCGAATGCAAGACCAGAAAGGAGAAAAATCACCTTTGAGAAGAAATACAAGAGGGATCAGTCTTTATCTGCTGATCGTTGTTTTGGGAGCCGTCATTTTATTCAGTATGCGCGGCGGGCTCTCCCCGCAGCAGGAGGTCACGTACACGCAGTTCGCGCAGGCCGTGGAGAACGGCGATGTGGAGGAGGCGCAGATCCGGCAGAACATAGAGGTTCCCACGGGCCAGGTTCTGATGACTTTAAAGGACGGCAGCGAGTGGGAGACCTATGTGACGGACGTGCGCGAGGCAGAAGCGCTTTTGCGGGAGAACCAGGTTGCCTATCAGATCTACGATACCCCGTCTGACAGCACCTTCCTCACCACCATTGTGCCGGTGCTTCTGATGGGCGTGTTCATGCTGTTTTTTGTCACCATGCTCAACCGCCAGTCCGGCGGCGGCAATAAAATGGCGAATTTCGGAAAGAGCCGGGCCACCATGGTGATGCCGGACGCGAAGCGCGTCACCTTCAAAGATGTGGCGGGGCTGCAGGAGGAAAAGGAAGACCTGCAGGAGCTGGTGGATTTCCTGAAAGAACCGCAGAAATATACGAAAATGGGAGCCCGCATCCCGAAGGGGATCATCCTTGTGGGCTCGCCGGGCACCGGCAAGACCCTGCTGGCCAAAGCGGTGGCCGGGGAGGCCGGGGTGCCGTTCTTCAGCATATCCGGATCGGACTTTGTGGAAATGTTTGTGGGCGTGGGCGCGTCCCGCGTGCGCGACCTGTTTGCGGACGCAAAGAAAAATGCTCCGTGCATCGTGTTCATCGATGAGATCGACGCGGTAGCGCGGCGCAGGGGCACCGGCATGGGCGGCGGCCACGATGAGAGAGAACAGACGTTAAACCAGCTTCTGGTGGAGATGGACGGCTTCGGCGTGAACGAGGGCATCATTGTGATGGCGGCCACCAACCGCGTGGATATCCTGGATCCGGCCATCCTGCGCCCGGGCAGGTTCGACCGCAAGATCGGAGTGGGAAAACCAGACATTAAGGGCAGGGAGGAAATCCTGCGGGTACACGCCAAGGGCAAACCCCTGGGAGACGATGTGGATCTGGCGGAGGTGGCAAGGACCACGGCCGGGTTCACCGGGGCGGATCTGGAAAACCTGCTGAACGAGGCGGCCATCCTGGCGGCGAAGACCAACCGGGCCTATCTCACGCAGCAGGACATCCGGCAGGCGTTTATCAAAGTGGGCATCGGCGCGGAGAAAAAGAGCCGCGTGATCTCGGACGCGGAGAAGCGCATCACGGCCTACCACGAGGCGGGCCACGCCATTTTGTTCCATCTGCTGCCGAACGTGGGGCCTGTGCACACCATATCCATCATCCCCACCGGCATAGGCGCGGCGGGCTATACCATGCCGCTGCCGGAAAAAGATGAGATGTTTATGACAAAGGGCAAGATGATGGACACGCTGATCGTGGATCTGGGCGGACGTGTGGCGGAGGAACTGGTCATCGGGGACATCACCACCGGCGCGTCCCAGGACATCAAGCAGGCCACCCGTCTGGCGAAAGCCATGGTGACGCAGTACGGCATGTCCGACCGCGTGGGCCTGATCGACTACGGCTCCGATGAAAATGAAGTGTTCATCGGCAGAGACCTGGCCCATCCAAAGGGATTCAGCGAATCCGTGGCCTCCCTGATCGATGAGGAAGTGAAGCGGCTGATCGATGAGGCGCACACAAAAGCGAGAGCCATGATCGGGGAGCACATGGAGGTGCTTCACCAGTGCGCCGACCTGCTGATCCAGAAGGAAAAGATCGGGCGGGAGGAGTTCGAAGCGCTCTTTGTGTAGATTTTACAAAAAAAAGTTGTTGTTTTTGTGAAGTTTGTGCAGACTTATTTTGATAACCGTGTTATACTACGTATCGTAAAACCCCCCAATACATTATAGTTTTTTGCAACACCCCATAAGAGAAATACCTTCTCCAAAAAAGGCAGCCGTACGGCTGCCTTTTTTCCGCGCGTTCGCGGGAAGTGCCTTGCTTTCCGCTCTGCTGTGCACCTGCGGGAAGTGCCTTGCTTTCCGCTCTGCTGTGTATCTGCGGAAAATGTCTTTGCTTTCCACCCTCATGATCACGATTCCCAGGAAAGGGCGCGAAACGTGGTTTCGCGCGGACTCAAACGATTTCGGACTTGTATCCCAGTAATATTTGGTATAAAATAAAATTACGGATTCGAAAAGTAAGGAGAGAAGACATTGGATTGGGAGAGAGCTACGCTGCTTAACGAAAAACAATACTACATCCTGGGTATGCGGCCGGTGTTTGTTCCATCTGCTTTGTTCAGTGACGAGACCGAAAATTTTGTCACTCCTATGGAACCGGAACCCGGCGATACGGTGACGATCCGCTTTCGCTCGAAACGCGACAATATAGACAGCGTGTACCTCCAGGCAAACGGACAGGACTATCCGATGGAGTTCGAGCGCGAGGAAGGGTACTTTGACTACTATAAAGTAGAAATGAAAATGGGAACCAGGCCGCTGCGCTATTGCTTTAAGATCTTGGTGGGCAGGCTGGTCTGTTATTATGATAAGCGCGGCACTTCCAAAAACATACGCGAGGAGTACCGCTTTACCCTGGTGCCGGGATTTTCTACGCCGGACTGGGCCAAGGGCGCGGTCATGTACCAGATTCTGGTGGACCGCTTCTACAACGGCGATCCGGACAACGATGTGGAAAACCGGGAATATTTTTATATCGGAGATACCACGGTAAAAGTGCAGGACTGGAATAAATATCCGGCCAGCATGGGAATCCGGGAATTTTACGGGGGCGACCTGCAGGGCGTGATGGATAAGCTGGACTACCTGCAGGACCTGGGGGTGGATGTGATCTACTTTAACCCCATCTTCGTATCTCCCTCCAACCATAAATATGATATACAGGACTACGATTATGTAGACCCCCATTATGGAAAAATCGTGAGAGACACGGGCGAACTGCTGGCTCAGGGCGATCAGGACAACAGCCACGCCACGCGCTACATCACGCGGGTCACGGATCAGGCTAACCTGGAGGCCAGCAACCAGCTGTTCATCCGGCTGGTGGAGGAGGCGCACAGCAGAAATATGCGCGTGATCCTGGACGGGGTGTTCAACCACTGCGGCTCCTTCAACAAATGGCTGGACCGCGAGCGCATTTACGAGAACCAGCCGGGATATCAGAAGGGCGCCTATGTGTCCAAAGACAGCCCGTACCGCACATTTTTCAAATTCAACAACGAGGACGCGTGGCCGTACAATCCCAGCTACGACGGCTGGTGGGGGCACGATACCCTGCCGAAGCTGAACTATGAAAAATGTGCGG
>CANRKY010000019.1 GCA_947631355.1 uncultured Marvinbryantia sp.
GGTTCCCCGGAAGGAAGCCCAGCTTCTCCCCCGCCTCTATGGCAGGCCGCGTGAGGATGATGCGGCTCACCTCATCGTTCTTGAACGCGCTGATGGCCATGGCCATGGCAAGATAAGTTTTGCCGGTGCCGGCCGGGCCGATGCCGAAAGTGATCATCCGTTCCCGGATGGCGTCCACATAGGCTTTCTGGCCGATGGTCTTCGGGCGGATCACCTTTCCGCTTATGGTGTGGCAGATGCTGTCCTGATCGATCTCCACAATGGCGCCCTCCTTATCCTCAAAGGAAAGGGCCAGGGCATAATTTACGTTCTGCTCTGTGATGATGTTTCCGGCAGCGGCAAGCTCGGCCAGCCTGCCCAGGATGTCCGCCGCTTTGCGGGAAGCGCGCTCGCTTCCAAGGATGCGGATCTTCCCGTCTCGCGCGATCACAGAGACATTCATGGTTTTCTCGATCTTTTTTACATGCTCGTCAAACTGTCCGAATACATTGCTCTCTATGGCCGCAGGAATTTCCACAATGCTTTCCACAATACTCATTCATTTGTTCCTTCCTGTGAAAGGTCTGTCTTCTGCAGATCCGCGCGCCTGCCGGTCTTCTGCACGGCCGTCAGGGTGCCGGCTGCACGGCAGGAATCCGCAGTTACATCTATTTTAACATTATTTTCAAATATTTGAACCCCCTTTTCTTCTTTTTCAGCCAGAAATTTTCGCAATTTGCGCTCCGCGATCCCCATCGCCTCCTCTCTGGTGTATGTTTCTACCGTGGTGACGTATTCCCGGGTTTCCAGGAGCGCCGCGCTGACAGGCAGATAAAAGTCCGCGAACAGGCGCAGCTGGCGCTCTTTTCCCAGCACGTCCTCCTCCTCGAAGCGGCCGAGCCCGAGATCCAGCCCAAAGCATCTCCCTAATAAGTTTACATAAAATCCATAGTGATGTCTCCCGGTATATTCTGGAACCTCATGCGCCAGCGGAAACCGATCTTCGTAAGGGATGGAAGTCCGGATATACACATCGGCGTCCGCCGCGGCGTAGCGATAAGACACAACGGCGCCGCTGTCGTCCGTCACAGGCATCTCCCCCTTTACTAGCAGATCCCCCGCGGACACCACATCGCCATTTTCCACAACGGGCAGCCCCTGGCGGGTGATCATATTTACGATGATCCCGTCCGCGTCCGCCACCAGATCGCAGGCGATATCCGCAGGAGTCTCCTCCTGTGCGGCAATTTCCTCCTGCACCTGCACAGAGAGGCAGGTGCCCTGCAGGCGCACCGAGACCCAGGTGAGAACCGGGAAGTGATCCCGCAGATCCGCGGCCAGCTGTTTACAGTCCACGCTGTTCTTCCATGTCCCGTAGCCCACGTTCTGCCCGGCCAGATATTCCATCAGCACCTGACGGCTGATGCGCACATTGCCGTCCACAGAGATCCTCCACACAAAGCAGGACAGGAAAAAAATGAAAAATCCACAGAGCAAGAGTCCAAGCGCAAATACTTTTCTCTTTCTGTGGCGGTTTAAAAAAAACGGGAGCCCCGTTTTCCGGCAGACGCGTATGCGCGTGCGGCATTTGCCGGCCAGCGGTTTCAGTTTGAAAAAATCATCCAGGTACAGATCTGCCTCGTATCCCTTTTCGGCGGGGGCGAGATCCCACAGAAGGATCCGGTGGTTCGCGCAGAGATTGAAGAAGCGCTCATAAGAGCCGCCGCAGATGCGGATGCGCACGTAGCCTTTTCGCATAAGGCGAAGCTTTCCTGACAGCAAGGCCGCTCCTTTCAGAAATAGTGTATGTGTTCGATCCTTCCCCGCAGTTTCAGCTCCTCCCGCGCATAGGAATCGATCACCAGGTGCTGCCCGGTGATCTCCAGACGGCAGTTTTTGCACTGCAGGAGCAGGCGATCCGAGGTGTACGCCAGGATGCCCAGATAATTTTCCACCCGCAGCGCGCTCTGCCCGGTCAGCTCCACAAGAGCCGCCCGCTCCGACAGATCCGCCGGGATCTCCATGGCGGAGGCGACTCTCTGATAAACAGGTCTTTTCATCGAACCTCTCACTATCCGTGCCGTTTATTACATAGTATATGACGGCGGGGAGGGATTATAACCCTCCGGTTTTTCGGCGCCCGAAAAAGATCAGGCCGAACCAGGTGACGGTGTGGCTGTCCGCGTAAAACTCTATGCCGCACTGCTGCGCGATCTCTGTCACCAGGATCCCGTAGCTCTCCACGCAGGGAATGGCGCGTTCCGGGTGGCGGCAGGGCTTTGGGTACGCGCAGGTTTCGCAGATCTGGCAGGACTCCGCGGACAGCGGCAGGCACTGGCAGCCGCGCAGCTCCAGCTCCCGCACCAGAGCGCGGGTGACTTCCTCGTGCTGTCCCCTTGTGGCCAAGGTCTCGGCGAGCACCTGCGCGTCCGAAACCTCCGCCATGGTGGTGAACACCAGGGCTTTTTCATATTCCAGGCATCTCTGTCTGCAGGCATCCGGCTCGCCCACGGCCGGCGGGCAGGACCAGGATTTCCCGTAGCGCTCGCACTCCGTGCGGCAGATATAGCGCACCCGATCCGAGAACGGGATGTCGGCAGGGGAAAGCACCGCATACTGGCACACGGGATACTGTGTGATAAATTCTTCTATTTCCATTTCCATCTGCTGCACCAAGGCTTCCTCCTCTCCTGCTCCCCGCGGCCATTATTTGTCTAGGACAGGATCATGCGCGCCGCCTCCACGGGGGACGCCGCGATATAGTCTGCCCCGGCCTTTTCCAGCTCCTGCCGGTCGCCGTATCCGTACAGCACGCCCAGGCAGTCCAGCCCGTTTTCCTTCGCGCCGTGCACATCGTTTTCCCGGTCCCCCACCATCAGCACCTGCTTTTTGTCCGCCTCTGTCAGCCCCAGCGTGTCCAGCGTGTAGGCGATGATCTCCGCCTTCTCCACGCGCTTTTCATTCAACAGCGCTCCGCACACGGCGGAAAAATAAGCGTCCGCCTGAAAGTGCTCCAGGATCTTTTTGGCATAGACTTCCGGCTTTGAGGTGGCAAGGGCCAGCACTCTGCCGCCATTTTTCAGCATACGCAGCATATCCATCACGCCATCGTACAGGCTGTTCTCAAACATCCCCTTCGGCACATAGTATTCCCGGTAGCAGGCGATCCCGCGCGCGGCCTCCTCCGCCGTCATGTGGGAAAAGCGCATGAACGACTGCGCCAGGGGCGGGCCCACAAACCTGCGCAGCATATCTTCCGGGAGCGGCGGAAACTGCATCTTATCCAGCGCGTAGCGCACGGAGTTCATGATGCCGGGGCCGGACTCCGTGATGGTTCCGTCCAGGTCAAATAAAATATAAGAATAGTGCATGGCATAGCTCCTTTTCTGGTTTTGCGGTCATTTGTGGTAGGGTTCGCGGCGGATGATGCGAAAACTGCGGTAAATCTGTTCCAGCAGGATCACCCGCATCAGCTGGTGGGGAAAAGTCATATCTGAAAAGCTCAGCAGAAGATCCGCCTTTTTCAGCACCCGCGCATCCAGCCCCAGAGAGCCCCCGATGATGAAAGCCAGGTGGCTGTCCCCCGCAAGGGCGCGCGTCTCCACAAATTCCGCCAGCTGCTCGGAAGACAGCTTCCGCCCCTCTATGGCGAGGGCAACCACATAGGCGTCCTCTCTTAACGCTTTCAGGATGCGGTCGCCCTCCCGCGCCAGGATCTGCCGCTCCTGCGCCTCGCCTGCCTCCTCCGGCGTCTTTTCATCCGCCACCTCCACGATCTCCAGCTTCGCGTAGCGGGACAGCCGCTTGCTGTACTCCGCCACCGCGTCCGCGAGATACGTCTCTTTTAGTTTTCCCACACAGATGATGGAAATTCTCATGGCCTGTCCTCGCTTTTTGTAAAATACAGATTTTTATACGAAACCGCGCGTGATAAAAAAGAATCCTGCAAGCAGGATTCTTTTTTGTTTTTCACACGCCTTTCATCAAAAGAGAGGCCGCGGCATCAGTTCGCCTGACCGCTCAAAAATTCGTGGATTCCCTTTGCGGCCGATTTTCCGGCGCCCATAGCAAGGATTACCGTGGCGGCTCCCGTCACGGCATCGCCGCCCGCGAACACGCCGTCTTTGGAGGTCTTTCCGGTCTCCTCGTCCGCGATGATGCATTTGCGCTTGTTCACATCCAGACCGATGGTGGTGGAGGAGATCAGCGGGTTGGGAGATGTGCCCAGGGACATGATCACCGTGTCCACATCCAGCGTGAACTCGGAACCCGGCACTTCCACGGGACGTCTTCTCCCGGAGGCATCCGGCTCGCCCAGCTCCATGCGGATGCAGGTCATGCCCTTCACGGCATCGTTCTCATCCACCAGAATCTCCTTCGGGTTGGTGAGCAGGTCAAAGATGATGCCCTCCTCTTTCGCGTGATGCACTTCCTCCGCACGGGCGGGAAGCTCCGCCTCGCTCCTGCGGTATACGATATGTACCTCCGCTCCAAGGCGAAGGGCGGTGCGGGCCGCATCCATGGCCACATTGCCGCCGCCCACCACGGCCACTTTTTTGCCTGTGGCGATGGGCGTATCATAATCCTCGCGGAACGCTTTCATCAGATTGTTGCGGGTGAGGTATTCATTGGCGGAGAACACGCCTCTCGCCGTCTCGCCCGGGATCCCCATAAACATGGGCAGGCCGGCGCCGGAGCCGATAAACACGGCCTCGAAGCCCTCCTCGTCCATCAGCTCATCGATGGTGATGGAACGGCCGATGATCACGTTTGTCTCGATCTTAACCCCGAGGGATTTCACGTTTTCCACTTCTTTTGCCACCACGTCCAGTTTCGGGAGACGGAACTCCGGGATCCCGTAAACCAGCACACCGCCCGGCTCGTGCAGCGCCTCAAAGATGGTCACATCATAGCCCAGCTTCGCCAGGTCGCCCGCGCAGGTGAGCCCTGCAGGGCCGGAGCCGATCACGGCCACTTTCTTTCCGTTTTTCTGCGCCGGGGCAGCGGGTTTGATGCCCTGCTCCCTCGCCCAGTCCGCCACAAAGCGCTCCAGTTTTCCGATGGAAACGGATTCGCCCTTGATGCCGCGGATACATTTGCCCTCGCACTGGCTTTCCTGTGGGCACACGCGGCCGCAGATGGCGGGCAGCGCGGACGACTGCGAGATCACCTCGTAGGCTTTCTTGAAGTCGCCATTTTTTACTTCCTGCACAAACCCAGGAATATTGATATTTACCGGGCAGCCGGTGATACATTTCGCGTTTTTGCAGTTGAGGCAGCGGGAAGCCTCCTCCATCGCCTCGTCTTTATTATATCCCAGACAAACCTCGTTGAAGTTTGTCGCGCGTACTTTCGGTTCCTGCTCTCTTACCGGAACTTTCTTTAACACATCTGCCATTATTTTTCACCTCCGCAATTTCCACATCCGCCGTGATGTGTATTTCCCTCACGCAGTTTCAGAAGTGCGCGGCCTTCCTCTGTCTTATACATTGCCTGGCGCTTCATCGCCGCATCGAAGTCGATGGCGTGGCCGTTGAACTCCGGCCCGTCCACGCAGGCAAACTTCACCTCGTCGCCCACAATGATACGGCAGGCGCCGCACATGCCGGTGCCGTCCACCATGATGGGGTTCATGCTGACGATCGTGGGAATGTTGTACTTCTTTGTCGTCAGACAGCAGAATTTCATCATGATCATGGGGCCGATGGACACGCAGTGGTCGTAAACCTTGCCCTCGCTGCCCACCAGGTCGTCGATCACCTTGGTCACCATGCCGCTTCTTCCGTAAGAGCCATCGTCTGTGGTTATGTAAAGATTCGTGCATACCGCTTTGAACTTGTCTTCCAGGATAACCAGATCCTTCGTCTTTGCGCCGATGATCACATCCGCGTCCACCCCGTGCTCATGCAGCCATTTTACCTGGGGATAAACGGGAGCGGTGCCCACGCCGCCAGCCACAAAAAGGATCTTTTTCTTCTTTGTCTCCTCCAGGTTCGCCTCCTCGCACAGCTCGGAAGGACGCCCGAGAGGGCCCACAAAGTCGCGGAAGGAATCGCCTGTCTTCAGCCAGGTGAATTTCTCCGTGGACGCGCCGATGGGCTGGAAAACAATGGTGATGGTGCCGGCTTCTCTGTCATAGTCACAGATGGTGAGGGGGATGCGCTCTCCCACTTCGTCCATCTTCACGATGACAAACTGGCCCGGCAGACAATGCTTTGCTACACGCGGCGCCTCTACGACCATCTCGTAGATGTTGCCCGCCAGCTTTCCTGCTTTCAAAATCCTGTACATAATCTTTTCCTCCTCTATTTTGCGGCCCGCAGCAGACCGCCGTACTTTTGCGGAAAGGGAGTTTTGGATGGATCTCCCATTACACAAGGAACGCATCGCACACAGGCAATGCGTCCCTGAATACTCATCTTTAACTATAGCGCAACCGGCCAAAAACTGCAAGAATTTTTCTCTGGTATTTCCGCGAAGATTTGCATAAGTCTAAAGCGATTCTTCGATATACCGCTCAAATTCTTCCATGGTCATCAGCACCTTGCGGGGTTTTGTGCCTTCCTCCTGCCCCACCACGCCGGCGTCCGCCAGCTGGTCCATGATGCGCGCCGCCCGGTTAAAGCCGATCTTGAACACGCGCTGCAGCATGCCGATGGAGGCTTTCTCTTTCTCGATGATGAACCGGCCCGCCTCCACAAAATTGGAGTCCAACTCGTTGGATGCGCCGCCCCCGGGCGCGGTCTGCACCGCCTGCTGTACCTGGCTGATGCGCTCCTCCATCTCCTGGTGGTACTGGGCCGCGTTGTTTTTCTGGGTGAGAAATTCTGTCACCAGGCCCACTTCCTCATCCGACACAAAGGCGCCCTGCACCCGCACCGGCTTCTGATAGCCCTGTGGATAAAACAGCATGTCGCCCTTCCCCAGCAGTTTTTCCGCGCCGTTCATGTCGATGATGGTGCGGGAGTCCACGCCGCTTGTCACGGAAAAAGCAATGCGGGACGGCATATTGGCCTTGATCAGGCCGGTGATGACATTCACGGACGGCCTCTGGGTGGCGATGATCAGATGGATCCCAGCCGCTCTGGCAAGCTGCGCCAGACGGCAGATGGAATCCTCCACCTCGCCGGGAGCCACCATCATCAGATCTGCCAGCTCGTCCACGATGATCACGATCTGCGGCAGCTTTTTGGGCTTCTGGTCGTCCGGCACATCTTTGAGCGCCTCGATCTTTGCGTTGTACCCCTTCAGGTCGCGCACGCCGCAGTCCGCAAATTTCTGGTAGCGGTCGGTCATCTCCGCCACGCCCCAGTTTAAGGCCGCGGACGCTTTCTTCGGGTCGGTGACCACCGGGATAAACAGATGGGGAATCCCGTTGTACACGCTCAGCTCCACCACTTTCGGGTCGATCATGATCAGCTTCACATCCTCCGGGTCCGCCTTGTAGAGAATACTCATGATCAGCGTGTTGATGCAGACGGATTTTCCGGAACCCGTGGCTCCGGCGATCAGAAGATGCGGCATCTTTGCGATGTCCGCCACCACCACTTTCCCCGCGATGTCCTTGCCCACGGCAAAACTGATGTTGGATTTTGCATTTTGAAATTCCTCGGATTCCAGCAGCTCCCGCAGAAGCACGGCGCTGGTTTCCCTGTTCGGCACCTCGATGCCCACCGCGGCCTTTCCAGGGATCGGCGCCTCGATGCGGATATCCGCCGCCGCCAGGTTCAGCTTGATGTCGTCCGCCAGATTCACGATGCGGCTCACCTTCACCCCCTGCTCCGGCTGAATCTCATAGCGGGTGACGGCCGGTCCGCAGCTCACATTGGTGATAGTCACGTTCACGCCAAAATTATGCAGCGTCTGCTGCAGCTTCACCGCGGTGGCCTTTACATCCTCCGCGGAATCCGCTCGGTTTCTGCCGGGCTTTTTTAAAAGATCGATGGGCGGGAACACATAGGCGGGTTTTTCCTCCTTCTCTCCCTGGGCGATCTCCGCCGCCACATTTTCCAGCGCCTCCGCCTGCTCCTCCTTTGAGGAGCGGGGATTTCGGATCTGCCGGGTATGGGAAATGTCCGCAGGGATCTCCTGCTCCGATGGGATGTCGTCTGCTGCATCTTCCCTCACAGTTCCCCGTCCGGGCGATGTGAGATCCGGCATTACTTCCGGTATGGCTTCCCGCTTTGAAGGCGTGGTGTCCGGCATGCGCAGAGGCTCCGGATCCGCATTATCCGGCTGCAGCTCCGCCACCGTAAACGGCATGGCCGCGCTCTGGGTCTTTCCGTCGCGCTGGATGGTAAACTGCATTTCCGGCACGGATTCCGCTGGTTTATCCTGTATCGGTTCCGGCTGTGCATGAACGGGTTCTGCCTGCTGTTCCGGCTGCAGGATACCAAAAGGTTCCGAGAGCACTGTGTCCCCCGCCCGGCCCTTTCGCGCAGGCGGCACAACTTCATGGATCTCCTGGGAAACGGGAAGGGTGGGATCGAATGTGGTGTCCTCCAGCACGCCCCTCACCTTGCGCTCTCTCCTAGGAGTGCGCACCTCCAGCGTCTGCCTCTGCTGCCCGTCCGCCCGCATGCGGTCAATATCCTGCTGTATTTTCTGCTGTTTCGCCAGCCGGCGCCTCTCTTTTTTCAGGTGGCGGATATTGATCCCAGGCGCCGTATCCCGCCTTTCCGCGCGGCGCGGTCGCTCACTTTTCCCGCGCAGGTCGTCAAACAGGGAGCGCTCGGTGATCACGATGGCGCTGATCAGAATGAGCACAAAGAGAAAGATCCAGGCGCCAATCTGTCCGAACACTGGGCAGAAAATGCGGCACAGCAGTCCCCCCAGCACGCCCCCGCCGGAGCGCAGCTCGCTGCCCGCCATATAGTAATCCGCGAACGTTCTTGTCCCGTCAAACTGAGCGGTGAGCAGTTCACAGAAGGCGCAAAGACTGATAAACATGAGAAAGGACGCGGCAGATTTAATCCACGCAAGGTAGCTGCCGCGGTTTGCCACAAGAAACGCGGTGAGAAAGAACAGCAGGAAGGGGATCAGATGCCCCAGCACGCCGAACGCACCAAAAAAGAACCGGCTGACGGCATTTCCCATAGCCCCGCCGAGTCCCATGATATTGCTGAAAAACAGGATAATACAAAACGCCAGAACCACCCACAGGATGACCTCCGCGTACACGGGCGTGCCGGTGCGTCGGCGGATATCCGGCACATCGATCGATCTGTCCGGCTGCACAGCCTGCCGTGACTGCTTTGTCTGCCGCGTTTTTTGCCCCTTCGCCGCGCTTGCCCCTTTCCCGGCCCCCGCGTTCTTTCCCTTTCCGGTTCCCGAGGACTTTCCCTTTGCGGTTCCCGCGGTTTTCTGAGAAGACGTCCTTCTCGCGCCGGCACTGCTCTTTTTTTCTTTTTCCATAATTTTTATACTCTCCCCTTAAAACGCGCACATCCCGTTATCTCTGCACAAAATAGGCAACGATCGCGATGATCCCGAGAACAAGACAGTACGCCGCAAATCCCTTAAATTTTTTTCTGCGGACAACGATCAGCATTTTCTTGATGCTGAAATATCCCACAATGCCTGCCGCCACTGCTCCCACAAGGTAGATCAGCACCTGGGTCAGCGCAACGCCGCTCCCGGCGGCCTCCCCGATCTCCAGCACCGCCGCGCCGAGAATGGCCGGCACAGACATCAGGAAAGAATACCGCACGGCAAAACGCCTGTCAAACCCGCTGATCAGGCAGGCCGCAATGGTAGTTCCAGAGCGGGAAAGCCCCGGCAGGGTGGAAAGCCCCTGCGCCACGCCGATCATAAATACATTGGTGTAGCTCACGTCCTTTGGGATCCGCTGCCCGGCCTCGGTCACATCCGCCACCAGCAGAAGGCCCGCCGTGAGGATCAGACACACTCCCGGCGCGATGAGCGTCCCGGAGGCGATGCCCACCAGATCGCGCGCCGCGTACCCTATGACGGCGGTGGGAATGGTGGAGATCAGGATCTGCACAACGAACTTCTGATAATTGTTATGTACGATCTTCCGGTAGCGCCTGGCGTCGTGTTCTTTCTGGTTGTACACCAGGATCCTCAGATTATAAAACATATCCCGGATCATCCGGATACTCTCCGCCAGCATCCGGACGAGATCTTTTCGAAAAGCGCACAGGATGGCCGCCAGCGTTCCCATGTGAAGCAGCACATCAAAAAGCAGCCCGCCATCCGTCTCGATCCCGAAAAGATTCTGCAGGATCGCAAGATGGCCGGAACTGCTGACCGGCAAAAACTCCGTAATTCCCTGGACGATCCCAAGGAATATCGACTGTAAGATAGACATAGCCCTTCTCCCCTTTGTAAATAGAATTCCCTTCTCAATCGATCAGGCTGTGTATTTTGCGCATCGCGTCCTGAATACCGCCCACCTGATCAATGATCCCCTCATCTACTGCCTGCTTCCCCACCAGGATCGTTCCCAGATCCTTTGTGAGCATCCCCGTATCCAGCATCAGATCTTCCAGCCTCTTTCGCTTTGCCCTGCAGTGGCTGGAAATAAACCCCAGGATCCGATCCTGCATCTGACGGAAATAATCGTATGTCTGCGGCGCTCCGATCACGGTGCCGCTCATGCGCACCGGGTGGATGACCATGGTGCCGGTTTTTACGATAAACGAATAGTCCGCGGAAACGGCAATCGGTATGCCGATGGAGTGGCTTCCTCCGAGAACCAGCGACACCGTGGGCTTGCTCAGAGACGCGATCATCTCCGCAATGGCAAGGCCGGCCTCCACATCGCCGCCCACTGTGTTTAACAGGATCAGCACTCCCTCGATCTCTTTGCTGTCCTCTATAGCCGCGAGCTGCGGCAGGATGTGCTCGTATTTTGTGGTCTTGGAATTTGCCGGCAGGCACTCGTGCCCTTCCACCTCCCCGATGATGGTGATCAGATGGATCCGGTGATTGAGGCACACCTGGCCGGTTTCTTTTATTTTCTCCTCACGGTTTTCCTCCGGTTCTGCGTTTTCCGCATCCGCCCCGGCGTTTGGCATTTCTTCCCTGTTGGACATCCCTTTTCTCCTCATTTTGTAATGTCCCTAGTATGCCCTGTGCTTTGAAAAAATATCCGCGCGGCGCCGGGCAGGGGAAGAAGTCTGTCCGGCCGGGAAGTCCATCCGGCTCAGCCGGCCTGCGCGGTATAAAAGTATGTTTCCTGCAGATCTTCCACCATTTTCAGATAGAGCTCCATGCAGGCATCGTTCTCTCCCCGCTCAATCATGGAAATGCAGGGAGCAATGTACCGATCCCAGAGATCGCGGTAAATATCCTCTTTCTCCGGCAGCTGACTGATGCGCTTCACAATGGTGGGCGCAACGTCATAGTACCAGCGGATCCGCTTTTCCCCCTCCGGCTGTCTGGCCAGATAGCGGTCCCGGTAATCCCGCAGGAGCGTCAGCTCGTAGCAGTCATCCGGCTTGCCGAGCACCTCACACGCCGCGGTGGTGATATAGCACCATTTTTTGTGGAACCCCGCCTCGATCTCCTCGTACTGTGCGGCCGAGAGGTTGGTCTTTGGAAACTGCTCCTTCCATTTTGCCAGGATCGCGTCGGTGAGCGGTTTGGCGCTGGCCCCTCCGTATTTTTGGATGCCGGGAATGATGTAGACCACAATGCAGAGGTTCAGATCCAGGAGTTTTCCCTCTTTTTTGGATCTTCCGCTGGTGTTTTCCAGTGCCTGCACGCCGGCCTGCACCGCCGCATCCGCCATGTTGGAGATATACTGTTCCTTGTCCAGCGCGCTCTGGTAGCCCGTCTCCAGCGCCTCGTATACGTTCAGCCTGTCCTCATAATAGCGCTTAAAAAAATTCGTGTAATTTTTTTTGTTAAAGGAACGCATGGGATCTTCCAGCTCCGGAAATATGGCCTCCATCCCATGCAGCGCCGTCAGATAGGTGTTCTCCGACATTTCCCTTATTCCTCCAGGTTCGTATATACGTTCTGAACATCATCGTCCTCATCCAGAAGATCCAGTGTTCTCTGGAGATTTTTCAGGGCCGTCTCATCGCTCAGCGCCACATAATTCTGCGGAATCATGGTAATCTCCGCCTCCGCGCACACGATGCCTTCCTTTTCCAGCGCCTCGCGCACCTGGCTGAAGTCATCCGGGTCTGTGATGATCTCGTAGCTGTCCTCCTCGTCGGAGAAGTCCTCCGCACCCGCGTCCAGCGCCAGCATCATCAGATCATCGCCGTCCATGTCACATTCTTCTTTATCGATGATAAACTGCCCTTTTTTGTCAAAGCTGTAGGACACGCAGCCCTGGGTGCCGATGCTGCCGCTGCCCTTGGTGAAAGCGCTGCGCACATTGGCCGCGGTGCGGTTCTTGTTGTCTGTCAGCGCCTCCACGATGATGGCGATGCCGCCCGGGCCGTAGCCCTCGTATGTCACATACTCGTAGTTTACGGCGTTGGCATCGCCCGCCGCCTTTTTTATGCCGCGGTCGATGGTGTCGTTCGGCATGTTGTTCGCCTTTGCCTTTGCGATCACATCGCGCAGCTTACTGTTGTTCGCCGGGTCCGCGCCGCCCTCTTTTACGGCCACCGCGATCTCTCTGCCGATGATGGTGAAGATCTTGCCCTTCGCCGCATCGTTCTTTTCTTTTTTGTGCTTGATGTTTGCAAACTTGGAATGTCCTGACATATTTTTTATCCTCTCCTTAATTGGTTTCTTCCGGCTGTTCTTCCTCCTGCGGGGAAAGTTTGTGAGCCTTCACTTTTTCAATGACTTTGTTTGCCGCCTTCAGGATCTGAAAGCTGTAGCCGTCCGCAAGGATCTCGGAGTGTTCGTCGTCCGACGGGATCTTGTCCAGCTTGGAGATCAGATAGCCGTTTAAAGTTTCAAACTCCACATCCTCCGCGAACTGGATCCCCAGCATCTCTGCCACCTCATCCAGCGGCGCAAGGCCGGATATGATATAGTCCCCGTTGCCCTGCTTTTCGATCATTGTCTCATCGTTGTCATACTCGTCCTGGATGTTTCCCACGATTTCTTCCAGGATATCCTCCATGGCCACCAGCCCCGCTGTCTGGCCGTATTCGTCCGCCACAATGACCATCTGCAGTTTCCGGGACTGCATATTTTTAAAAAGCGCGCTCAGATTCCGGGTCTCCGGAATGAAGACCGCCGGGCGCAGCAGCTCCGGCACATCTTTGATCATCCAGTCATCGTACTGGTGCTGATTTCGCATATGGAAACGCATGGCGTCTTTTAAAAACAGGATTCCTGTGATGTTGTCCAGATTCTCCAGGTATACCGGATAGCGCGAATGGGTGTCGTCCAGCATAAAGTTCAGGGCGTCCCGCAGCCGGGTGGTCCCGTCGATCGCGTTGATATTCCTGCGGTGGGTCATCACATCCTGTGCTTTTTTATCCGTAAAATCGAATATGTTCTGGATCATCTCCACTTCATTTTCGTGGATGACCCCCTGTTCATGGCCCTCGTTGACCATGGAAATAATTTCTTCCTCGATGTATTCCTCAGACCCGGGATTGCTTTTGCCCAGCAGTTTATCCAGGCGCCCGGTCAAAGATTTAAACACAGTGTTTCTTCCTTTCTCGCATCCTAAAATATTACCTTATATGATACCATTTATCGCAGTTTACGTCAAGACAGGTATGTATCCAGTTCCAGACTGACCATCAGTGCCTGATCTACTCTGCGTAAAATAGCGCTGTCCAGATGACAGACTTTGTCCTTGAGTCTCTTTTTGTCGATGGTGCGAAGCTGCTCCAGCAGGATCACAGAATCTTTTACAATATCGTAATTGCTGGCCTCGATCCCGATGTGCGTGGGCAGCTTGGCCTTGTTCATTTTTGAGGTGATGGCGGCCACGATCACGGTGGGGCTGTGTTTGTTTCCCACATCGTTCTGTATGACAAGCACAGGACGTATCCCGCCCTGCTCGGAACCGATCACCGGGCGCAGATCCGCATAAAAAATATCTCCTCGTCTGATAATCATACTTCTCACACTCCAATTCGTTTCCATTCGTGTTGACTGGAGTATTTCCAGAATTTTATCAGATATGCGTCTCTATCAATATACGTCAAAGAAATCTTTCTGTTCCGCTATTGTCCCGTTCTGCCAAAATACCCGGGGAACACGCCTGCTGATGTCACACACAAACTCGTAGGGAAAGCGCCCGCACAGATCGCTCAGCTCCTCCACAGAGATGACCGCATCCCCGTCCCTTCCCAGCAGCGTCACAGTATCCAGTTCTTTTGCCTCCGGGATGTCTGTCACATCCACCATGAACTGGTCCATACACACCCGGCCCAGAATTTTGGCGCTTTTTTGGCGGATCAAAACCCGCCCCTTCTGGGAGAGCATGCGCGGGTAGCCGTCCGCGTACCCCACGGGAATGGTGGCGATGCGCATTTTTTTTGGCGTCACAAAAGTGCCGCCGTAGCTCACCGCAACTCCTGCCTCCACATCCTTGATGTACGATATATGGCTTTTCAGCTCCATCACCGGCCGCAGGGGCACCTGTTTTTTGTCCACCTCGGCGGAGGGGTAAATGCCGTAAATGCTGATCCCCGCCCGCACCATGTTCAGGTTCGCATGGGGCATATCTATGATCCCCGCGCTGTTGGAACAGTGCCGGATGGGAATGGAAACCCCGGCGGCTTCCAGGCTGTCCGCAAATCTCATATAGCGCGCCAGCTGCCCGTTCGCGAAAGTCTTGTCCGTCTCATCGACGCGGGCAAAGTGGGTGAACAGCCCCTCGATCTTCAGGTTCGGGAGAGCCGCGATCTCGCAGATGGTCTGCCTGCTCTGCTCGTTATCCGCAAAGCCGATGCGCGTCATGCCCGTGTCCAGCGCCACATGAATAAAGCACTCCTTATTCTGCCGCAGGGCCTCCTCCGATAAGCGCTGCGCCGTGGAGAGCTTAAAGACGGCGGGCCGCACATCCTCCCGCACAAGATCCGCATAGTGTTCTTCAAACACGTATCCCAGGATCAGGATGGGTTTGTGTATGCCCGCGCGGCGAAGCGCAAGCGCCTCCTCCGCCGTGGCGACCGCGAAGCCCCAGAGATAGTCGTACGGCTCCACAAGACGCGCGATCTGTACCGCGCCGTGGCCGTATCCGTCCGCCTTTATCACCGCGCACATCCTGGCGTCCGGACTTATATTTTTTCGCATGGACGCAAAATTGTACGCCACCGCGTCCAGGTCAATGTCTGCGTGAACTCTGCTGTAGTTCTTCATAGCTTCTCATCCTTGCCTTTCTGGTGGCGTGTGATATTGTAAGACAGCTGCATCAGGCTCTCGGAGAGATGCACGTTTTCCACGATTACATCTTTTGGCAGGTTCAGATCGGTGTGCGCAAAATTCCAGATCGCCTTCACCCCGCCCTCCACAAGCTTCAGCGCCACTTCCTCCGCCGCCGCCTTCGGAAGCGTGAGGGTGGCGATCTGGATATCGTTCTGCTTCAGATAATCCGAGAGCGTGTCCAGATGGCGTATCTCGATCCCGCGCACCTTCCTGCCAACGAGCTGCGGGTTGATGTCGAACATCGCGATCACACGGAACCCGCGCTTTTCAAAGCGCACATAATTGGCGAGCGCCTGCCCCAAGTTCCCCGCGCCCACAATGATCACATTGTATGTTTTATCCAGCCCCAGGATCTTCCCGATGGCCTGGTAAAGGAATTTCACATTATAGCCGTACCCCTGCTGGCCGAACCCGCCGAAATTGTTCAGATCCTGGCGTATCTGGGAAGCTGTGACCTGCATGCGGTCACTCAGCTCGTTTGAGGAAATGCGCTCCACCCCGTTGTCCATAAGTTCTCCGAGATAACGGTAATAGCGTGGAAGCCGCTTGATTACGGCCCGGGAAATTTCCTTTTCTTCCACAAAAATCCACCCTTCCTGCTAGAAATGTTCTCTCACGGTTTACAGGCGCGCCACCACAAAAATATCATAGATCGCCCGTATCGCCTTCTCAAAATCCTTCCCGTCCACGCCGATGATGATATTTAACTCGCTGGATCCCTGATCGATCATGCGGATGTTGATGTTGGCGTGGGCGAGAGCGGAAAAGATGCGCCCGGCGGTGCCCCTGGTGGAGCGCATGCCGCGGCCTACCACGGCGATGAGCGCCAGATCCGACTCCATCTCCAGATAGTCCGGATCCACCGTCCGGTGGATGCCGGCCAGCACTTTCTGTTCCTTTTCCTCAAACTCCGCCTGCTGTACAAACACACTCATAGTGTCGATGCCGGAGGGGATATGCTCGAAGGAGATGCCGTTGTCCTCAAACACGGACAACACCTTCCGCCCGAACCCCACTTCCGAGTTCATGCGGTCTTTTTCGATATTCACCGCCGCAAAGCCCTTTTTCCCCGCGATGCCGGTGATGGTGTAGCGCGGCTTTTTGCAGGTGCTCTCCACGATCATGGTGCCCGGCGCGGACGGGTCGTTGGTGTTGCGGATGTTGATGGGGATGCCCTCGCTGCGCACGGGGAAGATGGCCTCATCGTGCAGCACCGACGCACCCATGTAGGCGAGCTCCCGCAGTTCCCGGTAGGTGATCGTCTCGATGGGCTCCGGATCGTCCACAATGTGGGGATCCGTCACCAGGAAGCCGGAGACATCCGTCCAGTTTTCATAGATATCCGCCTTTGCCGCCCTGGCCACAATAGACCCGGTGATGTCCGATCCGCCCCTGGAGAAGGTTTTGATCTCCCCGCCCGGGAGCGAGCCGTAAAAGCCCGGGATCACCGCGTATTCCGTCTTTGCAAGCCTGGCGGACAGCACATTGTTTGTCTTCTCCGGATCAAAGTTTCCGTCCGCGTCAAAGAAGATGACCTGCGCCGCGTCAATGAAGGGAAAACCCAGATAGGCGGCCATGATGATCCCGTTCAGGTATTCCCCGCGGGACGCCGCGTAATTTTTCCCGGCGCCTTTTTTGAAAAAGTCATGAATCTGCTCAAATTCCTGATCCAGAGAGAGCTTCAGGTTCAGCCCCTCGATGATCTCCATATAGCGAGCCTTGATCTTATCCAGCTTTTTATCGAAATCCCTGCCCCCAACTGCGGTCTCATAGCAGTCGTACAGCATATCCGTCACTTTGGTATCGCCGTCAAAGCGCTTTCCCGGCGCGGAGGGAACCACATATCTTCTGGATTTTTCCGCCCGGATAATGCTTGCCGCTTTCTGAAACTGACAGGCGCTGGCCAGGGAACTTCCTCCGAATTTAACAACTTTTTTCATACATCCACTCCTCCTGTGTATCGTTCAGCCGGTCGATCGCTCCATAACCGGTCAATCTGTTATTTTACTTCATTTCTATGAAAAAAGCTAGTACAAATTGTCAGGATGTGATAAACTGGTTTAAAAAATGAAAAGCGGGAATAGATTATGATTTTGGCATGTCATCACATATCAAAGGCATTTGGCACAGATGAGATCTTAAAAGATGTGTCTTTTCACATAGAGGATCGGGAGAAAGCCGCCATCGTGGGGATCAACGGCGCGGGGAAATCCACGCTGCTGAAGATCATTATGGGGCAGCTGTCCGCGGACCAGGGGGAGGCTGTGTTCTCCCGCGGCGCCACGGTGGGCTACCTCTCCCAGCACGATGCGGTGTCCGGCAGCAACACCATCTACGAGGAGCTGATGACCACCCGGCAGGATGTGCGGGAATTGGAGCAGCGCATCCGATGCATGGAGCGGGAAATGAAGCAGCTCCCGGAGGAGGATCTCCCGGGCGCCCTGGAGACCTACAACCGGCTCTGCACCGAATTTGAAAACAAAAACGGCTACGCCTGCGAGAGTGAAGTGACCGGGATCCTGAAGGGCCTTGGCTTTGCCGAGGACGCGTTCTCCAAACCGGTGGACACCCTCTCCGGCGGCCAGAAGACCCGGGTCGCGCTGGGGAAACTGCTGCTGTCCGGCCCGGACATCATCCTGCTGGACGAGCCCACCAACCATCTAGACATGACCTCCATCGCCTGGCTGGAAAACTATCTGCAGAATTATGGCGGCGCCGTGGTGATCGTGGCCCACGACCGCTATTTTCTGAACAAAGTGGTGACCAAGGTGATCGAGCTGGACGGCGGGCACGCCACGGTCTTTCAGGGCAACTACAGCGCCTACGCCGAAAAAAAGGCGCAGATCCGCGAGAGCCGGATCAAAGCCTACCTGAACCAGCAGCAGGAGATCCGCCGCCAGGAGGAAGTGATCGCCAAACTGCGCTCCTTCAACCGGGAAAAGAGCATCCGGCGGGCGGAGAGCCGCGTGAAGGCGCTGGATAAAATGGAACGTCTGGAGAAGCCGACGGAGGTTGCCAGCGAGATGCGGATCCACCTGGAACCCCGGGTGGAGAGCGGAAACGATGTGCTGACGGTGGAGGGCCTGTCGAAAGCCTTTGGGGATCTGCTGCTCTTTCGCGGCCTGGATTTCCAGATACGCCGCGGGGAAAGGGTGGCCATCATCGGGGACAACGGCACCGGCAAGACCACGCTCCTAAAGATCCTCAACGGCATCGCCGCGGCCGACAGCGGCAGTTTCCGCCTTGGAAGCAAGGTGCACATCGGATACTACGACCAGGAGCAGCAGCTGCTCCACATGGAGAAAACCCTTTTCGAGGAGATCGCGGATACCCGCCCGCAGCTCACGAACACGCAGGTGCGCAATGTGCTGGCCTCCTTTTTGTTCACGGGGGACGATGTTTTCAAAAGCGTGGCAGATCTGAGCGGCGGAGAGCGCGGACGCCTTTCCCTGGCGCGCCTGATGCTCTCGGAGGCCAATTTCCTGATCCTGGATGAGCCCACCAACCACCTGGACATCACCTCCAAGGAAATACTGGAAAACGCCCTGAAGCAATACAAGGGCACAGTGCTCTATGTGTCCCACGACCGCTATTTTATCAACGAGACTGCCACCCGCATCCTGGAGCTGACCGGACATACCCTGGTGAATTACATCGGGAACTACGACTACTACCTGGAGAAAAAAGACGAGCTGACCGGCATTTACGCGCCGAAGGCCGGGACAGCCAGGAACGGGAGCTTTTTTGCGGCGCCCTCTCCCCGCGCCAATGAAACTCCCGAGGTCTCCGCGCGGAAGCAGGACTGGAAACAGCAGAAAGAAGAACAGGCAAAGATCCGCAAGCGGAAAAATGATCTGAAAAAAACAGAGGAGCGCATCCAGGAACTGGAGACGCGGGACGGTGATATTGACGCCCTGCTGGCACAGCCGGAGGTATACGCAGACGTTTCAAAGTGCATGGAACTGAACCAGGAAAAATGTGACATCGCGCAGGAGCTGGAAGATCTGTACGCGCTGTGGGAAACTCTGATGTCGGAAGAATAAAGCCGCATATATTCACTATTGCATTTTAGCGATTATTTCGCTAGAATGATATGCAGAGGTGATATTATGCAGAAAAAAATCAAAAAAATCTTATCTGTACTCTGCTATTTTCTGTTTTTTATCGGTTATTTTTACATTCTCTTTGTGAATCTGGCCGTCGCTTTTTCCGCCATCGCTTTCTCCGCAGGCGCGGGTTCCCGCCTGCACGTGGCCATCGCGCTGCTGGCCGCCTTTCTTTTGGCCGTCGCGCTGCCCGGGCTGATCTGCATACAGCAGCGCCGGATCCACAAGCTGGAGCGGTACATAGAAGTTCTGGAAAAAAACAATACCGCCGTTTGATGCGCGAAGGAAGGCACTGCCATTCGATGAGCGAGGGAAGGCATTTCCGCCCGGCAGGGCACAGGCCCTGCACGACAGCCGCCGGTTGACACTTGGGACTGTAAACGCTATAATGAACGAAAAAAAGAAAAGGAAGCCATGCGATGTCGTTTTTTATAGAAAAAGCAGCCAGTCTGTACCGCAAACACAAGGAGATCATCAATTACCTGATCGTGGGAGGGCTCACCACGGTGGTCAGCCTGGCCGTATACTATGGGTGCGTGCTCACCTTTTTAGACCCGGAGCGCCCCGTGCAGCTGCAGGCGGCCAACATCCTGTCCTGGATCGCGGCTGTCACCTTCGCGTATTTTACGAACCGCAAATATGTGTTTGAGAGCAAAAATACAAACCGCCTCAAAGAGGCGGCTGCATTTTACGCTTCCAGGCTGACCACTCTTTTTGTGGACATGGCCTGCATGTTTTTGATGGTCACGGTGATGGGCCTGAACGATAAGATCGCAAAGCTGATCGTACAGGTGATCGTGACCGTGGCAAATTACGTGCTCAGCAAATTTCTGGTGTTTCGAAAATAAGTTTCTCAGTCGTCCATCTCCAGCTGGATGACTTCCCCGGTCTGCGCGTCTATGGTGCACTCGTACATCCGGTTCCCGCTGTAAAATTCAAATTCATAATCATAATACCGGCCATCGTCCAGTTCAAAATGGAGCTTTGTAAATTCCAGCGCATCGTCCTCCATCTGAGCCCGGGCGATCTCTTTTGCACGGGAAAGACCGATCAGCACTGTCCCGTCTGCCGCCACGGCATTTTCCTCACCCGCGGCAGTGTTTCCGTCCGCAGCGCTTTTTTCCGCAGCGCCTTTTTCCGTATCCGTAGTTTCCGCCGTCCCGGCATCGCCAAAAGGCGCTGCCTGCGCGTCCCTGTCCGCGCGGCCCAGGCTCTGCTCCGGCGCCGCATCACTCACATCCCGGCCTTCCACCTGCCATTCCAGGATCATGCCGTCCGCGCAGCGGATCGTGTATTCATAGGCGTCATTCTGGCAGATAAATTCCACTTCCACAACGTCTTCCCGGTCTTCCCTCTCCTGCTTTGCGCGCACACGCTCCGCGTCCGCGCTGTCAATTCCGGCGTCCAAAAGCGCCAGCGCTTCCGCGTCATTTTGTGTGAGCGGAAGCTGCAGGCTATCCTGCGCGAACACAGAAGCCGCGTCAAAAGACAGCAGTGCGGCAGTACCTACAATAGCGGCTATGCATTTCCCGAAAAACGGGCTTTTCTTTTTATTTTGTCTTCTCATAAAATGTCCTCCTTTGTGGTATTTCCTTTTTATTTTACCACGGATCCGGAAGAAATTTGTGAGATTTCTGTGAAATTTACAGATGAAAATGCATTTCTTTTTCCAGTTCTTCCCGCACGGCTTTGATGAATCCTTCGCTGCTTTTTACCTGTACTTTTTTCAGAGAAGTGATCATTGCCAGATCCTTTGTCATCTTTCCGCTCTCGATGGTGCGGATGACCGCCTGCTCCAGCTTGTCCGCAAAGGCGGTCAGATCCTTCAGCCCGTCCAGCTCCCCGCGCTTGCGCAAGGCCCCGCTCCAGGCGAAAATGGTGGCCACGGAATTGGTGGAGGTCTCCTCCCCGTTTAAATGTTTGTAGTAGTGGCGCTGCACTGTCCCGTGGGCCGCCTCGTATTCATAGCACCCGTCCGGGGACACCAGCACAGACGTCATCATGGCCAGGGAGCCGAAGGCGGAGGAGATCATATCGCTCATCACGTCCCCGTCATAATTTTTGCACGCCCAGATATAGCCGCCCTCCGATTTCATCACACGGGCCACCGCGTCGTCGATCAGCGTATAAAAATACGTGATCCCCGCGGCCTTGAATTTGTCGGCAAATTCCGCGTCAAAGATTTCCTGCATGAGATCCTTGAAGGTGTGGTCGTATTTTTTGGAAATGGTATCCTTTGTGGCAAACCACAGATCCTGCTTGGTGTCCAGCGCGTAGGCGAAGCAGCTCCGGGCAAAGCTCTCAATCGACCGGTTCAGATTGTGCATGCCCTGCAGCACGCCCGGCCCCTGAAATTCCTGGATAGTCTCCCGCATTTCTGTGCCGTCCGCCCCTGTGAACACCAGCTCCGCCTTTCCGGGCCCCGGCACTTTCATCTCCACCGCTTTGTACACATCGCCGTAGGCGTGCCTTGCAATGGTGATGGGCTTTTTCCAGGAGCGCACATTGGGCTCGATCCCCTTCACGATAATGGGCGCGCGGAACACCGTGCCGTCCAGGATGGCGCGGATGGTGCCGTTGGGGCTTTTCCACATTTCTTTTAAGCCGTATTCTTTCACCCGCGCGGCGTTGGGCGTGATCGTGGCGCATTTTACCGCCACCCCGTATTTTTTGGTGGCCTCGGCGCTCTCCACCGTGATCCGGTCGTCCGTCTCGTTGCGCTTTGCAAGCCCCAGATCATAGTATTCCGTTTTCAGATCCACAAAGGGCAGGATCAGTTCATCCTTGATCATCTTCCAGAGGATGCGCGTCATCTCATCCCCGTCCATCTCCACCAGAGGGGTGGTCATTGCGATTTTTTTCATAAAGTTCCTCCTCAAGCCATGGTTTTTCCGTTCTATTTTATTCGATATATTTTATCCTATATATTTTATCATATATATTTTATCCGATATCGTTTATTCGATATATCCTAGTGTATATCAAACACGCTCCGCACTTTCAGTCCGTCCGGCGCGCCCTTTACGATCTTCACTCTGCGCTCGCCGCCGTCCATGTCAAAATAATTGTCTTCCAGGATCAGGGTGTCGTCCGCGTTGTGGATCTCCACGCTGCGCGCATAGGCGTCCGCCGTCACGATGATCTCATCGCCCTCATGGCGCACCTGCAGGTGCGGATCCTCGTAGTGGAAGTATTTCGGCACCGTAAAGATCACGCTGCCCGCGGAAACCACCTGTCCGTCCTGCTCCAGGCGATAGCTCACATAGTTCCCGTACAGATCCGCATCCGGGTATTCCACCGGGTCGAGCCACACGGAAGTCAAGGCCGGCACCGTCAGCTCGCGCTGCCCCTCCTCCAGCACTTCGGCTTTGCTGCTGCGCAGCGACCAGAATACCTGTACTTTTTGTTCCTGCATGGTCTCGTTCGCCACATTCAGGTGGATCCCCTTCTGCACCTCATAGGGCTGCGCGTTGGGGTTGGTGTCCTGTGTGAGCACGCCGGTCTCCGCACAGGAGATCATAAGCGGCGCGAACATGCGCTTCTCGTAATAGTGCAGGGCCTTCCAGCGGCCAAAGTAATCGATGGAAGACCAGCTTGCCACCGGCCAGCAGTCGTTCAGCTGCCACACCACCGTGCCCATGCAGCGCCCGCGGTTGCGGCGGAAATGCTCCACCCCGTAGCGGATGGCCTCCGCCTGCAGAAGCTGGGAGGCATAGAGCAGGGTGTCAAAATCTGTGGGATACTGGAAAGTCTGCCCCAGATAACTCATAATCTTCGCGTTTGCCGTGGCGTTGCGCTGATGCTTTTCCATCACGTAGGAAAACGCGTTGCGGTCCTCCGGCTCCGTGAATGTCTCGCAGGTGGCCAGGGACGGGAACGACTGGAACCCAAACTCCGACAGATAGCGGAAGTAAAATTTCCGGTATTCCGTGATGGGCTTGTTTCCGTGCCACACATCCCAGTAGTGCACATCCCCGCGGTCTTCCGCAAACGGCTCGTCAAAGGAGCCTCCGGAGGACGGGCTGGAGGGCCAGAAAAATGTGTCCGGATCGTATTTTTTCAGGATCTTTGGCTGAATGTACTCGTGCAGGATCAGGTATTGGGTCTTCTGACGGATGTGCGTCACCCACTCTCCCGTGAGCACAAACTGCTCGTTCTCATTGTTGCCGCACCACAGCCCAAGGCTGGCGTGATGGCGGATGCGCTTCACATTGTCTATAAATTCGGCTGTCACGTTTTCCTCAAACTCCGGCGACAGGTCGTACACCGCGCAGGCAAACATGAAGTCCTGCCACACCAGCAGGCCCAGCTCGTCACAGATATCGTAAAAATAATCTTCCGGATAGAAGCCGCCGCCCCACACGCGGATCACGTTGTGGTGCGCCAGTTTTGCCTGCATCAGAAGGTCGCGGGTGCGCTCCTTCGAGCAGCGGGAAAGGATATGATCCTCCGGGATATAATCCGCGCCCATGGCGAAAATCTTCACCCCGTTTACCATATGGGCAAATTCCTCGCCCCACTGGTCTTTCTGCCGACTCATGGTGCAGGTGCGAAGGCCGATGCGGCGCTCCCACACATCCAGCACGGAGCCGTCTTTTTTCAGTGTCACTTCCACGGTATACAAGGGCTGCTCCCCGTAGCCGTTGGGCCACCAGAGTTTTGGATCCTGGATCGTGATCCCGTGCGGCGCGTTTTCATACGTGGAAACCGTGCCGTCCGGCGCCGTGATCTTCACCGTATAGTCCAGGCCGGAGAGTCTGCGCCTGCTTTCGTTTCCGAAGCTCCAGGAAACCGGCTCGTCCTCTCCCGCGGGCAGCACGTCCACCTGAACATGCAGCGCGACAGA
>CANRKY010000020.1 GCA_947631355.1 uncultured Marvinbryantia sp.
CCCACGAGGATCACGCTGCGGGAGCACACAGCCATACCCATGAGGGAAGGCACAGCCACACGCATGACCCGGAGCAGGTGAAATCCGTGCTGAACCGCATCTCGCGGGCAATCGGACATCTGGAGTCCATCAAGCGCATGGTGGAGGACGGCAGGGACTGCAGTGAAGTGCTGATCCAACTTTCCGCCGTGAAGGCGGCCATCAACAATACCGGAAAGGTGATCCTGCAGGATCACATCCAGCACTGCCTGGTGGACGCGGTGGAGACGGGGGATATGGAGACGATCGCGGAACTCAACAAAGCCATCGACCGCTTTATGAAGTAAGGTTCCGGATTGTTTGAAATTCAGATTGCCTGGAAGCTGGAGCGTTCCGGAGTCAGATCATTCAGAAAACAGGATATTTACAGATCCAGATGCGCGTGCCGGTACAGGATAAATGCCAGCAGGGCGGACAGGACATCCGATACGGCCTGTGCGCAGATGACGCCGTGGAAGCCGAACAATGCGCGCAGGATAAACAGAAGCGCCGCAAAGAGGATTCCCTGGCGGCTGAGGGTGAGAATGAGGGTGGGGAGCGCCTTGCCGGTGGCCTGGAACAGGGTGATAAACACCAGGAACAGCCCCGCAAAGACAGAGCTTGCCAGCAGCATGCGCAGCATCAGCCCGCCCATCTGTACGATCCCCGGATCGTGCAGGAAAAGGCTGACGAGCCAGGGCGCGGCCAGAAACATGGGCCCGGCCACCAGCACCGCAAGACAGACCTGCACGCCGATATCAAACCGGAGCGTTTTCTTCAGACGCTCCCTGTTTTTTGCCCCATAGCAGTATCCGATCAGGGGCATGGCGCCGAACGCGAAGCTGACCATGATCATCACAAGCACCATATAAATCTTGCTGGTGATCCCCATGGCGGCCACACAGTCCGTGCCGTAGCCGGCCAGGCTGCGGTTCAGGAGCACGCCGGAAAAGCTCTGCATCAGGTTGTTCACAGACGCGGGAACCCCGATGGCAAACACGGCCTGTATGTGCTCGCGGCCAATGTGGATGTGCTTCACAGAGACAGACAGTTTCCGCGCCTTTTTTACGGTGACATAGACCATGATCGCTACGCTGAGCACATTGCCGAGCACGGTGGCGATAGCGGCGCCCGCGGCGCCCATGTGCAGGGTAAAGATGAAGATGGGATCCAGGATGATATTCAGCACGGACCCCGCGATGGTGGCGGCCATGCACTGGTTTGCCAGCCCCTCTGTGCGCAGCTGGTTGGTGGGCACCAGAGAGACCACCATGGCAGGCGCCCCGAGGGCGATATAAGTATAATACTGGGAGGCATGGCGGAAGACATCCCCCTGCGCGCCGAGGAGCCGCAGGATGGGAGCGCGGAAGATCAGCATCAGCGCGCCGGTCAGCACGCCGGTGGCCACAGAGCCCCAGAACCCAAAGCTGCTCACATTCCGGCCTTCGTCATCCCGGTGCTCCCCGAAAAGGCGGGAGATCACGGAACTGCTGCCGAGGCCGAACAGATCTCCAAGGGCAACCATCAGGATAAACACCGGCGCACAGATAGACACGCCGGCCACCAGGGCGGCGTCCTGTGTTTTCGCGATAAAATAGGTGTCCGCCATATTGTAGATCAAGCCCACGATCCGCGCCAGCACCAGCGGAACCGTGAGCGTGAAAAAGGCTTTCGGGATGGATTCGTTTTCAAAAAGATCGTTTCCTTTCATGTGTTAGCCTCCGCACTTGTGATGTCTATGTAACGGTGCTCCGACAGCGCCCCTGCAGGATGCTTTGACCGTGCCGTCCCGACGGCGCCCCTACAGGATACTTTGACCGTGCCGTCCCGGCGGTGCCCCTACAGGATACTTTGACCGTGCTGTCCCGGCGGCAGCTCTGCAAGGATGCTTCAACAGTGCGGCTGCCGGGAAAATGCTTGACATCAATCTGGTGAAAAGATAAAATGATTACAGCGTCAAAAGCCCGAATCCACGGTATGCTTGCATACCGGTGGATGAGAGGCTTTATGACGCGCCCCAACATGAGGAAGAAGTGGGGCAGGGGCCCCATGGATTCCGAATGTTGGGTAGGATTGTGGGAGCTGCGAGCAGCGTAACAATCCGTAATCGCTTTTGACGCCCGAATCATAAAATAATGGCAACAAAAAAGCTCCCGGCCGGATTCGAACCGGCGACCTACGCATTACGAATGCGTCGCTCTACCAGCTGAGCCACGGAAGCTTATGTGAAGTTTCACACAAACGATATTATATACAATGTTCGCGCTTTTTGCAAGACCTATTTTTATTTTTAGATGTTTTGCAAAAAAATTTTTTTCTGCGTTTTGCGGGAAACGCTCTGCAGGAAATACTTTATAAAAATAATAACAGGATGGAGGAAAAACAAATGGAAAGAGTACGCACACGCTTTGCGCCAAGCCCCACGGGCCGCATGCACGTGGGAAATCTGCGCACGGCGCTCTACGCTTATCTGATCGCGAAACATGAGGGGGGCGATTTTCTGCTCCGCATAGAGGATACCGACCAGGAGCGGTTTATGGAAGGCGCGCTGGAGATCATCTACCGCACGCTGGAGCACGCGGGGCTGGAGCACGATGAGGGCCCGGATAAGGACAAGGGCTATGGCCCCTACGTGCAGAGCGAGCGCCAGGCAAAGGGCATTTATCTGGAATACGCAAAGAAACTGATCGAAAAGGGAGAGGCGTACTATTGCTTCTGCGACAAGGAGCGCCTGGAATCCCTCAAACAGGTGGTGGCGGGAAAAGAGATCGCCATTTACGACAAGCACTGCCTGCATCTCTCCAAAGAGGAAGTGCAGCAGAAGCTGGACGCCGGGGTGCCCTACGTGATCCGTCAGAATGTGCCGAACGAGGGGACCACAAAGTTCGAGGATGAGATCTACGGCACCATCGAGGTGCCAAACGCGGAGCTGGACGACATGATCCTGATCAAGTCCGACGGGTTCCCAACTTACAATTTTGCCAATGTGGTGGACGATCACCTCATGGAGATTACCCATGTGGTGCGCGGCAACGAGTACCTGTCCTCCGCGCCGAAATATAACCGCCTCTACAACGCGTTCGGCTGGAAGGTGCCGGTTTATGTGCACTGCCCGCTGATCACGGACGAGGAGCACAAAAAGCTGAGCAAGCGCAGCGGCCATTCTTCCTACGAAGATCTGCTGGATCAGGGCTTTCTGCCGGAGGCCATCGTGAACTACGTGGCCCTTTTGGGCTGGTGCCCCGCGGATAACCGGGAGATCTTTACGTTGAAAGAGCTGGTGGAAGCGTTCGACTACCACCATATGAGCAAATCCCCGGCCGTGTTTGACATGAACAAACTGAGGTGGATGAACGGGGAATACATGAAAGCTATGGATCCGGATAAATTTTACGAGCTGGCGCTTCCCTATATCCGCAAGACCATCACCAGGGAACTGGATTTTCGGAAGATCGCGGAGATGGTGCGCACAAGGATCGAGGTGTTCCCGGATATCGCGGAGCTGATCGATTTCTTTGAGGCCGTGCCAGAGTACGACGTTTCCATGTACACCCACAAGAAGATGAAGACTACGGGGGAATCTTCCCTGCAGGTGCTGCGGGAGGTTCTGCCGCTTCTGGAGAAACAGGAAGATTACAGCAACGATGCGCTCTACGAGCTGCTGGTAAATTTTGCGAAAGAGCATGAATATAAAAACGGCTATGTGATGTGGCCCATCCGCACGGCTGCTTCCGGGAAACAGATGACGCCGGCGGGAGCCACGGAGATCATGGAGATCCTCGGGAAAGAGGAGACCCTGTCGCGGCTGCGCGCGGCCATCGAAAAACTGGAGAACGAAAATTAAGATGGCCCTCTCAGAAGCACAGAAAAAAGCGGTCATGCACCGGGACGGTCCCGCCATTGTGCTGGCGGGGCCGGGTTCTGGAAAGACCACGGTGATCACAAGAAGAACCAAATATCTGATCGAGAACTGCCAGATCCCGCCCATCCACATCCTGGTGGTCACGTTCACAAAAGCCGCGGCGGATCAGATGAAAAGGCGGTTCCTGGAGCTGTGCCACGCGCAGCAGACACAGGTGCGCTTCGGCACGTTCCACTCTGTCTTTTATGAAATCTTGAAGAACGCCTATCACCTCACCGCGGCGAACATCGCCGGGGAGGATGTGAAGTACCGCATCCTAAAAGAGATCGTTGCGGGTATGGATCTGGATACTGAGGAGGAGGGGGAGCTCCTGCAGGCGGTCGCGCAGGAGATCAGCCTGGTAAAAAACGAGCAGATCCCGCTGGAGCACTATTACGCGGCCAATGTGCCGGAGGAGCAGTTCCGCGCCATATTCCGGCAGTATGCCGGCAGGATGGAGCGGGAAGCCCTGCTGGACTATGACGATCTGATGACGGAGACACTGCGGCTGTTTCGCGAGCGCCCGGATATCCTGCAGGGCTGGCGGAACCGCTACCAGTACATCCTGGTGGACGAATTTCAGGACATCAACCGCCTTCAGTACGACATCTTAAAACTTCTGGCGGCTCCCCGGAACAACCTGTTTGTGGTGGGAGACGATGACCAGTCCATCTACCGGTTCCGCGGGGCGAAGCCGGAGATCATGCTGCACTTTCCAAAGGAGTATCCGGGGGCGGCGCAGATGCTGCTGGATCTGAATTTCCGCTGTCCGGGCCATGTGATCGACGCCGCATCCAAAGTGATCGCCCGGAACAGGGTGCGCTTTTCCAAGGACATCCGGCAGGTGAAAGAGGACGGCGCGCCGGTGGAAAAACTGCTGTTCCAGGATCAGCGCCAGGAGGCGCTGGGCATCATCCGGCGCATCCAGCAGGGAGTGGAAAAGGGCGGGAAATACGGCGATTTTGCCGTTCTGTACCGCAGCAACGCGGATGCGGGAGTGATCTCTCAGAAGCTGCTGGAATACAACGTGCCATTCTGTATGCGCGATGTGCTCCCAAATCTGTTCGCGCACTGGATCTGCGGCCATATCACCGCGTACCTGCGCGTGGCCATGGGGAGCCGGGCAAGAGAGGACTTCCTGAAGATCGTCAACCGCCCGAAACGGTACATCGAGCGCGCCTGCCTGGACACGCCCCGGGTGGATCTGGAGCGCCTTCGCATGTACTATGAGGACAAGGGCTGGATGATCCGACGCATCGACCGGCTGGAATACGACCTGCGGGTGCTCGCAAAGCTGGAGCCGTTCGCCGCAGTGCAGTACATACGCCATAATATCGGATATGAAAGTTATCTGGAGGAATATGCCGACTGCCGGCACATGAAAGCAGAAGAATTGTATGAGGTGCTTGACCGCCTGGCGGAGAGCGCCAGAGGCTGTAAGACCCATGAAGAATGGTTCGCCCGCATGGACGAATATACACAGATGCTGAGAGAACAGGCGCAGCACAGAGAAAGAAATACAGATGCCGTGACGCTCACCACACTGCACAGCGCGAAAGGGCTGGAGTTTCCGGAAGTGTTCCTTCTGGATGTGAACAACGGCGTCATCCCTTATAAAAAGGCCATGCTCCAGAGCGATATCGAGGAGGAGCGCAGGATGTTCTATGTGGGAATGACGCGGGCATCTGTACGTCTCATGATCTGTGTGCTGAAAGAAAAGTACGGGAAAGAGCTGCAGCCATCGCCGTTTCTGGCGGGCCTATAGGCTACTCGTCCTCCTCGTCGTCTTCCATCTCCTCAAATTCCATCTCATCCATAAGTTCATCGAACGCGTCGGCCGCGATCTCATATTCATCGTCGTCCTCGATGTTTTCCAGGTTGGGCTGGCCGTCTTCCACGCGGAAGCGGTACAGATAAACCTCGCCAGTCTCATTCTCTCCGTTCTCATTCAGGGGCAGAAGCGCGATATATTCCCTGCCGCCCGCCTGAAATGTGGTGAGAATGGAGCACTCCAGGGTCTCGTCATTGTCCAGGGTAAGCGTGACAGTGGCCTGGTCGCAGTCGCTGCTGCCGCAGGAATCACAGTTGCCGGTGCAGTTAAAATCCAGATCGCTCATAAAAATACCTCATTTCTCCTTTTTGGGTGAATGTGCATACATCCTATCAGTAGCAAACATCACTTTAACAGAGATTTCCGCGAAATGCAAGTAAATTTATAAAACTATTATACTTTTCCCCGCAAGAATATGTTATAATGTCCATATCAGCATGCCGCCGTGCAGAACGGCGGGCCAATAGACGCAACGAGCGGCGGTTTTGCGGGGCAATCGTCCGAAAACTGTCTGGATACAACAAAAATTTCATATGCAGTAACAGCTTGACATTGGGATTGGGAAAGGATGAGAGCGTAAGATGACCTGGAAAGTAGACAAGAGTGCGGCGCTTTTCTGTAGCCCTGGTGCCATGGCGGAAAAGGACGGGGTGCGCTTCACGGCGGCCGTCCTGCCGGGACAGGAGGCTTCTGTTCTGCTCTATGATAAGACGAGCGGGGAACTTCTGCAGGAAGCAGAGTTTCCGGCGGAAGCTGCGGTTGGAGAACTGCGTACACTGAAAGTAATGGATTTGCCCTGGAACAAGATCAGATACTGCTATAAACTGGAACACGAATTTGTGACAGATCCCCGCGCGCAGTTCCTCGCGGACAGAGCGGCGGGAGAAGATACCCCGCGATCCCCGCAGGTTCTCTGCGGGATGGATTTTGAACCTTACGACTGGATGGACGACAGGGCGCCCGCGATTCCCTTCGAGGACGCCGTGATGTATCACCTGCATGTCCGCAATTTTACCCGCCATCCGAGATCGAAAGTGCGCCACAAGGGCACTTTTCTTGGACTGGCGGAAAAGATCCCGTATCTGAAGGAACTGGGCGTCAACCAGGTGAAGCTGATGCCGGTCTATGAGCCGATGCCGGCAAGAGAGCAGGAACCCGCAAAGAAGGAGCGCCCGGGCACCCCGAGGGGAAGGGCCGCCGGGGAAATGCCCGGGACGGCCATGGAACTGCCGCCCCATAGGACGGATTACTGGGGCTATGTGGAGGGCAGCTATTTTGCGCCGCGCCGCTTTTACGCGTCTGCGGACAACCCGGCCAGAGAAATGAAAGACATGGTGCGGGCCATGCATCAAAACGGCATCGAAGTGCTGCTGGACATGTTTTTTACGGAAAACACCGCGCTTCGCACGATCCTCGACTGCCTCACCTACTGGGTGCGCGAATTTCACATTGACGGATTCCACATCATGGGGAAGGCGGAGGCGGGCAGATATCTGGCAAAAGACCCATACCTTGCGGACACGAAGATCCTGGTGAGCGATGCCTCCTCGTGGAACTGGAACGGGTGGAAGCGCGCGCGCCGGTTCGCGGAGTGCAACGATGGCTTCCTGATGGATATGCGGCGCATATTGAAGGGGGACGAGGGGATGCTGGAGGCGTTCGCGTACCGCGTGCGCCGGAGCGCAAAAACCTATGGCGTGATCAATTACCTGACCAACCACGACGGGTTTACCCTTCTGGATCTGGTGAGCTACGACAATAAGCACAACGAGGACAACGGCGAGCGGAACAACGATGGGGCGGTCTGCAATTTCAGCTGGAACTGCGGCCTGGAGGGACCCACGCGGAAAAAAGCCGTGATGAGCCTGCGGAAAAGGCAGATGCGCAACGCGTTCCTGCTCCTTCTGTTATCTCAGGGAACGCCCATGCTGCTGGCGGGAGACGAGTTTGGCAATTCCCAGGCCGGAAACAACAATCCTTACTGTCTGGACAACGAGATCTCCTGGGTGGACTGGGGCGCCTGCGCCAAAAACGCCGCGCTCACGGAGTTTGTAAAAAAAGCCATCGCGTTCCGGAGAGAGCACCGGATCCTCAGCATGGCGGAAGATCTGCAGATGAGCGACTATAAATCCTGCGGCAGCCCGGATCTCTCCTACCACAGCAGTCGCGCGTGGTACGGCGGGTTTGAATACAACAGCAGGCAGCTGGGGATGATGTACTGCGAGCAGTACGCGCAGCAGGAGGGCTTTCTGTATGTGGCGTATAATCTGCATCCTCTGGAGCAGGAACTGGCGTTGCCGGCGCTGCCCGCGCAGATGAGCTGGTACCTGGCGGCGGACACGTCCACGGAAGCCGGATTTCTGCCGTCGGAGCAGAAGCTCAAGGAATGTCGGACGATCCGGGTTCCGGCGCGCACAATTATGATCTTAGTGGGAAAGAAAGGATAGGCTTTACATGGATTTTATCGGCCATTTTCGCACGATCACAGAGCACAAGCTGCTGGTGATGAAACACTGTTTTCAGATGGGGCTGTACCGGCAGGGGATACTGCACGACCTGTCAAAGTATCTGCCGTCCGAATTTCTGGTGGGGGCAAAGTATTACCAGGGAACCCGAAGTCCCAACAACGCGGAGCGGGAGGCGAAGGGCTACTCCTCCGCTTGGCTGCACCACAAGGGGAGAAACAAGCACCATTTTGAATACTGGATCGACTACAGCCTGGAGCGGGAAGACCATGCCATGGACGGCATGCGCATGCCGCGGAAATATGTGGCGGAGATGCTTGCGGACCGCATTGCGGCGTCAAAGGTATACAATAAAGAGCATTACACCCGGCATGAGCCGCTGCGCTATTTCTTAAAAGGGCAGGAGCGCTACATGATGCACCCGGAGACGAAAAAAGAGCTGGCGTTTCTTCTGCGCCTTCTGGATCGCTACGGGGAAGAAGCCTGCTTCCGCTATGTGCGTAACGTGTACTTAAAGAAAGGGAGAGCAAGGCATACGGCGCATCAAAAAGGCCGCGGCAAAAACCGCAGCCTTAAAGGTTATTCCGGATAGATCAGCCGCTCCGGGCCGATATCTGCCAGCACCTGCTCCAGGTATCGCCCGGCCAGATATTTTGCCATCGGCAGGTTCATGTCCAGATAGTTGCCGCAGTCCCTGGGGCTGGCTCCCGGCACCTCCCCCTCGTAATCGCGGATAAAGGTGAACATCTCTTTGATGAGCGGCACGATGTTCTGCGACTCAAGATCTCCGGTCAGCAGAAGATAGAAACCCGTGCGGCAGCCCATGGGGCCGAAGTAGAGCACCCGGGAAGCGTGCACCGGGTGGTTCCGCAGAAACGTGGCCCCCAGATGTTCGATGGTGTGCACCTCCGCGGTGTTCATCACCGGCTCCTCGTTGGGGGAGGTCATGCGGATGTCAAATGTGGTGATCACCGCATTGCCGGCCTTGTCTTTCCGGGACACATAGATGCCCGGCTGCAGCGCGATGTGATTAATGGTGAAACTGGTAATTTTTTCCATAAGGGCCTCCTTTGTTCCTGGCCGCGGGCCAGGATTTTGCTTTTTAAATGGATATCTGTTTCTGACATAGATTTTGCAGGTGGGACGACAAAAAATATACTTTATTATCTTCCGTTTTATGTTAATTGTCAATTGACTTTCTTTTGTTCAGATGATAAACTAAATAAGCAGTCAATTTCATGTGTGTAAGTGCGTCAAACGGCGCATATGAGCGCGCAGAAAGGAATGTGCGGGAAGGAAATTTTGTTATGATCGATGGAAAAAAAGTGTTGTTCAGCGGGATGCAGGCTACGGGAAATCTCACATTGGGAAATTATCTGGGCGCGCTGAAAAACTGGGTGACACTGAGTGAAGAATACGAGTGCTTTTACTGTGTGGTGGATGAACACTCCATCACGGTGCGCCAGGATCCAGCCATATTGCGCAAGAGGGCGCGCGCGCTGCTCACCTTATATATCGCGGCGGGCCTGAATCCGGAGAAAAACTGCATTTACTATCAGTCTCACGTGTCCGGGCATGCGGAGCTCGCCTGGATCCTGAACTGCTATACTTACATGGGAGAGCTCAGCCGCATGACGCAGTTTAAAGACAAGTCGGCGAAGCACGCGGACAATATCAACGCGGGGCTCTTTACCTACCCGGTGCTGATGGCGGCGGATATCCTGCTGTATCAGGCGGATGTGGTTCCGGTGGGGATCGACCAGAAACAGCATCTGGAGATCACCAGGGACATCGCGCAGCGGTTCAACAGCATTTACGGGGAAACCTTTACCATTCCGGAGGCGTATATCGGCAAGACCGGGGCGAAGATCATGAGCCTGCAGAATCCGGAAAAGAAAATGTCCAAATCCGACGAGAATCCAAACGGGAGCATCTATCTGATGGATGACCCGGACACCATCATCCGTAAGTGCAAGCGCGCGGTCACGGATTCCGAGGCGCAGATCCTCTACCGGGACGAGCAGCCCGGCGTGAAAAATCTGATCAACATATACTGCGCGTGCACCGGCGAGACGCCGGAGCAGGTGGTGGCAGAATTTGACGGCAAAGGATACGGGGATCTGAAAGCGGCGGTGGGAGAGGCCATCGTATCGCAGCTGCGGCCCCTCCAGGAGGAAGTGGCCAGGCTGGAAAAAGACAAGGCATACATTGACAGCGTGATCAAGAACAACGCGGAAAAAGCGGCTTACTTTGCGAATAAGACGCTTCGCAAGGTACAAAAGAGAGTGGGATTTCCGGAGAGGATCCGTTAGTACAGGAACAAAGGTGCGGGTAACATGGGAGAAAATATATTTGAGCGAAGCATAGATCTGTTTGACATTCTGGCGAACAGCCTGGAGAGTTCCTACATTTTTATGTTTGATATTAAGAGCGGAAAATACAGATGGAGCAGGGCCGCCATGGAATATTTCAATATTCCCACGGACAAAGATGTGGAAAACATCCACGGCGATGCCTCCTATGCTTTGCTGCGCGCCATTCACCCGGACGACCTTGCGGCTTTCGAGGAGGACTTTGAGAAGGTTGTGCGCGGGGAGACGGATATGCAGAACGGGGAGTACCGCATGCTCAACCGCTATGGCACGTACGTGTGGGTGATGTGCCGGGGAACCGTGCTGCGCAATGCGCAGGGGGAGATCGTCCTCTTTGCGGGGGCCATGACGAACCTGGGCCATACCGGCAAATACGATGCGACCACCAACCTGAAAAACATCTACGAATTTCGCTCCGATCTTTACAAGCTGATGTATGATATGAAAGAGAAGGGGCAGCGCGTGGGCATCATGATGCTGGGCATCGATGGCTTCGGACGGGTCAACGAAAAATACAATTACCTATTTGGAAATAATGTGCTGCGCAGCTTCGGCAGACAGATCAATGAAAAGAAAGACGAAGCCATGGAGATCTACCGCATGGACGGCGACAAGTTCGCCTGCCTGTGGCCGGGCGCTACAAAAGAGCAGCTGCGCGATATGTTCCATGTGTTCCAGGAGACGGCACAGCACGCAACGGTGGTGGACGGGAAGGAGGTTCCCATCAGCATTTCCGGCGGGGCGCTCTTTTACCCGGACAACGGGCAGGACATCGAGATGCTGCACCGCAATCTGGAGTACGCGCTGCACTGGACGAAGAAAAACGACCGGCGGAACCTGGGCTTTTTCACAAAAGAGATTCTGGAGGAATCCCTGCGGGAGATCGAGATCATGGATGAGCTGATGGACAGCGTGCGGGACAACTGCCGCGGATTTTTCCTCTGTTATCAGCCTATTATACACAACGAGAGCGGGGAACTGTACAGCTGCGAGGCGCTGTGCCGGTGGATGGACAAGAACGGCAGGAGAGTGCCGCCCATGGAGTTCATCCCTCTGCTGGAGAGCACGGGCGCCATTGTGGATGTGGGCAACTGGATCCTGGAGACTGGACTGCGGCAGCTCAGCGAGTGGCAGAAAGTCCGCTCGGAGATGAAAATAAATATCAACGTGTCTTATCTGCAGTTCCAGCACGAAGAATTTATGGGATTCGTGATGGATATGCTGAAAAAATACAAGGTGGCGCCGGAGTGTCTGGTGCTGGAGCTCACGGAGACCTGCAAGATCGTGGATATGGACGGGCTGCGCACGGAGTTTAAATTCTTCCGCGACCAGGGGATCCACGTGGCGCTGGATGATTTCGGCACGGGCTACGCATCCGTGAGCACCTTAAAAGAGCTGCCCATCGATTCGGTGAAGATCGACCACGGGTTTGTCTCTCAGCTTCCCAAAAATCAGTCTGACCGGCATATCATTGAATATCTGATCAATCTGAGCCAGAAGCTGGGGATTGAGGTGTGCGTGGAGGGCATCGAGACGGCCACGATCCGCAGCATCGTGCAGTCTTATGCACCGGACAGCCTGCAGGGGTATTATTTCTCGCATCCCCTGGAGGCGGAGGAGTTCTTTGCAAAATTTGTGAGGCTGTAAACAATGTCTGCAGACGTTGACTGCAGGTAGGTTTTGCCCGGCATATAAGCGGGCGGTTACATAAAAATTCAGATTTGGAAAGGCAGGTGAGCGCAATGGACGCAGGTGGCAGTTACCCTTCTTCTGAAGGCCGATCGTGCAATTTCATAGAGAGAAGGGGGAGAAGCTATGGACAGAGAAATCTTCGAGGAGCTTCTTACCGCGCGCGAGTACAAAGCCGTGCGAAGCATCCTCAATGTAATGAATGCTGTGGACATTGCGAGTCTGCTGTCCGAATTGGAGGATAAAGAACTGGTTCTCGCATTCCGGCTGATTCCCAAAGACAAGGCGGCGGATGTGTTTGCAAACATGGACAGCGCCCTGCAGACGAACCTGGTGGAAATGTTCACAGAGCGGGAACTGAAAGTGATCCTGGACGAATTGTTTATGGACGACACGGTGGATCTTCTGGAAGACCTGCCGGCGAATCTGGTGACCCGCATTCTGGAGACCGTGGACAGAGAGAAGCGGAACCAGATCAATGTGCTGCTGAATTACCCGGATGACAGCGCCGGGAGCATTATGACAACGGAATATGTGGATCTGCGCAAGAGCACCACGGTGGCTCAGGCCATGACGCACATCAAGCGCGTGGGGATCCACAAAGAGACGATCTATACCTGTTATATTCTGGAACACCGCCGCCTGGTGGGTATCGTCACGGCAAAAGACCTGATGACCATGGATGATGACACCACCATGGAGGAGATCATGGAGACGGACATCAAGTCGGTGACCACCCACACGGATCAGGAGGAGGTTGTGCGCCTGTTCCGCAAATACGATCTGCTGGCTCTGCCGGTGGTGGACGCGGACAACCTGATGGTGGGTATCGTTACCTTCGATGACGCCATGGACGTCATGGTGGACGAGGCGACGGAAGATATCAGTAAGATGGCGGCCGTGAATCCCAGTGAAAAATCGTATTTTGAGACATCGGTTTTTCAGCACGTAAAAAACAGGATCCTCTGGCTGCTGTTCCTGATGCTTTCTTCCACGGTGACCGGGATACTGATCTCCAAATATGAGAAGGCGTTTGAGGTGATGCCCCTTCTGGTGTCTTTCATTCCCATGCTGATGGATACGGGGGGAAACTGCGGGTCGCAGAGTTCCGCCCTGATCATCCGCGGCATCGCTTTGGATGAAATACGATTTAAGGACATTTTCCGGGCCATGTTCAAGGAGTTCCGGGTGTCTATCCTGGTGGGCATCATTCTGGCGTGCGTGAACGGCGTGCGGATCATGCTGATGTACCACAATCTCGTGCTGGCGCTTATCGTGGGATGCTCGCTGGCGGTGACGATCGTTATTGCGAAGCTGCTGGGCTGCGTCCTGCCGCTGTTTGCCCAGAAGGCGAAACTGGATCCGGCGCTGATGTCGGCGCCCATTATTTCCACGATCGTGGACGCCTGTTCCATCTTTGTGTACTTTACGATCGCGACGGCCATGCTGCCGCAGCTGTAGAAGATGTGTGTTTGCACCGGCGGCGTATCTGTGCAGCAAAGATCCCGGGCCAGCGGAGTTCCTGCAGCAGTGTGGTTCGCAAAAAGGATGATATTGTGAATGAGAGAAGGCATCTTCTTAGGTAATAACCGGGAAGATGTCTTTTTTATATTCAGGTAAAAAAGTGCTTGACAAATAAGAAATGTGTGCTATCCTAATAACATAGTAATTACATAGGAAATATATGAAAAAGAAAGAGAGGAATCATCAAATGGCGAAAATTTATAAAAGTTCTCTGGAACTGATCGGCAAAACGCCGCTTCTGGAGGCGGTGAATCTGGAGAAAAAACTGAACCTGGAGGCAAAACTTCTGCTGAAGCTGGAGTATTTTAACCCGGCGGGCAGCGTGAAAGACCGCATTGCGAAGGCAATGATCGAGACTGCGGAGGCCGAGGGGAAATTAAAGCCGGGCGCTGTTATCATCGAGCCCACATCCGGGAACACAGGCATCGGCCTGGCCGCGATCGCGGCGGTGAAGGGATACCGCATGATCCTCACCATGCCGGAGACCATGAGCGTGGAGCGCAGGAACATCCTGAAGGCTTATGGCGCGGAAGTGGTGCTCACAGAAGGCGCAAAGGGAATGAAGGGCGCCATCGCGAAGGCGGAGGAACTTGCCGCACAGATCAAAGACAGCTTTATCCCGGGGCAGTTTGTCAACCCGGCGAACCCGAAAGCGCACCGTGAGACCACAGGGCCGGAGATCTGGGAGGACACGGACGGAGCGGTGGACATCTTTGTGGCAGGCGTTGGAACGGGCGGCACCGTTACCGGGGTCGGAGAATATTTAAAGAGCCAGAAATCAGATATTACGGTCGTGGCGGTGGAGCCGGCCAGCTCTCCGGTGCTCTCGGACGGTGTGAGCGGACCGCACAAAATACAGGGTATCGGCGCGGGATTCGTGCCGGATACATTGAACACATCCATTTACGATGAGATCATAAAAGTGGAGAATGAGGATGCCTTTGCGACGAGCAAGCTGCTGGGAAAAACAGAGGGAATCCTCACCGGCATCTCCTCCGGTGCGGCACTTTACGCGGCGGTGGAACTGGCAAAGCGCCCGGAGAACAAGGGCAAGACCATTGTTGCGCTGCTGCCGGATTCCGGCGACCGCTATTACTCCACACCGCTTTACACGGAAGCATAAAAGCGTGATCAGAGCGCAGAGGATAAGAGCATAATCAGAGTACCCCCTTGCATATACTGGAACAGTACAGGTAAGGGGGTATTTTTTTGAGTCTATCCAGATTAGAATTGTACATACCCAAATGGGTAGAAATGCTTCCGCCGGATCACCCGGTGAAAGAAGGGCTGGTGAATACAGCAAGAGAACTGCTGCAGGAGGCGCCGCCCCGGCGAGGCGCGTATACGGAGCGGCTGGCCGGACTGGAATTTGTGAATAAGGCAGTTCTGGAAAACAATGCGGAAGAAGACGAAGCATCCGACATCGCGCGGGTGCGGGTGGATGTGGACGATGCGCGGTATTACCAGATGCTCAGCGAGCTGGCGGGGGTGGAGATCGATGGGGAGTACCAGCTGATCTCCATGGTGCGGGAACTGTCGGCCCTGAAAACAGAGTACGAGAAGGCGCAGGCCGCGCTGGAGAGCGTGCGGAACACGGGCTACGGCGTGATCACGCCGAACCAGGATGAGATCCGCATGGAAGAACCGGTGATCATCCGCCAGGGCGGAAAGTTCGGCGTAAAACTGAAAGCTGTCAGTCCGTCCATCCATCTGATCAAGGCGGACATCGAGACCGAGATATCGCCCATCGTGGGGAGCGAGCAGCAGGCGGAAGACCTGATCGCGTATATCAATGATTCCGCAAAAACCGGGGAGGGCATCTGGGATACCAATATTTTCGGCAAATCCATTGAGCAGATGACCGAGGACGGCATACACGGAAAGCTTTCTCAGATCACAGATGAGAGCCGCCGGAAATTACAGAATGTGATGCAGCGTATCGTCAACGAAAACAAAGGGGGCTTTGTGTGCATCATTATATAAGCCCCTGGATTCAGCTTTTTATATAATCGATCAGGGAGGCCGCCAGTGCGCGGCCTTCCGGCGTCTGTGCCAGATCCGCAAGATCGCAGCCGCAGAAAACGGCGGTGCCGCCGAAAAGATCCCGCTCGTAGATCAGCCCGAGATCGTGGTTGCGCTCAAAATTGTCAATTGTGCGCACGATCACGCGTTTGTCGGGAACATCGTCCAAAATGGCGCTGGCGGAACAACTCACAACAGGGTACCACTGGGGCGTGGAGAAGCGCTCGCACGGGAAACCGGCAAGGGCCGGGTGGGCATTGTCGATCAGCAGCCCCAGAGTGCCAACGGCCACCGGGCTTCCCTTTGCCTCGGAGATACTGCGGAACATGGGATAATTCCAAAAATCCGTGCAGTAAAAGCCAGGGATACTGCTCTTGTCATCCGGCCGCTGGAAGATCAGCACTTTTTTGCCGCGCTTCAAAAGGGCCAGGGCCTCGGCATCCAGCGCGCTTCTCACACAGCAGTCTGCTGTCTGAAACATAGCTTTCGTGTGGCAACTGGCAGTTTCCTGGATTTCTTCTGTGCGGCAGCTGGCAGCTTTCGGGCTTGTTTCTGTGTGGCAACGGACAGTTTCCGGGATTGCGTGTTCCGGTGCGGCTTCGCCGCAATATTTCTCAATATCCTGCAGAGCGATGGATTTTACCACATACAGTGTGTAATGGTTTTTTGATCCGCTCTCTGTCCATAGACAAAACTCCAGCTTGCCCGGCTGTATATCTGCATCCAGAAATGTATTCACTTCTCCGATATCCGCGTAGTTTTCATAGTCCGGAATAACAAACCGGCCAGTTTCTTTTCCAAGCTGCCAGTAAAGGGCTTCCCCGGCATGGGATACGGTGCCGAAATCTGTCAGCTGGAGCTTTGCGTGAAAGGCCTCGCCCGGCGTGTAAACATACCGCTCAAAGCGCGCCAGCAGTACACAGGGCGCGAAAAATTCCCGCCATTCTTCCGGGGCAATCAGCCCCTTGCTCTCCATAAACGCGTCCAGGATCCCCACAAGGGCCGTGCCCTGACCGGAAAAATCCTGCAGATCAAGGATCTGGCAGCCCGCCAGCAGCCGGGAGCGCAGCACAGCCTCCAGTTCTTCCTTATAGCAGCTGACAGCAAGGGTGCCGCTGGCTCTGAAAAAGTCGTCCGCGAGGGACAGCAGCCCTTTTTCCTTCAGACGTTCGCGGAAGGCTTCCAGATTGCGGGCACGCAGAGGGCCGGTGTATTTTTGAATTTCTCCAAAATTCGGGTAAACGCAGTACTGTCCGATCTCATGGGTGACGATGGGCATCCGGGGATGAAAACTGCCGGTGTGTTCTGAGAGTGCCACTTCCCGCGTCCCCGTCTGATACTGGATGGTGACGGAGCCGCCGGAAAGCTCATCCGCGGCATCGTCCGCGCGTATATTTCCGTCATAATCGGTCATGGTGCCGGGGGCGTCTGTCTGGATGTGGCCCAGGGGCGCGTCGCACATGGCGTAGGATCCCCGCAGCAGCCGGTGGGTGGACAGGCGCACTCCCACAAAAAAGTCATCGTTGGAAACGGTGCAGGGCGAAAACTGAAAATCATTGGAGCCCTGCGTAAAGAGGGGCCTGGGATCGTGGGCCTTTAAAATGCCCATCATCTCATTGATCCGGGCAGGGTTCCCCCAGAGCTCATTTCCCATGGACATCATACAGAAAGAAGGGTGGTTTCCGAAGGAGGAGAGAATCCCTTTTCCCTCGCGGATCAGGTAATCCTGTTCTTCCGCGTGGTACCCCTCCTCGCCGGGAGCCCAGATGTTCCCCCAGAAGGGAAGTTCCGGCTCCATATAGATTCCCAGCATGTCCGCGGCATAAAAGGCGGCCTCCGGCGGACAGCAGGTGTGGAAGCGGTAATGGTTGACGCCGTACTCCTTCGCCGTGGACATGACGGCGAGCCAGCTGTCGACATCCGTGGGAGCATATCCGGTTTTAGGAAAGATCATGCCGTCATGCTTGCCCCGCAGAAAGGTCTTTTTGCCGTTGATTCGGAATTTGTCCCCGTCTGCAGAAAATTCCCGCAGGCCCGCCATTTGGCAAAAACGATCTCCGTCCACATCCACGGTGATCTCGTAGAGATCTGGCGTGAACTCGCTCCAGAGCCGTGCGTCCTCCCCAAGAGGGATGACAGCGGATACCTGGGCGCCAGTGATGTTTGGAGTGAGAGAGGGGAACACGACCCCATCTAAGGACGCGAAAACAGAAATCATGGATGCAGGCGCCCCGGCAATGGAAAACGATACGATAAAACAATGGTTTTGCACATCGCTTTGGATGCGCACATTTTCCGCGCGGCATGATCCGTACTGGCGCAGTTCTATTTTGCCGGTGATGCCCAGCCAGTTTGTCTGGGTATCATATGAGGTCATGTGGCCGCCCGCGATTGGGTATCCGGTATTGGAGACGCAGAGTTCCAGCGTGTGCGGCCTGTCATCGCAGAACGCGGTCAGATCATAGCAGTGGGCGCAGCAAAGGCTGTCGCGGCTCCCCACCTGCCTGCCGTCCACCAGGAGCGTGGTCTTTCGGGTGCGCTCCAGGTATAGTTCCGCGCTGCCGTTCGCAGGGCAGGAGAGCACCGCAGTTTTTCGGAACCACGCGCTGCCTTCATAGAAATAGATATCCGTCAGATGACCGATCTCAGCGCGCTTGTTCAATGTGCCTTTTTGAGCGCAGGAGAGCGTATTCGGCAGCAGGATCGTATCGTTATAGCCAGCCGCACGGTCAAAAGAAAAGTCCCATACGCCGGAAAGATCTGTATTTTTAATCATAAGCTCCTCCATCTGTCTGTAAATCTGCGGCATCCATCGGTTTATGGTGCCGTGCTTTAAAGCTATCATATCGTTTCCACGGAGAAAATACAAGCGGCTTCTTGCGTTTTTAGGGTTCTGTACTTTTTGCGGTTCTGCGCTTTTATAGCTCTGTGTTTTACGGATCTGCGTTTTTGCAGTTCTGCACTTTTACGGTTCTGTGCCGCAGATTATGAGTGCTGGATACAAGATAGTCACAATTGGCTTGGAAAATGTAGTTATTTGCAGTATTTTCGATATAGCAATCTTAAGAAAACCATAACAATTTACACGTTCCGATATTAATATTTCTCTGTTATTTTATAAATGATCCTAGACATCATGAAGCGTCAATCATAGACACAATGAAGCCATCTTTCCCGGTGAACCCGAAACGGAAGATGAAATTACATAGGATATAAAAGAGGGGAAAACGGCAGATGAGGACAAAGAGCAAAAACGGGCGGCGGATCCTTCCCAGGAAAACAGTGGTTTTTCTGGAAGTTCTGTGTCTGCTGCTGGCGTTTTTGCTCTGCGCAGGTTTTATCGCGCGCCGTCTGGGCGGGGCGGGAAGCGGCTCCGGAAAGATCCCGCGCAGCCTATTGGAACTGAAAGAAAAATACCCGGAGACGGCGGATTTTGTGGACGCCTATCCGGAAAAGAAAGATCAGCAATATGAGATAGACCTGCGCGGGGAGGTGCAGCCGGGGGAGATCCCACTGTTCCTTCAGTGGGATGAGCGCTGGGGATATGGGACGTACGGGGACGATTTCCTGGCCGTCACGGGATGCGGCCCCACATCCCTATCCATGGTGGTGTGCGGCCTTACCGGGCAGACGCAGTGGGATCCCCGAAAAGTGGCGGAATTTGCACAGGAGCAGGGCTATTATGTGAAGGGCGAAGGTTCCTCCTGGAAATTGATGACAGAGGGGGCCGAGGCCCTGGGGCTTACGGCGATAGAGGGAAAGCCGGAGGAATCGTTTATTCTGGAGCATCTGCGCGCGGGCCATCCCGTGATCTGCTCCATGTACCCGGGAGATTTTACATACAGCGGTCATTTTATTGTCTTGACAGGAGTGGACGAACAGGGGATGATAAAAGTAAACGACTGCAACAGCCCGAAGCGCAGCGAGAAGCGCTGGAGTATGGATGTCCTGCTCCCGCAGATACACGGCCTGTGGGCCTACACGGTGGATCATGGATACACGGCGGTGCAGATTGGGGTGTGAACCCGGCGGCCGGAGTAAAGCGTGAAATTGGCAAGGCGCAGAAGTGACAAAAGACAGGAGCAGCAAAGCGCGGAGGCGGCAAAAGACAGGAGCGGAAAAGCGCAGAAGCGGAGCAAGACAGAAGCAGCAAGGCGCAGGGGTGACAAAGGACAGGAACAACAAAGCACAGGGAGAGGAAAAGATTATGGCAAATATACTGGTCTGTGATGACGACAGAGAAATTGTGGAGGCCATCGACATTTATTTGTCCCAGGAGGGACATCAGATCTACAAGGCATACGATGGGCAGGAGGCGCTGGACATCCTGGAAAATCAGCCGGTGGATCTGCTGATCATAGATATTATGATGCCAAGGATCGACGGCATCCGCGCCACTTTAAAGATCCGGGAGACAAATCCGCTGCCCATTATCATACTGTCCGCGAAATCAGAGGACGCGGACAAAATACTGGGCCTGAACATCGGGGCGGACGACTATGTGACCAAGCCGTTCAACCCGCTGGAACTCATCGCGCGGGTACGCTCCCAGCTGCGCAGATACACTCAGCTTGGGGCCGCGGTGCAGAAGGACAGCGCGAATGTGTACCAGGTGGGCGGCCTCTCTCTGGATGACGAGCTGAAGGAGGTGCGGGTGGACGGCGAACTGGTGCGCCTGACGCCCATCGAGTACAACATTCTCCTGCTGCTGATGAAAAATCCGGGCAGAGTGTTTTCCATCAATCAGATCTACGAGAGCATATGGAGCGAGGAGCCCATCGCCGTGGAAAATACGGTGGCCGTGCACATCCGCCATATCCGTGAAAAAATAGAGATCAATCCCAGAGAACCCAGGTATCTGAAAGTGGTATGGGGGCTGGGGTACAAGATTGAAAAATGAGAGGAGGCGCTGAAAAATGACGAGAAAATGGGATCGAAACAGGCGGGCGGAAGGACTGGCCTGTCTGTGCGCAGCCCTCTCGTTTCTTCTGGTCGTCTGTACGGGGGCCGGCTTTGCGCTGATCGTACTGCATAACCAGTATCTGCCGGGCATAGGGGAAAAAGATTATACAGAGTCCGACTTTTTTATCAGCGCGGTGGAGGACGATTTCTTCTGTCTGATCCAGAGCATCGGGGAGCGGGATTTTCTGGAAGAAAAAACAGAGGACGGCGCCGACCGGGTGATCGATCTGCAGTCTGTGCTGGACGATGGATATGGGGAGTACCGCTATGAGAATGTGTCGGGCATCGCTTACCGGGTGGCGGACATTAAAAAATGGGCGATGTCGGAATGGCAGTACATGGAGGGGGATCTGGATAAAAAGGTGATCGTCTGCCAGAAGCAGAACGGAGAGTACGATTACTATTATTACAGCGATTTCGTGAACCTGTTTACGGACGGCGATTTAAGATTCATTGTGCCCGACATGGAAAAGTACGATGCCGCCGCTGCGGATAGTTATCGGATGGAAATGTTGGAACAGCTGGGCACAGGGGGAAATGGATACGACACGCAGCGCGTGCGGGCCATTGCGGACAAGAGCGGCGCCATTGTGTATGTGGACTACTGGGACTACGGCGCGATACTGGCGGAAAAATACGCGCCGATGGGGGCGGAGGGGCTCCTGGAGGTGGTCAATGAGAACCCGGCGTGGAACGGGCGCCTGAGCGAGGCAATCTCCGCCCTGCAGACGCTCCTGCAGAGATATGAGAATATGATGTACCGCAGGGAGAGGCTGGATGAGGAGGGCTACACGAACCTGGATTATTTATATGTTGACACAAAAGAGCACAGGGTTTTCACCAACTGCTCCGCATACAGCGATTACCAGAAATACACCCAGTCCCTTGCGCAGATGACGCGGGCGGACGGCACGTATATCCTGGTGCGGCCCCTTTTGTCTGAGTGCGGCACCACGCTGGATACCAGCTTTCTCCAGCAGTGGCAGCAGGCGGCGCAGGAGGAATTTGGCACGGAAGACTATATCTTTGCCGTGAGCATAGATGAATCGTTCCCGGTGAAAGACCGGTATGCGCAGATGAAAGAGGAATATGACCGCTGCGTCCGGCTGGCGGCGCCGCTGTTTGCGGCTGTCCTGCTGTCCGGCGTGCTCTTTCTGGCAAGCATGGTGCGGCTCACGATCCTCACCGGGAAAAAAGAAGCCGGAGGAAATGTGCGCCTGTACCGGCATGACAGGCTGTACACAGAAATCCTGCTGCTGGGCATACTGGCGGATATTTTGTGGTTCTGGGCGCTTGCGGATAGGGCCCAGCGGTGGTTTGGAACGGTGGGATTCTGGCTGCGCCTGGCGGTGTACGCAGTGGTGGCCATCGTCATTTTTCTTGTGCTGTATCGGAGTGTGCTGCGAAAAGGGAAAGCGGGCCTTTTGTGGCATGGCAGCCTGACGCGCATCGGTCTGGCGCGGCTGCGATCCTTCGGAAAGCTTTTTTTGCAGGATCTAGACGGGAATTTAAGACGAACCGCAGCGGTGTCTGGCTTTTTTCTGCTGACACTGTTCCTGCTCAGCCGCACGTTCCTGGAGGGCGATAATTTCATCCCGCTTTTCTTCCTCGTCTGCGCGGGCATCCTGGTCTATGCTGTCCACAAAGCCGGTGGACAGAAAAAGATCCTGGACGGGCTGCGGCGGATCACGGAGGGGGAGCTGCAGTATAAAATTCCCCTGCAGGGGCTGCGCGGCGAACAGAAAATGATCGCGGAGTATGTCAATAAAGTGGGGGACGGGCTGGACGCAGCGGTGGAGAACAGCCTGAAAAACGAGCGCATGCAGACGGACCTGATCACCAATGTGTCTCACGATCTGAAAACGCCGCTCACCTCCATCATCAACTATGTGGATCTTCTGAAGCGGGAAAACCTGCAGGATCCCAAAGTGCGGGAGTACATTGATATTCTGGAAAAAAAGGCGCAGCGCCTCAAAACGCTGGCGGAAGATGTGGTGGAGGCGTCGCGGGCCAGCAGCGGAAACATCACCCTGCACATGGAACGGCTGAATTTTCTGGAAATGACCAAGCAGGCGGTGGGGGAGTTTCAGGAGCGGTTCGACCAGAGCGGCCTGCAGATTATGACTGTGCTCCCGGAAGAACCGGTGATGATCCGTGCCGACGGGCGGCGCATGTGGCGCGTGCTGGAAAACATCTTCCAGAACGCCGCAAAATACGCCATGGAGGACACGCGGGTCTATGTGGAACTGAAAGTGCGGGGAAGCGAAGCGGAATTTTCCATGAAGAATATATCCGCGCAGCCCTTAAATTTTTCGGCGGACGAGCTGATGGAGCGCTTTATCCGCGGGGACATGGCCAGAAACACGGAGGGAAGCGGCCTGGGGCTGTCCATCGCCCGCAGCCTTACAGAGCTGCAGAAGGGGCAGTTCCGACTCTTTGTGGACGGGGATCTGTTCCGGGTGAATATCATATTTCCTATAGAGTAAATAAAACTGCCGCGAGGCGGGCCGAAACGCCCGTTTTCGCGGCAGTATGATAGCTATGGCAGACATTCTGCCCGATGTTTCCGAAAGATATGTCAGACATTTTGCCTGGTGTTCCCGGAGAATATGTCAGATATTGCACATGGCTTTCAGAGAATGTGACACATACTTCTATCTGGCTCTCAGCGGATATAATAGGCTTTCGCGCCGTGGGAGTTCAGAGCCACCTGGATCTCTGGCGCGGCGGGAAGTTCTTCGCCGCTCCACAGTTCCGTGATCTTTGTGACATTCTGCAGTTCCGCGTCCGCGAGACAAAGGGAAAAAGAACTGTCCGCATCGCCCACATTAAAGACGGCGAGATACGCTCCGCCGTTCGCGCAGGCGGCGGTCCAGAGAATGTGCTCAATGCCGTTTATTTCCTTGCGCCATACCGGATGGGAGTGGCGCGCTTTTTTGTGCATGGACAGGATCCGCTTGTTGGTGAGCAGCCGCAGGGTAAGATCGTCCAGCTTTGTAAGCTCCGACCCGATCATCAGAGGCGCGCGGAAGATGCTCCACAGGGTCATCATAGTGACCTGCTCGTCCGCGGTGAAGGCGGTGCGGTTGTCGGGGCCGTAGTCCTGC
>CANRKY010000021.1 GCA_947631355.1 uncultured Marvinbryantia sp.
CACGTCCGGATCCTACGGTACGGCCGCCCTCACGGATAGCGAAGGTAAGACCCTGCTCCATAGCGATCGGGTGGATCAGCTCGATGGTCATCTCTACGTTGTCACCAGGCATGCACATCTCTGTGCCTTCCGGCAGGCTGATAACGCCTGTAACGTCCGTTGTACGGAAGTAGAACTGCGGTCTGTAGTTGTTGAAGAACGGCGTATGACGGCCACCTTCATCTTTTGTCAGAACGTACACCTGAGCGGTGAACTTTGTGTGGCAAGTAACAGTACCCGGTTTTGCAAGAACCTGTCCTCTTTCGATCTCGGTTCTCTGAACGCCGCGAAGCAGTGCGCCGATGTTATCACCAGCCTGAGCCTCGTCAAGCAGTTTACGGAACATTTCCACGCCGGTTACAACAACCTTGCGGGTTTCTTCCTTGATACCAACGATTTCTACTTCGTCGGATACATGAAGCGTACCACGCTCCACTCTACCTGTAGCAACCGTGCCACGGCCTGTGATAGAGAATACATCCTCTACCGGCATCAGGAACGGCTTATCTGTGTCACGCTGCGGATCCGGAACCCAAGAGTCAACCGCATCCATCAGTTCCATGATCTTGTCGCCCCATTCGCTCATCGGATCTTCCAGAGCCTTCAGAGCGGAACCCTGGATGATCGGTGTGTCATCGCCCGGGAAATCGTACTCGTTGAGCAGCTCACGGATCTCCATGTCAACCAGTTCCAGAAGTTCTTCGTCGTCAACCATATCGCACTTGTTCATGAACACTACGATATAGGGAACGCCCACCTGACGGGACAGAAGGATGTGCTCCTTCGTCTGAGCCATAACACCATCGGTAGCAGCAACTACCAGGATAGCGCCATCCATCTGAGCAGCGCCGGTGATCATGTTCTTAACGTAGTCAGCATGTCCCGGGCAGTCAACGTGTGCGTAGTGTCTCTTGTCGGTCTCGTACTCAACGTGAGCGGTAGAAATTGTGATACCACGCTCTCTTTCTTCCGGAGCCTTGTCGATGTTCTCGAAAGCAACCGCTTCGCCGGTACCCTTTCTCTCGTGAAGGGTCTTTGTGATCGCAGCGGTAAGCGTTGTTTTACCATGGTCAACGTGGCCGATGGTACCGATATTACAATGCGGTTTCGTTCTCTCAAATTTAGCTTTTGCCATTTTGCATGTCCTCCTTAAAAAGATCAATTTTGTTTTCGTTATTTTTTTAAACAAGCTATTTATGATTATATTTCAAATCATAAATATTTTCAAGCCTAATTTTAGAAAATACTGCATTTTCAAGCATTATTTTCCTTTATTGCTCAGCACGCTCTCCTGTACAGACTTGGGAACCGGCTCATACTTCTCAAAAAACATGGAATAATTGCCGCGCCCCTGCGTCTTGGAACGCAGATCTGTGGAATAACCGAACATCTCGGCCAGCGGCACGTAACCGCGCACCATCTTGCCTCCGCCGATATCTTCCATGCCCTCGATCCGTCCGCGGCGGGAGCTGATATCGCCGATGACATCGCCCATATATTCCTCCGGCATGGTCACTTCCACCTTCATGATCGGCTCCAGAAGAATAGGATCGCCCTTCTTCATCGCGTCCTTGAACGCCATGGAACCCGCAATGTGGAACGCCATCTCCGAGGAGTCTACCTCGTGGTAGGAGCCATCGAACACGTTGGCGTGAACGCCCAGCACCGGGAATCCGCCCAGCACGCCGGCCTTGGCCGCTTCTTCGATACCCTCGCCTACAGCCGGGATATATTCCTTCGGGATCGCGCCGCCCACAACTGTGGACTCGAACTGGAAGGTCTCCTCGCCGTTGGGATCCATGGGTGTGAAGATAACTTTGCAGTGGCCGTACTGTCCGCGTCCGCCGGACTGTCTCGCATACTTGCTGTCCACCGTAACTTCTTTTGTAAATGTCTCTTTGTACGCAACCTGCGGAGCGCCTACGTTGGCCTCAACCTTAAATTCACGCAGCAGACGGTCCACAATGATCTCCAGATGGAGTTCGCCCATGCCTGCGATAATAGTCTGGCCTGTCTCCGGGTTGGTGTGCGCGCGGAATGTGGGATCCTCCTCCGCCAGCTTCGCCAGCGCCTCGCCCATCTTGCCCTGACCGGCTTTGGTCTTCGGCTCGATCGCCAGCTCGATAACCGGCTCCGGGAACTCCATGGACTCCAGGATCACCGGATGCTGTTCATCACAGATGGTATCGCCCGTGGTGGTCAGCTTAAAGCCCACTGCCGCGGCGATATCGCCGGAATAAACCTTATCCAGCTCCGCCCGCTTATTCGCGTGCATCTGCAGGATACGTCCCACACGCTCTTTCTTACCCTTTGTGGCGTTCAGCACGTAAGAACCAGAGTTCATCGTGCCGGAATACACGCGGAAGAACGCCAGCTTTCCTACAAACGGGTCTGCCATGATCTTAAACGCCAGCGCGGCAAAAGGCTCATCGTCGGAAGAATGTCTCTCAACTTCATTTCCGTCTAAATCCGTACCTTTGATTGCCGGAATGTCTGTGGGCGCCGGCATGTATTCCAGGATGGCGTCCAGAAGCTTCTGCACACCCTTGTTCCTGTATGCGGAACCGCAGCATACCGGGATCGCTGCACATTCGCAGGTAGCTTTGCGCAGCACTGCCTTCATGGCTTCCACGGAAGGCTCCTCGCCCTCCAGATATTCCATCATCAGGTCGTCATCCAGCTCGCAGATCTTCTCGATCAGTTCGGTGCGGTACAGCTCCGCCTGCTCTTTCATGTCGTCCGGAATGTCAACGATGGAAATATCCTCGCCCTTTTCATCATTGTAAATATATGCTTTCATCTCGAATAAGTCGATGATCCCTTTGAACTCATCTTCCTTACCGATGGGGAGCTGCAGGCAAATGGCATTTTTGCCCAGACGTGTACGTATCTGCTCTACAGCGCCATAGAAATTCGCACCAAGGATATCCATTTTATTGATAAATGCCATTCTCGGTACATTGTAGGTGTCAGCCTGACGCCAAACATTTTCTGACTGAGGCTCTACACCGCCTTTCGCGCAGAACACGCCCACGGCGCCGTCCAATACGCGAAGGGAACGCTCAACCTCTACCGTGAAGTCCACATGGCCCGGGGTGTCGATGATGTTGATACGGTGTTCCAAAGCCCCCGGCTTCGCCTTGCAGTTTTCCTGCAGCGTCCAGTGACAGGTGGTAGCGGCTGAAGTGATCGTGATGCCCCTTTCCTGCTCCTGTTCCATCCAGTCCATGGTAGCAGTGCCTTCATGGGTATCGCCGATTTTATAGTTTACGCCAGTATAATACAGGATACGCTCTGTCAGCGTGGTCTTACCCGCATCGATATGAGCCATGATCCCGATATTCCTGGTTCGCTCCAGTGGATATTCTCGTCCAGCCAAGTCAATTCCTCCTAATTAGAATCTGTAATGTGCAAACGCCTTGTTTGCTTCTGCCATCTTATGCATATCTTCTTTACGCTTCACAGATGCGCCTGTGTTGTTGGCCGCATCCATGATCTCGTTTGCGAGCCTTTCTTCCATGGTCTTCTCGCCTCTCTTGCGGGAGAACATGGTAAGCCAGCGAAGCGCCAGAGCCTGTCTTCTGTCCGGGCGCACCTCGATGGGCACCTGATAGGTGGCGCCGCCGATACGTCTCGCCTTTACCTCCAGAACAGGCATGATGTTGTTCATTGCTTCCTCAAATACTTCAATAGCCGGCTTGCCGCTCTTGTCGGCCACTCTCTCGAATGCGCCGTACACGATCTTCTGCGCGATACCCTTCTTACCATCTAACATGATGTTGTTGATAAGCTTGGTAACCACTTTGTTGTTGTACAGCGGATCTGCTAATACGTCTCTTTTCTGCGTATGTCCTTTACGTGGCACGTTACTTCCCTCCTTAACATTGTTTGCCGGTCCGGGCAGCACTTCTTTGCGGTCTGTCCGAACAGGGTCTGAATTAATTCATCGGTACTCACATATGTCGCCTGAATGTGTTTCGTGCCCTTAGCTTCTATTTAAACCTGCAACCACCTGGTAATAGAACGCCGGCACAAATACTGGTACTTGTGATACGATAATCTGTTTTCGGTGTTTATGCGCTATTATTTCTTAGCGTCTTTCGGTCTCTTTGCCCCGTATTTGGAACGAGCCTGTCTTCTCTTAGCAACGCCTGCGGTATCAAGTGTGCCGCGGATGATGTGGTATCTGGTACCCGGAAGGTCCTTTACCCTGCCGCCGCGGATCAGGACAACGCTGTGCTCCTGCAGATTGTGCCCCTCGCCCGGGATATAGCTGGTAACCTCGATGTTGTTTGACAGACGAACCCTGGCGATCTTCCGAAGCGCGGAATTCGGCTTCTTCGGCGTGGTGGTCTTCACCGCTGTGCAGACACCCCGCTTCTGCGGCGCGGACGTCTCTGTGCTTCTCTTTTTCAGAGAGTTGAAGCCTTTCTGCAGAGCCGGCGCGGTAGATTTCTTAACAGATGTCTGTCTGCCTTTTCTTACAAGCTGATTAAATGTTGGCATTCTCTTTACCTCCTGTATTATTTTGTGGTTGCCGGTTATCCGTCTCTTTTGGATAACACTTGTTTTTTGCGCGCAAAAAACACATCCTTGTGATGCGCACGGAAACAGTATACTAATTAAATTTCCAACTGTCAAGAACTTTCTTCCAGAAATCTGCAGCATAAGGGCCGCTACAAAACTCCGCAGCGGCCCGCACTTTCCTGCCATATAATCCTGATATATGATTCTGGCATATGATTCTGACACATAATCCTGGCATATGATCCGGACATATGATTCTGACCATATGATTCTGACACATGATTCTGGCACATGATCCTATCACATGCTCCTGACATATCCTTCTTATAAATTCGTGTACCCCATCAAAGATTCGTCCACGGCCTTCGCCGCCTCTTTGCCCTCGCGGATGGCCCACACCACCAAGGACTGCCCGCGGTGCATATCGCCCGCCGTAAACACGCCCGGCACGCTGGTCTGATATTTGCCCGGCTCCGTGGCCACGTTGGTGCGGCCGTCAATATCCACCTTAAAGGCGTCTGTCACGTATTTCTGCGAGCCCAGAAAGCCCGCCGCGATGAGCACCAGGTCCACGTCCACGATCTCCTCGGAGCCCGCCACCGGAACCATCATCATGCGCCCGGTCTTCTCGTCCTTCTTGCTCTCCAGCTTCGTGAGCTTCGCCTGGCACACCTCGCCCTTCTTGTTGGCGATGAACTCTGTCACCGTGGTCTGGTAAACCCTGGGGTCGTGGCCGAACACGGCGATGGCTTCCTCCTGGCCGTAGTCCGTCTTCAGCACCCTGGGCCACTGGGGCCAGGGGTTGGAGGGGGTGCGCTTCTCGGGCGGCTTCGGCATCATCTCAAGCTGCAGCACGCTGGCCGCCCCCAGGCGGATGCTGGTGCCCACACAGTCGTTGCCGGTGTCGCCGCCGCCGATCACCATCACCTTTTTCCCCTTCGCCGGGATGAATTTCTGATCTTCAAAATTCGAATCCAGCAGGCTCTTTGTGGTGGCCTTCAGGAAATCCACCGCAAAGTAAATGCCCTTCGCCTCGCGCCCCGGCACCCGGATGTCACGGGGGTTGGACGCCCCGCAGCAAAGAACCACCCGGTCAAACTCTTTTAAAAGATCCTCCGCCTTGATATCCTGGCCGATGTTGGCGTTTGTCACAAATTTCACGCCCTCCGCCTCCATGATGGCCAGGCGGCGGTCGATGATGTGTTTCTCCAGTTTCATGTTGGGGATGCCGTAGCGCAACAGCCCGCCGATGCGGTCGCTGCGCTCGAACACCGTCACCGAGTGGCCGCGCTTATTCAGCTGCATGGCCGTGGCCAGCCCGGAGGGGCCGCTCCCCACCACCGCCACCTTCTTGCCGGTGCGCACTTTGGGCGGGTTTGGCTTTACCAGCCCCTGCTCGTACGCGTGCTCGATGATGGCCCGCTCGTTCTCCTTTGTGGAAACCGGCTCGCCGTTTAAGTTGCAGGTGCAGGCCGCCTCGCACAGCGCCGGGCACACCCGGGAGGTGAACTCCGGGAAGCAGCTGGTCTTGGTGAGCCGCACGTAAGCCTGCTCCCAGTTTCCCATATACACAAAATCGTTCCACTCCGGGATCAGGTTGTTCAGCGGGCAGCCGGAGGCCATGCCGCCGATCATCATGCCGGACTGGCAGAACGGCACGCCGCACGCCATACATCTCGCCGCCTGCAGGCGCTGTTTTTCCGCGGAGAGCGGCGGATGGAACTCATTAAAATTCTTGATGCGGGTCTTGGGCTTTACCGCCTCGCTGGTCTCCCGCTCATACTCCATAAATCCTGTTGGTTTTCCCATCATGACCCTCCTTATTCTTCCTTCTTCAGGGCGTTAAACGCCTCGATCTGCGCCTGCTCGCTGCTCAGGCCCTTTTCTTCCATCTGCACGATCATATTCATGATCTTCTTATAATCATGGGGGATGATCTTCTTAAACTTCGGAACATACTCCTCAAAGTGCTCCAGGATCTCCTTGCCCTTCTCCGAATTGGTGTAGGCCACATGATCCTGGATCATCTTCTTCAGTTCTTCCACATCGTATTTATTGGAGAGCTTCTCGATGGCCACCATCTCTTTGTTCACTTTCTTATAGAGGTCGCTGTTCTCGTCCAGCACATAGGCCACGCCGCCGCTCATACCGGCCGCAAAGTTTTTGCCGGTTTTTCCAAGGATCACCGCCCGGCCGCCGGTCATATACTCGCAGCCGTGCTCGCCCACGCCTTCCACCACGGCGATGGCGCCGGAATTGCGCACGCAGAAGCGCTCCCCCGCCACACCGTTGATATAGGCGCTGCCGCTGGTGGCACCGTAGAGCGCCACGTTTCCGATAATGATATTTTCGTCCTGCTTATAAGTGATGCCCTTCGGCGGGTACACGATCAGCTTGCCGCCGGAAAGCCCCTTTCCGAAATAGTCGTTGCTGTCGCCCACCAGCTCCAGGGTGAGGCCCTTCGGGATGAACGCGCCGAAGCTCTGCCCGCCCGCGCCGTTGCATTTCACGGTGAAGGTGTCATCGGCCAGCGTATCCTGGTAGCGCCGGGTGATCTCCGCGCCGAAAATGGTGCCGAAGGCCCGGTCCACATTGGAGACGTCCACCTCGATGCTGCGCTTCTGCCCCTTCTCCAGGGCGCTTCCCAGCTTCTTCATCAGAATCTTTTCATCCGCCGTCTTTTCCAGCTGGAAATCATATACCTGCTCCGGGTCGAAGATGCACTTTTCCCCGGCATAGGGATTGTTCAGTATGGCGGTCAGATCCACCCGGGCCGCCTTTTCCTTATAAAAGCCCTCGCCGCGCTTCAAAAGGTCGCTGCGGCCCACCAGCTCATCCACAGAGCGCACGCCCAGTTTCGCCATGTATTCCCGCAGCTCCTGCGCGATGAAGCGCATGAAATTGATCACGTACTCCGGCTTGCCCCGGAACCGCTTGCGCAGCTCCGGATTCTGGGTAGCCACGCCCACCGGGCAGGTGTCCAGGTTGCAGACACGCATCATCACACAGCCCATGGTCACAAGGGGCGCCGTGGCAAACCCAAACTCCTCCGCGCCCAGGATGGCCGCGATAGCCACGTCCCGGCCGCTCATCAGCTTGCCGTCCGTCTCGATGCGCACCTTGTTGCGCAGACCGTTCATGATCAGCGTCTGGTGCGTCTCCGCCAGCCCCAGCTCCCAGGGAAGACCCGCGTTGTGGATGGAGCTGCGGGGCGCCGCGCCCGTGCCGCCATCGTACCCGGAGATCAGGATCACCTGCGCGCCGGCCTTCGCCACGCCAGCGGCCACAGTGCCAACCCCTGCCTCCGATACCAGCTTCACGGAGATCCGGGCATATTTATTCGAATTTTTCAGGTCGTAGATCAGCTGCGCCAGATCCTCGATAGAGTAAATATCGTGGTGCGGCGGCGGGGAGATCAGGCTCACGCCCGGCGTGGAGTGCCTGGTCTTCGCGATCCACGGGTACACCTTCCCGCCCGGCAGATGTCCGCCCTCACCGGGCTTCGCACCCTGGGCCATCTTGATCTGCAGCTCCTTCGCGCTCACCAGATAGCGGCTGGTCACGCCGAAGCGCCCCGATGCCACCTGCTTGATGGCAGAGCTGCGGTCGTGATCCGTGCCGGCGGATTCCAACCTGTCGTCGCTCTCGCCGCCCTCGCCGGAATTGGATTTCCCGTGCAGTGCGTTCATGGCCAGCGCCAGCGTCTCGTGGGCCTCCTGGGAAATGGAGCCGTAAGACATGGCCCCCGTCTTAAAGCGGGTGACGATGGAATCCACGCTCTCCACCTCCTCGATGGGAACGCCTTTTTCCGGATAGTTGAAATCCATCAGGCTGCGCAGGTAGCCGGACTCCTCCCGATCCACCCGGGCCGTGTATTCCTTGAACATCTGATAGTTCCCCTGGCGGGTGGATTCCTGCAGCAGATGGATGGTGAGAGGATTATACCTGTGCTCCTCGCCCTGGCTTCTGGATTTGTGGCGGCCGATGCTGTTTAAGGTCAGATCCGTGGTGAGCCCCAGGGGATCGAACGCCTCGTTGTGCAGCGCCTCCGTCTGATTTTCAATATCTTTTATGGTGATGCCGCCCACGCGGCTCACCGTGTTGGTGAAGTATTTGTCGATCACTTCCCGGCTGATGCCGATGGCCTCGAAGATCTGAGAGCCCTGATAAGACTGGATGGTGGAAATGCCCATCTTGGAAGCGATCTTCACAATGCCGTGCAGCACCGCGTTGTTGTAATCATTCACCGCCGCGTAATAATCCTTCTCGATCATCTTGTTGTCGATCAGCTGGCGGATGGTGTCCTGCGCCAGATACGGGTTCACCGCACAGGCGCCGTAGCCCAGCAGGGTGGCGAAATGGTGCACTTCCCTGGGCTCGCCGGACTCCAGCACCAGAGCCAGGCGCGTGCGCTTCTTCGTCTTTACCAGATACTGGTGCACCGCGGAAACCGCCAGCAGCGACGGCATGGGCACGTGGTTCTCGTCCACGCCCCGGTCGGTGAGCACGCAGATATTCGCCCCATCCCGGTACGCCTTATCCACCTCCACAAACAGGCGCTCAATGGCGCGCTCCAGGCTGGTGCTCTTATAATAGGTAATGGGCACCTGGGCCACCTTAAAGCCATCCACCTTCATATGCTTGATCTTCAGCATATCCGTGTTGGTGAGGATGGGATTGTTGATCTTCAGAACCTGGCAGTTCTCCGGCTTCTCCTGCAAAAGGTTGCCGTCCTCCCCCACATAGATGGTGGTGGAAGTGACGATCTCCTCACGGATGGCGTCGATGGGCGGGTTCGTCACCTGGGCGAACAGCTGCTTGAAGTAGTTGAACAGCGGCTGCTGCTCATCGGAAAGCACCGCCAGCGGGGTGTCAATGCCCATGGACGCAATGCCCTCCGCCCCGTTTAAAGCCATGTTGCGGATGGATGTGCGGTACTCCTCGAAGGTATAGCCAAAGGCTTTTTGCAGGCGCGCCCGCTCCTCCGCCGTATACTCCGGCACCCGCACATTGGGGATCTTCAGGTCGGACAGCTGCACCAGGTTGCTGTCCAGCCACTCGCCGTAAGGTTCTCTGGAGGCGTAATATTCCTTCAGGTCTTCATCGTCTATCACCTTGCCGCGCACGGTGTCGATCAGCAGCATCTTGCCCGGGTGCAGGCGCTCCTTCTGCACGATCTTCTCCGGCGGGATCTCCAGCACGCCCACCTCCGAGGAGAGGATCATATAGCCGTCGCTGGTGATGTAATAGCGGGACGGGCGCAGGCCGTTGCGGTCCAGCACCGCCCCCACCTGGTCGCCGTCGCTGAACATAATGGAGGCCGGGCCGTCCCACGGCTCCATCATGGTGGCGTAATACTGATAAAAATCCCGCTTGTTCTGGGACAGATTCAGGTTGTTTGCCCAGGGCTCCGGTATCATGATCATCATGGCCAGCGCCATATCCATGCCGCTCATGATGAGAAATTCCAGCGTATTGTCCAGCATGGCGGAATCTGAGCCGGAGGCGTTGATCACCGGCAGCACCTTGTGGAAATCCTCCTCCAAAAATTCGGAGGACATGGTCTCCTCGCGGGCCAGCATCTTGTCCGCGTTGCCGCGGATGGTGTTGATCTCGCCGTTATGTACCAGGAAGCGGTAGGGATGCGCCCGCTCCCAGCTGGGGTTTGTGTTGGTGCTGAACCGAGAGTGTACGGTGGCGATGGCCGACTCGTAATCCGGGCTCTGCAGATCGGTGAAGAAGCTGCGCAGCTGCCCCACCAGGAACATGCCTTTATACACAATGGTGCGGCTGGACAATGAGACCACGTACGTGTTTTCGTTGCTCTGTTCAAACTCGCGCCGCGCCACATAGAGCCTGCGGTCGAACGCCAGCCCCTTCTCCACATCCGCCGGCTTCTTGATGAACGCCTGCATGATGCAGGGCATCTTATCCAGCGCCTTCTGACCCAGGATCTCCGGCACCGTGGGCACTGTCCGCCATCCCAGGAACTCCAGGCCCTCCTTGTTTAAGATGATCTCAAACATCTTCATGGCCTGTTTTCTTTTCAGCTCATCCTGGGGGAAGAAGAACTGGCCGATGCCGTATTCCCGCTCTGCGCCCAAAGAAATGCCGAGGGCTTTGCAGGTTTTGGAAAAGAACTTGTGTGAGATCTGTAAAAGGATTCCCACTCCATCCCCTGTTTTACCCTCGGCGTCTTTGCCGGCTCTGTGCTCCAGATTTTCTACAATTTTCAGTGCATTTTCCACCGTTTCCCTGGTCTTGATGCCCTTGATGTTCACCACCGCGCCTATTCCGCAGTTGTCGTGCTCAAACTCCGGCCGGTACAAAGGCGGAGCCTGATGCGGCATGGTCTTCGCGTTTGCCATAACAATCTTCCTTTCCTTATTTTTTTCATAAGACCTATCAGTTTTTTCGATAGAACTTTCTGCTTTTATTTTCATTCCGCATTATCATACACCCATTGTTCCCGTTTGTAAATAGGAAATTTCAGTGAAATTGTCTGATTATTTGACAATTTCCCTTTTCCCTGCGCGAGAGTCCAAGAATCTGTTGACAAAAACCATAATATTTACTATTCTTTCTTCAGATGTATTTTATATTAAATAAAAAAGGAGGGCTATTTTATGGAACTGAAAAAGGGCGTGAACTTTGGCGGTTATCTTTCCCAGTGCGAACATTCCCTTGCGCACTACGAGGAATTTATCTCCAAAGAAGACGTAAAAAAAGTGGCGGACTGGGGCTTCGACCATATCCGTCTGCCCATCGACTATGAAGTGTACGAGCACGACGACGGCACCCGCCACGAGGAGGGCGTGGCCTTTGTGGATCGCTTTGTGGACTGGTGCGAGGAGGCCGGCATCGATGTGGTGCTGGATCTGCACAAGGCCTACGGCTATGATTTCAACAACGCCGGCGATGCGGAAAAGAACAATCTGTTCCACAGCGACGCCTTGAAGCAGCGCTTCGTGGATCTGTGGGATTTCATCTCCAAACGCTACGGCAGCCGCAAGCATGTGGCCCTGGAGCTTTTAAACGAAGTGGTGGAATCCGAGAACGCCGACCTGTGGAACGACCTGATCGCGGCGACCATGGCCGTGATCCGCAAGAACGCTCCCACCGTGCCCGTGATCTACGGCGGCATCCAGTGGAACAGCGCGAGCACCTTGAAGCTGCTCATCCCACCGAAGGACGACAACGTGATCTACACCTTCCACTTTTATGAGCCGTTGATCTTCACCCACCAGAAAGCCTACTGGGTGGAGAACATGCCTCGCGACCTGGATGTGAAATATCCCGGCGAGCTGAGCTACTACCGCGAACTGTCGAAGCTGATCGGCATGCAGGGCAACGCGGTGGCCTCATCCGAGGGAGAAATGATGGGCCCCGCTTTCTTAGGACAGATGGTGCAGGAGGCGGTAAACGCCGCGAAAAATGCAGGCGTGCGCCTCTATTGCGGCGAATTTGGCGTGATCGACCAGGCGCCCGTGGAAGACACCCTGCGCTGGTTTGAGGACATGATGAAAGTGTTTGGGAAATACGACATCCACTACTGCCTGTGGTCTTACAAGCTGATGGATTTCGGTCTGATCGACCCGCACTACGATCCCATCCGGGAAGATATGCTGCGCCTGCTGACGCAGAAATAAAATAGATGCTGACTTGGGAAGGGTTGAATGGTAAATGAAGACCCCCGGATACCGCGTGAGCGGTATTCGGGGGTCTATTTATTTAGAAGCTATAATCTACTCTTTAATGAAATTCTCTTAGGCTCCGGCCCCCATTGCAGTATTTTTTTCAGTATCTGGTGTGCCCGGCAAGTCACTTGATACCCCACCTGTTTTAGCCTTGGTTTCCTCAATCGAAGTATCTACTTCCCAGGTACCTCCTGTTAGCCTCGCACCCACATAAGTTCCATCCTGCGATTGGAAAAACATTCCCAAGCCGGTAATCGTGAACGGTGCATGTTTATCATCACCAACTTTTGTCTTTACTGTCCCATCAATAAACCTTACAAATTTGACATCCGATAGCGTTATAATTCTCGGACTTGCAGTATTTAAATCTGCCACAGTAAGAGCCGTAGCATCTTCTGCATACTTTTCATCCGCTACCGCCTGTGCCGCCATGTAAATGCTTCTTGCTTCCAGTACATACTGTTTCTTCTTTGCCTCGTCAATCCAACCAAGCAATGCCGGTACCAGGATTGCTGCCAGGATTGCCAGGATTACCAGTACTACGATCAACTCAACCAACGTAAAACCTTTTTTGTTTTCTTTTGCCTTTCTTGCTTTTGCAAATAAGCTCATTTTTTTCCTCCCATCTTGAATATTTAATCCTGTGAGTAAGTGACGTAATGTGATTATACAATATATTTCCAAAAAAAGCAACTGTTTTTCTTTGTTTTTCGTCATTTTTGCTATTAGCTTAAAAAGCAGCGCAATATTATTTACCAATACTGTGCTGCTCTGTAGTGCTATATTTTTTGCATGCGATTCTCAATCCCCATCTGACACTCCATTATCTGTAATTTCCCATGTCCCACTTGATAATATTGCATGAATTTCGTGTCCATCCTGAGACGTAAACGTAATATCCAATTCTTTAATAGTATACCCTTGATGCTTTTCTGCCGCTGTTGCATTTGGTAAAATTCCAGATTTTTCCGGCGTAACAGAGTCTATCGCTGTCACTTCAACATCTGACAATTCCTTAATCCTTGATGTAATATTCCCACTTCCGTCTTTGTATATCTCATCATCAATTTCCATTTTGGTAGTTTCTGACACATACAGTTCATCCGCAACTGCCTGCATCGCCATATACACGCTTCTCGCTTCCAGCACATACTGTTTCTTCTTTGCCTCATCAATCCAGCCAAGCAGTGCCGGTACTAAGATAGCAGCCAGGATTGCCAGGATTACCAACACTACGATCAATTCAACCAGGGTAAAACCTTTTTTATTTTCCCTTGCTTTTTTTGCTTTCGTAAATAAGCTCATTTTTTTTACCTCCTATCCTTTATTTCCGTAATCCATAGTTTCCTACTACCAGTATATTCTTTTCTGCCACAAATTTCAAGCTTTTTTCTGGCGTTCGATGGTTTCCCATAATTTCGCACAATTTCAAGCCTGATTTAAAACACCATGCACGCTTCTTCAGCTCCCCGTCGTGCCTTGTCCGTCCCAGATTTCAAATATCTGTTTCTCTGCTCCAACAATGCACACCGCATATTTATCCTTTCCGATCCGCCAGTAATCTCTGACAATGCCAGATCCCACTGTCCCGCTCGGCTCGCCGATCTCAGCCACAAGCTCCTTGTAAGTCATATTCCTGTTATTGACATCCAGGAAGTAGCTTTCCGGAATGTCCAAAATAGAATCGGATTTTATATTGTAGGGGATCATTCCGCCTACACGATCTGTTCTCGTATTATGTGTTGTAATGAATATTGCACACAGTGCCAAAACAAGCAACGTACCTATTATTATGTTCTTCTTTTTCATTTTGTTTTTCCTCAGATAAATTTTACTTTCATTATTTTTATGTTTTGCGAGCAGTTTCTTCGTCACCTATTTCCATCTTTGGGATTCATGATCCCACTTTACGATATATTCCGTATCATCAATTATGCTGTCAACAATCGGCATCAATAGTGTCCGCAGCAGACTCACTACGTCATTCAGTTCTACGTTCATCAGCGCCTTCTTCTTTTTTAAAAACGCCTTCCATCTCCTCTGATGAATCTCGCTTGTCAGGAAGTCATCTGTGAAAACAAATATATCATTGAATCCGGTTCCTCTGTGCTCAAAAGTTGCTTTGACAGCCTCTTTTAATTCCATTCCAGCAAAATCGTACCGATCAGCAAGTATATAAATATCGTAAAAGTCCTTATATCTGCTGTTGGCATTTCCAAGAGAAACAATAGCCTCAAACTTCTCTGCTATCACTGAGGAAATGGAATACGCATAAATTTCCGGCACATCCATATTAAGCAGCACAGGAAACTCCATTTTCACTCTGTCCGGATATACCACATCCCCAAATCCAATATCAATGGATACCGGAACCCTGGTCTTGTCCAAATATGCCATAACAGATACATTCACACCGTGGTATTCCTTGAACTCGGTTATATCCTTGACTTCTAGAGTATCCAGATCATAGCAAAGCGCATCATCGCACTCGACAGAGAATACGTTTTCAAAAACTTTCTTCATATCTCCCGTGTCATTCGGCATATCCCTTGCCAAAAGGTCAATATCTCTTGTGGCTCTTGCAAATTCTCCTTCAAAAAGGGCATACAGGAATATGCCGCCTTTCAGAGTAAAGCGCTCCGCATATCCCGACACCGACAATCTGTATATAGTTCTCTCCAACCCATACGCCGTCAGCATCTCCTGAAAAGTCTTTCCGCCTGCAACCGCCTGGTTCTTTAATCTGTCCTTTACCGAAACCGCACTTATCATACGAGTACCTCCAGATATTGTCTCATCGGTTTCTCGCATTTCATCAGTTCCGCATATTTCAGCAGCCTGTTCAGATCCCGATCTTTTCGCCGCAGATAGGTCACAAGGATTTCTTTTGTCTCCTCTATCCCGATCTTTTCCCTGTAAAACACGATATCGACAACAGTCTTTTCTATATCATAAATCTGGAATCCGTTCTTTCCTTCCCTGACCGTTGTGACACCCAGTTCATGTCTGTCGTCTGTATAATGATGGACATTTATCTGCGGCCAGTCCGGCATGGTGGATATCTTCGCCTTTCTTGGGATGGCGACATCGACTGCATCCGGTATGAATGTCGTCAGATGATAATAGACCGCTGCACTCAGCAGGCAGATCACGCCTTTCGGGGCATAGGCTTCCACATAATAGAAGTCTGATTCCTCTCCACGATACTCTGTGTTCTCGTAATAGCTCTTATTCAATTTTATCAGCTTTCCTTCACTGACCAGTTTGTTAATCTTATACTGTGAGAACCCTTTCTTCTTGAGTTCCTGCATGGAAAAGATCTTCTGATCTTCAGAAAACGCTGCTGCACCTGCCATCTTTTCCACCTCGATCTGTTTTTGTTTATTTTCGGCATTTTTTTATTTTGCCGAATTTCAATTAAATATTACTACAACATTAGATGCCTGTCAATATCCAATCACCAAAAAGCCTGTTTCTGGTTAAAAAAAGAAACGGGCAGGCCGTACCATGATGTGCGGTGAAAACCCGTTTCTTATTGTTATTTCTTAATTATAAAAGATAATACTTTTTCCGAACCGCCATTCTTTGAATTTTTCAGCGAAAAGCTATCCTCAGCCCACTTTCTGAATGTTCTCCGGTGCCAGGTTGTAGCAGTCCAGAGTGCGCGTCATGGTAAAGTGGTTGCCATCTCCAGCCATTTGGTTTTCCAGCACCAGCGTCACAGTAAGACAGCTGTTATCCATCGGCGGCCCGGATGTACCGTCCGGATTCTTCTGGTGCAACTGTTCGTGTTTCACATGAAAACCTGTCACGCTGCAGTTCTGGTACACGCTGGCGCCCAGCTGCCAGTCCGCCGTCTCGGACAATACATCGTCCGCCGCTCCGATTGCCTTTGGAAGATAATATTTCAGCGCAAGGTAGTTTTTGCCATCCTCCGCAGATTTCACGTACATTTTCACCAGGTTCCCAGTGTCTCCGTCCAGAAACCAGACTTCCGAATTACTTCCCGAATTGACCAAAAGGAGCTGGCATGCGTCCTTATCAGTCTCCTCTGTCAAGCTACTCACCGGCGGTTCCTCCCCCGCAGCAAATGCATAATCGGAACTCTTAAACGGCGTTCCCACACACCGGGCGGCGCTCAGTTCCCCGGTGATGGTGTCCATCACAATGCCGGCCACATCCTGCTCTGTGGCCACAGCGTTGGCCACCGCATGGCTGTGCATAAAGGAGCTCAGCACCATGGCCGCGGCACTCATGAAGATGGCGGTCAGGGCAAAGGTCACGATTATCTCCACCAGTGTAAAGCCCTTGCAGTTTTTTTGCAGTCTGTTCATAGGAATCTCCATTCCGCCGCCTTTTTCGCAGGCGACATCTATCAGGCGGCATCTATAAGGAAGAAACTCCCTTACTTGTAAAAGAACATATCGTACATTATGTTTTCGGTTTCGGTTTCTGCCGTTCCTTCTTCCGCTGCCTTCTCCTTATTGATCGTCACCGTATAGCCGCGCTCCCGCAGGCGCCCATGAACGGTAAATGCCTCACTTCCCGCGGTGCCGTCTTCCTTCAGTTCATACACCGGCAAGACCCTGTTGCTATTGGCGGCAGACGATGCTGCGATATAATCCGGATAAAAGTTTTCACTCAGCACGGTTCCTGTGGCCGCGTTCAGCATCTCCGCGCGGCGCACCATGTTGTTTGCGGTGGTCACTGCCCCCGCGAACCCGGCAATGCCCGTCAGCAGGATGATGAACGCCACCAGTACGGAGATCATGGAGGAGCCGTCTTTTTCTTTCCATAAACATTTCACACTCATGGCCGATCACTGCTCCTTCCCATGGCACTCCAATTCCACAAATAGGGATAATCTACCTTTTTCTCAGAATCAGGGTTTGCGGAATCGCTCCTTGTCAACTCAAATTCCCGCTTTACATGATATTCCATGTCATTCAGGGTGCTGATCACATCCACAAACAGCCGCACTCCTTTGTCTGACAGGGTTGTTTCATCTATCGGATCCATATCCTCTGTGGGATCGCTCTCTGTGGGATCGCTCTCCCAGATCCAGTACATCTCTATCCGGATCCGCTGATGTGTGCTATCATCCTTATCCATAGTGTAGGTTTTTAAAGCGCCGCTTTTTTTGTTTTCCTCCAGAAACGCGTCCTCATCATAGGCACTCCAGCCTTCCCCCATGATCTGATCGCGCACATGGCGAATCAGCGCACTGCTGTTGATGTCCTGATTCTCCAGTTCCTTCACAAACAGCTCGCTCAAGGATGCCGCCTGCACTTTGCTGCGCTCGAAGATCACATTGTTTCTCGCGGTGTTTAAGGTAACGGAACCCGCCAGCAGGATGGTGGCGGACAGTGCCAGAAATACCACCATCACGCACAGCACGATCACCATGGCTGCGCCGCGGTTTCTTTCCGATCTTTTCATAGACCGTCCCTCCTGTCAAGAAGTCCCAGGCCCACCGCCGGTTCGGCTGTCTCTTTCTGTTCTGGGTCATAGACGGGCATCCCGCCGGTTTCCGCGGCTGCCACAGCGCCCGGCTGCGTCTCTGCCACAGTCTGGGGCGCACTTGTCTGCGGTTCGGTCCACGCCTGGGTCTCCGCCACAGTCTGGGGCGCGCTTGTCTGTGGCTCCGCCGCGGTCTGAGGCGCACTCGTCTGTGGCTCCGCCCACTGCGCGCTCGTCTGCGGCTCTGTCCACTGCGCGCTCGTCTGCGGTTCTGTCCACTGCGCGCTTGTCTGCGGTTCCGTCCACTGCAGCGCGTCTGTCTGCCCTTCTGTCCATGTCTGTGTCTGCGGTTCTGTGGCCGCCTGGGTATCCATGTCCTGCTGCTCGGTGCCGCTTTCCGTCTGGCTGCCGTTCAGCAGATCCGGTGAGATTCCCACTTCCGTCCAAAATTCTGTGCTTCCGGTGGCGGGCTCTGTCTCGCTGGGTGTGTCTGCCGGGAGGTCGTCTCCGCCCTGCAGTCCGCTGTCCATGATGTTCTCGTCTTCCTCAAAGGTCATATAGCTGCCCGTCTCGTCCTGCAGGTTGTTCAGGTCGTACATCTGCACTTCCATGGCCCGGATGGCCGCCGCGTTCTGCTTCAGCTCCTCCAGCACGCCCGGAGCATGCCAGATCAGTTGTGCCCGGTAGTCTCTGGGAAGCAGCTGGTAAAGTTTTCCGTCCAGCCCCTCGATCTTTTCTTTCTCCGGGTCAAACGCTTTGCTGATCTCGTCTTTCGCTTTCAGCACGCGCTGATAGTTCATCAGTTCCTCGGAGCCCTCTGTCTGGGTGGTCTGCGTCATGGTGTCTGTCTTTATCAGGTAGCTGTACTGCATGCGCTCCGCCTCTATGCCCTCGTACTGTTCCTCGTAAATGCTCTGGAGCAGCGGCTTGATGGTAACGCTGTGCGTGCTGATGATCCTGGTGCAGTCGTAGAGGAAGGTATCCGCCCTGCATCCCACAACATCCGGCAGGATCAGCCGGTACTCGATCCGGTTCACCACTGGTTTGTCGTCCAGATCCACTTCCTTGTTGTCGTTGTACTCGCGTATCTGGATCCTGGGGCTGATGCCGGTATCCTCCGCCACCGTGCGCTTTCCAAGGCCCTCCGCCGTCTGTTCGTAGCGGAATGTGTAGAACTCCTCGCCCAGTGCCGCCGCGTTGAGGGTGATGGTGTGCACCGCCATCAGTGTCTTATCTTTTTCAAATTCGTCTTTATAGGGAGACTCGTCGTTTGTGGCGGCGTTGTTCTCAAATTTCTCCAGCGGCACCGTCTGATGGAGATTCTCCGGCACCGGCTGGTTGGGATTCGCCTTCTTCCAGTCTTCCAGTTCTTTTGCCGTGTACGGGCGCTCGATCTGATAGCCGCCGCCCGGCATTTTCAAAAGCTCCACCATCAGCGTGGGCTGTTTGTACAGATCCGACTCCTCTTTCACCTCGGGATCCGGATCGCGCAGGCCGTAGAAGGCCAGCTGGTAACCCTGGTCGTCCCAGCCCAGTTTCGGCGTCTCCTCCGCTGCGCCAGACTGCGGCTTCGTCTGATTCCACAGCAGGATGGGCTGCAGCAGATCCGCAGTGGAGATACCGGTGAGGGTATATTCCACGTTTTCCGCGGAGGAACCGGTGCTTCCCGTCCCCGCAGCGGGGTCTGTGCTTCCCGTTCCCGCAGCGGGGTCTGTGCTTCCCGTTCCCGCGGACGGATCCGTGCTCTGTGCCGGAACATACTCGCTGGCCGCATAGGTCATAAAGTCGTTTGTCAGAACGCCCTCTCTGGCCTCCAGATATACCCGGGGCAGCCGGAACCAGATGTAATCGGACCACTCCGATGTGCTCACGCCGTCATCCCCGATCACCTGGTACTGCACGCACAGGTATTTGCCTGCATAGGTGATGGGCAGTTCATCAAACAGGAATTGGTTGTCTTCCATAAAGTAGATCCACTCGCCGTTGTACAGCGGTGTGTCTGTGAGCAGCGTCTGGGGATCCGGCGCAAAGGAAACCGTGTCTGCCGACGGAGCGGAATAGAACGCCCCACGCATCAGGTAAGTGGCGCCGTTCTCCACAGGATCCACCGTGAGGGTGAGTCCCTTTCGAAAGTCTGTCTCGGAGATGGCCTCCCGCTCGGTGCCATCGGCCTCTGTGCCCGTGGTCTGCTCCCAGTTCGGCGTAAGGCTGCCGCTCTGCGGCGGAAACAGTTCTATTAATGCGTAAGTCTCGGTCTCTGTCTCTATCTCCGTTTCTGTCTCTATGATCTCGGTCTCTGTCTCTATCTCCGTTTCTGTCCCTGTCTCACTTTCTGTGGGCACCTCTGTGACGGGCAGACTGCTCCCGGAACCGCCGGAATATCCGCCGCCCACGGAGCTCACTTTTGTGCTGGCCCCGCTGTCCTCGGATTCTTTTGTCTCGGTCTCCTTCTCTTTCTCCGGCTCCTTCGGCGTCACCACATTGTTGTGATACTTGCTGGATGCTTTCAGGAGATCGCTGTAATAGATATCAAACAAGCCGTCCGACCGCAGCACGATGCTGTAGCCATCCGCGATATTATATGTGCGCACACTTTCCGTGCCGGTCTGACCATCCGTTCCAGTCTGGCCATCCGTTGTGGTCTGGCCGTCCGTTCCGTTCTGGCCATCGGCTGTGGTCTGGCCGCTGGCTCCGTTCTGGCCGTCGGCTCCGTTCTGACCATCAGCTGTGGTCTGACCATCGGCCGTGGTCTGGCCGTCTGCGGCCTCCGCTGCGGCCGCCGGATTGCCCGTGTCCTCGCTCTGCTGCATCGCCGCGCTGTCCCCGATCTGGCCTAAAGCGCTCACGGCGCTGCCGTTCTGGCCCACCTGCACGCCACTCTGCGCGGCCTGCGCCGCTTTCACCGAAGGCCCGGACTGCGATGCCGAAGCAAAGTATTCGTTCATGGACAGCAGATCTTTTCCGGTCACGCCCTCTTTCACCAGATAGCCCAGCATCGGCATGCCGCTCTGCATGGTTATGGGATACAGGCGCGCGCTCACAGGATCGTCCCCCTGATCTGCCGGAAGTTTCAGCGTCATCGTGCCCGTGCCGCCTGTGATCTTCTGCTGCAGTGCAGACACTGCCACATCTTTGATCAGCGCGTCTTCCACAGTCACATCCCGCAGGATCTCCCCGCGGTACACTGCGTTTTGTGCATCCTGCACTTGCAGCAGCACCGTGCCGTTCGCACGCACCAGATCCACATTTTCTAATTTCACAAAGCCATTCAGCAGTTTTGCCGCATCCGGATTGGTGACCGTCAGCGTGGCTTTCGCGGAGGCGGAGCGCTTCTGCGTATTTGCCGTCTCGCCGTCTCCCGCACCTGTGCTGCCGCCTTCTGTGCCGCCGCTCTCTGTGCCGCTTCCTTCTGTACCTGTGCCGCTGCCTTCCGTGCCTGTTTCTGTCTGGCCGCTCTGTGTGCCGTCCCCGCTCTCACTGCCATCCTGTGAGATATCTCCGGACGTTTCTGCGCCCTTTGGAAGCACCTGTATATCGGTAAAGGTAAGGCGCACATCCGCACCGCTTACCGATGCAAAAAATGTGCCATTATCCTGTTTTGTTATGTTCTCCGCTGTCAGCGCGTAAGGAAGTTCTTCTACGCCAATCTGAACGGTATACTCCGGCGTTTTCTCCGTCTCTGCGTTTGCGTTGTTCGTCAGTTTCTCCGCCTGCACGGTGAACCGCAGATCACAATCTTTATAGTCCTTTGCGTTTGCAAGCTGCAGTTCGTAGATCACCGTGCCGTTTTGCTGTGCCTCTCTCAAGCGCACCTGCGGCACCGGTTTTTTCAGGGCCGGGAGAATCTGCACGATCTTTGTCACCGCTTCGGAAGAATTGCCGCTGTACGCACAGTTCTGCACGGTCACTTTCACCCACTTGTTCATCCACGCCTGTGACACGCGCACATCATGGGCGGACACGCCGCCGTACAGAATCACACTGTAATCCGCCTCGCCGCTGGCTTCGGTATCCTGGTTTGCCGCTTCCTTCGTGTCATATACCCGCAGTTCCAGCCTTGTGTAATAAACCTTGCGGATTACTTCCTGTTCCTCAGCACTCTCGCCCTCGCCGGAACCACCGGTTGTGACCTTCTCCATTTCATTATTTTTCCAGGTGATCTCCAGAATACCGCCGTTGTTCACCGCCTTCAGGTTTTGCACCTCCGGTGCCTTCTCAATGTCCACTTTCTCGCCGTTTTCCAGTTTCAGGCAAGCCGCCGCCAGCGTGGTATCCAGGCGGTTGTAGTTACCCCTGCAGTCCTGCCCATAGGTAGTG
>CANRKY010000022.1 GCA_947631355.1 uncultured Marvinbryantia sp.
CTGCCCCACCTGCGGGCGCACCAGCATCGACCTGATCGCGCTGGCCAACCAGGTGGAGGATATGGTGCAGGAGTTCCCGCTGGACATCAAAGTGGCTGTGATGGGCTGCGTGGTGAACGGCCCCGGAGAGGCAAAAGAGGCGGATCTTGGCATCGCGGGGGGAAAGGGCGAGGGTCTGCTGATCAAAAAGGGCGAGGTTATGAAAAAACTGCCGGAGGATCAGCTTTTGTCCGCCCTGCGCTATGAGCTGGAGCACTGGAACAGGGAAGCGGACAGCCGTTCCTAAGAATGTGTCGGTGCGGCGATACGGCAAACCGAATGAGGAGCTTGATTGCGATGGAAGGGTTTGATTGCGATGGAAGGGTTTGATTGCGATGGAAGGAAAAGCGTTTGCGGAGGTTTTTCCGCAGTTAATCATAAAGGATGAACTGAAAAACCTGACGGACAGAGTAACGGTCACGCGAGTGACCGTTACTTCTGCGAAGGATATTCTGCGGGTTTATCTGGTGGGAAACACCTGGATCCACAAGAAATATATCTATGACCTGGAACATGCCATCAAGGAGCAGTGCTTTCAGGACTCCGACCTTGTGGTGAAGATCATCGAGAAATTTGAACTGTCCAGGCAGTACACCCCTGAAAACCTGTTCCCGCTGTACCGGGACAGCATCCTGGAGGAACTGAAAAACTACAGTATGCTGGAGTACGACCTGCTGCGCAGAGCCCAGGTGAGTTTTACCGCCCCGGACGAGATGTGCATCACGCTGGAAAAATCGGTGCTCGCGGAGGGAAAAGGCGAGGAGCTGGTGCGCATCCTGGATAAGATCTTTGCCGGACGCTGCGGCATCCCCGTGAAGATTACCATGCTGGAGCGCGAGCCGGAGGTCAGCAAAGAGCGCCGGAACAGCGACCGGATGATCAAGCTGCAGGTGCAGGAGATCTCCCGGCACGCGGCAAAGGCGGACCGCGCGGACGAGGAAGACAGCCTGATGAAGCTCCCGGAGGAAAACGAGGATCAGGGGAAAAAGCAGGCCGCGAAAGAAAAGAAGGCCGGGACGGCCAAAAAATCCGCGTCCACTGCGCGCAGATCGGTTCCGGTGCGGGGCTATGGGAAACAGCGCGGGAAGACGGGAGAATACCGCTCCAATTCGCGTCAGATGGAGAACCCGGATGTGCTCTACGGCAGGGATTTCGAGGGCGAACCCATCCCGATCCAGAACATCGAAAACGAGATGGGAGAGGTGATCATCCGGGGGCAGATCCGCACACTGGAATGGAAAGAGCTAAAGAGCGGGGACTTCCTGCTTCTCATGGATGTGACCGATTTCGCGGATACCATCAGCGTGAAAGTGTATGTGCACAAGGAGGAAAAAGAGCAGTACGAGGGCAAGATCAAAAAAGGCGCTTTTGTAAAGGTGCGGGGCGTGACCAATATCGACCGCTTTGACAGCCAGCTGACCGTCAGCTCCGTGAAGGGCATAAAAAAGTCGGCGGATTTCCGCGTGGCCCGGATGGACAATTACCCGGAAAAGAGGGTGGAGCTGCACTGCCACACAAAGATGAGCGACATGGACGGTGTGGCCGATGTGAAGGATATCGTAAAGCGGGCCTACCAGTGGGGGCACCCGGCCATCGCCATCACAGATCACGGCGTGGTGCAGGCGTTCCCGGACGCGAACCATGTGATCGAGGAGATCGACCAGGCATACCGGGATGCGTACAAGGCAGACCACCCGGATGTGACAAAAGACGAGCTGAAAAAACTCTCCCATCCCTTTAAGGTGATCTACGGGATGGAGGGCTATCTGGTGGACGACCTGCGAGATCTGTTCACGAACGCGAATGGCCAGGATCTGGACTGCGCCTGCGTGGTGTTCGACCTGGAGACCACCGGGTTTGATCCGGTGAACGACCGCATCATCGAGATCGGCGCGGTGAAAGTGGAAAACGGCGCGATCGTGGACCGCTTTTCCACCTTTGTGAATCCCCAGGTTCCCATCTCTCTGAAAATTGAGAACCTGACGAGCATCAATGACAAAATGGTGCTGGACGCCCCGCTGATCGAGGAAGTTCTGCCCAAATTTATGGATTTCATCGGGGACGCCGTGCTGGCGGGGCACAACGCGGCGTTTGATGTGAGTTTTCTGGAAGAAAATTTGAGAAGGACAGGGGTGGAGCGCACATTCACCTACGGGGATACGCTGGCCATGGCCAGGGTGCTGCTGCCCAAACTGGGGCGGTTTAAGCTAGACAACGTGGCGAAGGCCCTGCAGGTGCCGCTGCTGCACCATCACCGGGCGGTGGACGATGCGGAGTGCACTGCGGGCATTTATCTGAAACTTTTGGATATGCTGAAAGAGCAGGAGATCACCACATTTGACGGGGCAAACCAGCTGGGCAAGAGCTCGGTGAGCCAGATCCGCAAGACGCCCGCCCGCCATGTGGTCATTCTGGCAAAAAATGAGACGGGCAGAGTAAATCTGTACCGTCTGGTTTCGTTTTCCCATCTGACCTATTTTAACCAGCGGCCCCGCATCCCCAAAAGCCTGCTGAACCAGTACCGTGAGGGGCTGATCGTGGGTTCCGCCTGCGAGGACGGCGAGATCTTCAAGGCGGTGCTGGAGGGAAGGACAGAGCGGGAGATGGCCAGGCTGGTCTCCTTCTACGATTATCTGGAGATACAGCCCATCGGGAACAACGCGTTCCTGATCGGGGAAGAAGAATATGAACATGTGAATAATGAGGAGGACCTGCGGAACCTGAATAAAAAGATCGTGAAGCTGGGGGAGCAGTTCCACAAGCCGGTGGTGGCGACGTGCGATGTGCATTTCCTGGATCCGGCGGACGAGATCTACCGCCGCATCATTATGGCCGGGCAGAAGTTCAAAGGCGCGGACAACCAGGCGCCTCTCTATCTGCGCACCACGGAGGAGATGCTGAAAGAATTTGACTACCTGGGCCGGGAGAAGGCCGAGGAGGTGGTCATCACCAACACGAACAGGATCGCAGATATGTGCGAAAAAATATCGCCGGTGCGCCCGGATAAGTGCCCGCCCGTGATCCCGGATTCGGATAAGACCCTGCGGGAGATCTGCTATAAGCGCGCCTATGAGATCTACGGGGAAAACCTGCCGCCCATTGTGACGGAGCGGCTGGAGAGAGAATTAAATTCCATTATCTCCAACGGGTTTGCCGTTATGTATATCATCGCGCAGAAACTGGTGTGGAAATCCAACGCGGACGGCTATCTGGTGGGTTCTAGGGGATCGGTGGGATCCTCATTTGTGGCCACCATGGCCGGCATCACGGAGGTAAACCCCTTAAGCCCCCACTATTATTGCGAGGAATGTCATTATTACGATTTTGACTCGGAGGAGGTAAAGGCGTACGCCGGGCGCGCGGGCTGTGACATGCCGGATAAAACCTGCCCGGTGTGCGGTGCGCCGCTGCGCAAGGCGGGCTTCGACATCCCGTTCGAGACCTTCCTGGGATTCAAGGGAAACAAAGAGCCGGATATCGACCTGAACTTCTCCGGGGAATACCAGGGGAACGCCCACCGCTACACGGAGGTGATCTTTGGCGAGGGGCACACGTTCCGCGCCGGAACAGTTGGTACGCTGGCGGACAAGACGGCGTTCGGCTATGTGAAAAATTATTTTGAGGAGAGGAACCAGCCCAAGCGCATCTGCGAGATCAACCGCATCGTGGAGGGCTGCATCGGCGTGCGCAGAACCACCGGGCAGCACCCCGGGGGCATCATCGTGCTCCCCCACGGCGAGGAGATCTATTCCTTTACGCCCATTCAGCACCCGGCCAACGACATGGAGACCGACATCATTACCACACATTTTGAATATCACTCCATCGACCACAACCTGCTGAAGCTGGACATTCTGGGTCACGATGATCCCACCATGATCCGCATGCTGGAGGATCTGACGGGACTGAACGCCAGGGATATCCCGCTGGACGACCAGGGGGTGATGTCCCTTTTTCAGAGAACAGACGCCCTGGGGATCCGGCCGGAAGATATTTTAGGGTGCCCTCTGGGCTGCCTGGGGATCCCGGAGTTCGGCACGGATTTCGTTATCCAGATGCTGCAGGACACAAAGCCCCAGAGCTTTTCCGACCTGGTGCGCATCTCCGGCCTGTCCCACGGCACGGATGTGTGGGTGGGGAACGCGCAGGCGCTGATCCAGGAGGGGAAGGCCACCATCTCCACGGCCATCTGCACCCGCGATGACATTATGACCTACCTGATCCTCATGGGGCTGGACAGCGAGCAGTCCTTTACCATCATGGAGAGCGTGCGCAAGGGCAAGGGCCTGAAACCGGAGTGGGAAGAAGAAATGACGGCGCACGGGGTGCCGGACTGGTATATCTGGTCCTGCAAAAAGATCAAGTATATGTTCCCGAAGGCTCACGCGGCGGCCTATGTCATGATGGCGTACCGCATCGCGTACTGCAAGGTATATTATCCTCTGGCATACTATGCCGCGTACTTCAGCATCCGCGCGTCGGCGTTCAACTATGAGCTGATGTGCCAGGGGCACGAGCGGCTTTTGATGTACATGGAGGAATACAAAAAGAAATACGACACACTGAGCAAAAAGGATCAGGATACCTATAAAGACATGAAAAGCGTGCAGGAGATGTACGCCCGGGGCTTCGAGTTCCTGCCCATCGACATCATGCGGGCGGACGCCACCCACTTCCGGATCATAGACGGCAAACTGATGCCGGCGCTGAGCACCATAGACGGTCTGGGCGACAAGGCGGCGGAAGCGGTGGTGGAGGCTGTGAAAGACGGGCCGTTCCTGTCGAAGTATGATTTCTGGGAGCGCACAAAAGTGCCGAAAAGTGTGATCGATACCATGTCGGATCTAGGGATCCTGGGAGATCTGCCGGAGACGAACCAGCTGTCACTGTTTGATTTTTAAGGAAAAAGGTAGTATACTGCGGATAACTGCCAGAGAAACAGATTACGGTCAGGAGGAAAGGATCTATGAGAAAATATGAAAAATCGGTAAAACTGAATGATGTCTGCTACGATATCCGCGGCCCAGTGCTGGACGAGGCGAACCGGATGGAGGAGAACGGCGAGACCATTCTGAAACTGAATATTGGCAACCCGGCCCCCTTCGGGTTCCGCGCGCCGGATGAAGTGGTGAAGGACATGATGGCGAACCTCACCAGCACCCAGGGCTATTCCGATTCCCGGGGGCTGTTTTCCGCCCGCAAGGCGATCATGCAGTATTGCCAGCTGAAGCACATTCCCAATGTGGGGATGGACGACATCTATCTGGGAAACGGCGTGAGCGAGATGATCACGATGTCCATGCAGGGCCTTTTGGACAGCGGCGATGAGATCCTGGTGCCCGCGCCGGACTATCCGCTGTGGACCGCCGCCATCACGCTGGCCGGGGGCAGGGCGGTGCACTATATCTGCGATGAGCAGGCGGACTGGTACCCGGATGTGGAGGATATCAAGAGCAAAGTGACAGACCGCACGAAGGGGATTGTGATCATCAACCCCAACAACCCCACGGGTGCGCTGTACGGGAAAGACGTTTTGCAGGAAATCGTGCAGGTGGCAAGGGAACACGGGCTGATCATTTTCTCGGATGAGATCTACGACCGCCTGGTGATGGACGGGGAGGAGCATGTGTCCATCGCTTCTCTGTGCCCGGACCTTTTCTGTGTGACCATGAACGGCCTGTCCAAATCCCACCGCATCGCGGGCTACCGCGTGGGCTGGATGTGCTTCTCCGGCGATAAGTCCGGGGCGAAAGGCTATCTGGAGGGCATCAACATGCTCTCCAATATGCGGCTCTGCTCCAACGTGCCGGCCCAGTCAATCGTGCAGACGGCGCTGGGCGGCTACCAGAGTTCCCAGGAACTGCTGGTGCCCGGAGGCAGGGTGTACGAGCAGAGAGAATTTATCTACCAGGCGCTGAACAATATCCCGGGAGTTTCCGCAGTGAAGCCGAAGGCGGCGTTTTACATCTTCCCGAAGCTGGATGTGGAGCGCTTCCATATCGTGAATGACGAGCAGTTTGCCCTGGATTTCCTGAAGCAGCAGAAGGTGCTGGTCAGCCAGGGAACCGCCTTTAACTGGCCAAACCCGGATCACTTCCGCGTGGTGTACCTGCCGCGCAAAGAGGTGCTGGAGGAGACCATGAACAAGCTGGAACTGTTTTTGAGCAAATACCGCCAGACGCCATAAGTTGTAGAAGCCGACGGGGACATCAAGGCGAAGCGCTGATTGCGTGCGGGTTCCAGGCAGGGTGCAGCAATATATGACCTAGATGAGCGAAAAACGTGCGCAGATCGCAGGGGAAGCGCAGAATGGCGTGCAGGCAGAACACAGCGATACACGGCTCAGATGAGCGAAAAATGTACAGGCCGCAGGACAGAAGCGGGAAATTGCATGACATGACACGGCATAGAGTAGAACGGGAATGGAGAAAGAGAAAATGCTGGAGAGATTTTATCCGGATGTATATCTGGATTCGGCCTATGAGATTGATTTCCAACAGTGGTATGACAGGGGGTACCGCGGCGTGCTGTTTGACATCGACAATACGCTGGTTCCCCACGGGGCTCCGGCGGACGCCCGCTCCATCGCGCTGTTCCGGCGCCTGCAAAAAACAGGGCTGAAATGCTGCCTGATTTCCAACAACCAGCTTCCCCGGGTGAAGCCGTTCGCGGACGCGGTGGGCGCCTTCTTCGTGGAAAACGCGCACAAGCCGTCCCGAAAGGGATTTCAGGAAGCCATGCGCCGCATGGGTACCGGTAAGGCGGATACATTGTTTGTGGGCGACCAGCTTTTTACCGATGTGTACGGGGCAAGGCGCGCAGGCATCTTCAGCATCCTGGTAAAGCCCATCCACCCGAAGGAGGAGATCCAGATCGTGCTGAAGCGCTATCTGGAGCGGATCGTGCTTTATTTTTACCGGAGAGAGAAGGAAAAGGGGACATGAAAAACCTGATTTTGATCGGCTTTATGGGAGCCGGGAAGACAACTTTTGGAAAGGCGCTGGCGGCGGCGGTTTCCGTGCCGTTCCTGGACACGGACGATGTGATCGAAGAACAGCAGCAAAAAAAGATCAGCGCCATTTTCGCGGACAGCGGGGAGGAATTTTTCCGCGATCTGGAAACTGGTGTGCTGCGGCAGCTCCTGGCCGCGCCAAAGGGCATGGTGATCGCCGTGGGAGGCGGCCTGCCGGTGCGGGAAGAAAACCGGGCGCTTTTGCGGAAGCTGGGCACAGTGGTGTATCTGCAGGCCAGAACAGACACCCTGGTGGAGCGGCTGCAGGGGGACAGCACCCGCCCGAAGCTGCAGGGCGGCGACCTACGGGAGCGCATCGAGACACTGATGAAACAGCGGGGCGCCGCTTACGACGATGCGGCGGACCAGTATGTGCAGACGGATGGAAAAAATCTGGAAGATATCGTGGAGGAGCTGAAAGCATATGTTTTATAAAAAAGCAGAGACAGTGTTAAAAGAGAAAAAATTGGACGCCATCCTGGTGTCCGATGGCGCGAACATGCGCTATTTAAGCGGGTTCCGCGGGGCGACGGGCTATCTGTATATCACGGGGCGGCGGCGCGTATTGCTCACCGACTCCCGCTACACGGAGATGGCAAAAGCGGAGGCGCCGGATTTTGAGGTGATGGAGCTGGCCCCGCGGCAGCGGTACGGGGAACTTTTAAACAGCCTGATGGAGGCGGATGGGGTGCAGAATGTGGGCTTTGAGGATCAATGCCTGCTCTTTGCCGCGTATCAGGCGCTGCAGAAAGCCTGCCACGGCAGGCTGCAGACCGAGCTGGGGGACAGCCTGGACCTTCTGCGCAGCGTGAAGACAGAGGAGGAGATCGCGTGTCTTGCGAAGGCGGAGGAGATCGGGGATCAGGCGTTTTCCCACATGCTCACCGTGCTGAAGCCGGGCATGACAGAGCTGGAAGCCGCGGCGGAGCTGGAATATTTTATGAAGACACACGGGGCGGAGGATCTCAGCTTCGAGACCATCGTGGCCTCCGGCGTAAATTCTTCCATGCCCCACGCCATGCCGGGGCACAAACGGATCATGGCGGGCGACTTTGTGACAATGGATTTCGGCTGCAAATACAATGGATACTGTTCCGACATGACCCGCACCGTGGTGGTGGGAAAAGCCGGTGAAAGACAAAAAGAGATCTACGGCATCGTGCTGGAGGCGCAGCTTGCCGGGCTGGACGCGGTAAAGAGCGGCGCGCGCTGCTGCGATGTGGACAAAGTGGCGAGAGACATCATCACAAAGGCGGGATACGGGGAATGTTTCGGCCACAGCCTCGGGCACAGCGTGGGGCTGTACATCCACGAGGCGCCGAACCTGGCTGGATCCTGCGAGACCGTGCTGGAGCCGGGCATGATCCAGACGGTGGAACCAGGCATTTATCTGCCGGGCTTCGGAGGCGTGCGCATAGAAGACATGGTGGCGGTGGAGAAGGATGGCTGCCGAAATCTGGCACATTCGCCCAAAGAACTGATCGAGCTGTAAAAAAATACTTTTTGCCCCAACATCATGATTTTGCAAGTAAGAGAAAAGAAGTTCTTGAAATACAGACGGTTTTATTATACAATATGTTTAATTATGGGAATCTTTGGACTTTCTGAAAATACCTGGATTCCTTACCCGATAATCGAAGGAGGAAAATTTACATGATTTCAGCAGGAGATTTTAGAAACGGCGTCACACTGGAAATTGAGGGAAACGTATATCAGATCCTGGAGTTCCAGCATGTAAAACCCGGCAAGGGCGCGGCATTTGTGAGAACAAAGCTGAAAAATATCATCAACGGCGGCGTGGTGGAGAAAACCTTCCGCCCCACAGAGAAATTTCCGCAGGCCCGCATCGAGCGTGTGGATATGCAGTACCTGTATGCGGACGGCGATCTGTTCCATTTTATGAACGTGGAGACATATGATCAGATCGCGCTGAGCCAGGACGACATCGGAGACGCTCTGAAATTTGTGAAAGAGAACGAGATGGTGAAGGTGTGCTCGTACAACGGCAATGTGTTTGCGGTAGAGCCGCCGCTGTTTGTGGAGCTGGAGATCACAGACACAGAGCCCGGCTTCAAGGGCGATACCGCTCAGGGCGCATCGAAACCGGCAGTGGTGGAGACCGGCGCTACCGTTTACGTTCCGCTGTTCGTGAACCAGGGCGACAAGATCAAGATCGATACGCGCACCGGCGAATATCTGTCCAGAGTGTAAGCGAGGCTTTTTCGGGCGGAGGCAAAAGCGCCGTCCCGGCTGCCTGTGCAGTCAATGTATAATGTTTCATCTGCCCCTCCGCGCGAGGGGCTTTTCATCACACGGCGTCAGACAGATCGCGGCGGCAGTGCCAGATGACAGCGGCAGTATCAGATGGCAATGGCAGTGCTGGCAGTGCCAAACGACAGCGGTCTGCATCAAATAACATTAGCATCTTTATCATATCGCAGTAAGGAGAGACATGATATGGGGAAATATTTTGGAACAGACGGGTTCCGCGGAGAGGCAAATATAAGGCTTACGGTAGAGCACGCATACAAAGTGGGAAGATTTTTGGGCTGGTACTTTGGCCGGGAGCACAAGGCCAATATCGTGATCGGCAAGGATACCAGAAGGAGCAGCTATATGTTTGAATATTCCCTGGTGGCCGGGCTTACGGCCTCCGGCGCGGACGCGTATCTGCTCCATGTGACCACCACTCCCAGCGTATCCTATGTGGTGCGCACGGAGGAATTTGACTGCGGCATTATGATATCCGCCAGCCACAATCCGTTCTACGACAACGGGATCAAGCTGATCAACCGCAGCGGACACAAGATGGACGCGGGCGTGGAAGAAATGATTGAAAAATACATTGACGGGGAAATGGAAGAACTTCCCCTTGCCACCAGAGAAGACATCGGGCGCACCATCGATTATGTGGCGGGCAGAAACCGCTATATCGGCTACCTGATCTCGCTGGCCACCCGGTCCTTCAAGAAATACCGCATTGGTCTGGACTGCGCCAACGGCAGCGCGTCTTCCATCGCCAAGAGCGTGTTTGACGCCCTGGGCGCAAAAACGTATGTGATCAGCAACAATCCGGACGGCACGAACATCAACCGGGACTGCGGCTCCACCCACATCGAGGCGCTGCAGGAGCTGGTGCGGGAGAAGAAGCTGGATGTGGGCTTTGCCTACGACGGGGACGCGGACCGCTGCATTGCGGTGGACGAAAACGGAAACGTGGTGAACGGCGACCTGATCCTGTATGTGTGCGGCAGATACTTAAAAGAGAACGGCAGGCTGAAAAACGACACGGTGGTGACCACGGTGATGTCCAACCTGGGGCTTTACAAGGCGTTTGACCGGGCGGACATCGCGTATGAAAAAACCGCCGTGGGGGATAAATACGTATACGAAAATATGGCAAAGAACGGCCACTGCCTGGGCGGCGAACAGTCCGGGCACATCATCTTCAGCAAGCACGCCACCACGGGAGACGGGATCCTCACCTCCCTGATGATCATGGAAGTGCTCACGGAGAAAAAGATGACCCTCGGCACGCTCACCGGGGAAGTGAAGATCTATCCCCAGCTTTTAAAGAACGTGCGGGTGGCCGACAAGCAGGAGGCGCGGGAAAACGCGGCTGTGGTGGAGACCATCCGGGCCATCGAGACGGCGCTGGGGGACGAGGGCAGGATCCTGGTGCGCGAGAGCGGCACCGAGCCTGTGATCCGCGTGATGGTGGAGGCGGCGGAGCAGTCGCTGTGTGAAAAATATGTGGATCAGGTGATCGATGTGCTTACAAGGCAGGGCCTTGTGGTGGAGTAAACAGATGATACAGCATAAATGGAAAAAATTGGCCGGATATTACAAACCGTATCTGGGACTTTTTCTGTCGGATATGTTTTTTGCCATTCTGGGGGCTGGCGTCACACTCGTCATCCCCCTGATTGTGCGTTATATCACCGGACATGTGATCACCCTCCCATCGGGGGAAGTGCTGGCGGTGATCGCCCGGCTGGCTGTGCTGATGGTGGCCCTGGTGCTGCTGGAGGGATTCTGCAACTTTTACATCGGCTATTACGGGCACATCATGGGGGCCAGCATCGAGCGGGATATGCGCAACGAGATCTTCCGCCATTACCAGAAGCTGTCCTTCACCTTCTACGACAACCAGAAAGTGGGGCAGCTGCTGTCGCGCATCACCAGCGACCTGTTCGACATCAGCGAACTTCTGCACCACGGGCCGGAGGATATCACGATCTCTCTGATGAAATTTGTGGGCTCCTTCCTGATCCTGTGGTTTATCAACGGCACGCTGGCCATGGTGATGTTCGCGTTTGTGCCCTTCATTTTGCTCTACGCGTTCATCCTGAACCGCAAAATGAAGCGGGCGTTCAAAGAAAACCGCGCGCGCATCGCGGATATCAACAGCCAGATCGAAGACAGCCTCTCCGGCATCCGCGTGGTGAAATCCTTTGCCAACGAGGATGTGGAGATGGAAAAATTCGGGAAGGGCAACCAGCGCTTTGTGGACAGCAAGCGCGTGAGCTACCGCTACATGGGCGCTTACAACTCCGGGCTGGGCGCACTGACCACCCTGGTGACGGTGGGCGTGGTGGTGGCGGGAGCCGTGATGATCGCAGGGGGAAGCCTCTCCGGGACCGATCTGATCACCTTCCTTCTGTATGTGAACAACTGCACGGAGCCCATCCGCAAGCTGGTGAACTTTACCGAGCAGTTCCAGAACGGCTACACGGGATACGAGCGCTTTCTGGAGATCCTGGCGGTGCAGCCGGACATCGAGGACGCGAAAGACGCCGTGGAGCTGACGGACGTAAAGGGAGAGATCGTCTTTGAGGACGTGTCCTTCCGGTACGAGGAAAACCTGGAGACGGTGCTGAGCCACATCAGCCTGACGGTGAAGGCAGGAGAATACATCGCCATCGCGGGCAGTTCCGGCGGAGGCAAGACCACCCTGTGCAGCCTGATCCCCCGGTTTTACGATGTGGACGGCGGGCGGATCCTTCTGGACGGCACGGATATCCGCGGGATAAAATTAAAGAGCCTGCGGGATCACATCGGCATTGTGCAGCAGGACGTCTACCTGTTCGCGGAAAACATCCTGGAAAACATCCGCTACGGCAGGCCGGGCGCTTCCGATGAGGAAGTCATCGCGGCGGCGAAGCTGGCAAACGCGCACGAATTTATCTGCGCGCTGCCCGATGGGTACCATACCTACATCGGCCAGCGGGGCGTAAAGCTGTCCGGCGGGCAGAAACAGCGCCTGTCCATCGCGCGGGTATTTTTGAAAAATCCGCCCATCCTGATCTTTGACGAGGCAACCTCCGCGCTGGACAACGAGAGCGAGAAGATCATTCAGGAGTCCCTGGAGGAGCTGGCAAAGGACAGGACCACCTTTGTGATCGCCCACCGCCTCACCACCATCCGCAACGCCCAGAAGATCCTGGTGATGACGGAGAAGGGCATCGAGGAGCAGGGGACCCACGAGGAACTGCTGGCAAAGAACGGCGCGTACAGCAGGCTGTACCGCATGGCGGAAAGTTTAGAATGAAAGAAGGAATAGACAATGATCTCCAAAAAGATGGAAGCTATGGTGCAGGGGAGCTCCGCGATCCGCGCCATGTTTGAAGAAGGAAAGAAAATGGCGGAAAAATACGGCGCGGAAAACGTGTACGATTTCAGCCTGGGCAACCCCAACGTGCCCGCTCCCGCGCAGGTGAAAGAGGCGGCGGTGGCCATTCTCAACGAGGAGGACTCCCTGATGGTGCACGGCTATATGAGCAATTCCGGCTACGAGGATGTGCGCGCAATTATCGCAAACTCCCTGAACAGGCGGTTTGGCACGGCCTTTGGCGAAGAAAATATCCTGATGACCGTGGGCGCTGCGGGAGGCTTGAACGTGATCCTGAAAACCCTCCTGAACCCGGGGGACGAGGTGATCGCCTTCGCCCCGTATTTCGGGGAGTACCGCTCCTACGTGTCCAACTATGACGGCGTTCTGGTGGAAGTGCCCGCGGATACGCAGACCTTTCAGCCAAATTTAAAAATGCTGGGGCAGAAGATCACCGAAAAGACAAAGGCAGTGATCGTAAACTCCCCCAACAATCCCACCGGGGTGGTGTATTCGGAAGAAACCATCCGGCAATTGGCGCAGGTGCTGGAAGAAAAACAGAGTGTCTTTGGCACCAGCATTTATCTGATCTCAGACGAACCGTACCGCGAGCTGGTGTACGACGGGGCGCAGGTTCCCTGGCTCACGAATTATTATAAAAATACGATCGTGGGGTATTCCTACAGCAAATCCCTGTCCCTTCCGGGGGAGCGCATCGGCTATCTGGTGATCCCGAGCGAGGCGGACGACAGCGCCCTAATCATCGGCGCGGCCAATGTGGCGAACCGCATCCTGGGTTATGTCAACGCGCCGTCCCTGTTTCAGCGGGTGGTGGCGCGCTGCGTGGACGCAAAGACCGATGTGGCATATTACGACCGAAACCGGGAAACATTGTACAGCGGCCTGCAAAAAGCCGGTTTCTCCTGCATTAAACCGGAGGGCGCTTTCTATCTTTTTGTGAAATCTCCGGTGGAGGACGAAAAAACATTCTGCGAGGCGGCAAAGAAATATCATCTGCTGCTGGTGCCCGGCTCCTCGTTTGCGTGCCCGGGGTTTGTGCGCCTGGCCTACTGCGTGTCCTACGAGACCATCGTAAATTCCCTGCCGAAATTTATGGAACTCGCGGCAGAATACGGATTGGGAAAATAAAGCAGGTAATGCACAGCAAAAATGGCAGACTTGCACATGGCGAAGGAATGGAGACAGACATGGAAAAGTGGGAAGAAAATGTCCGCCGGGTGACGCCCTACACACCCGGGGAGCAGCCGGATTTTCCGGACATGGTGAAATTAAATACAAATGAAAATCCTTATCCCCCTGCGCCCGGCGTGCTTTGGCGCATGCGGGAAATGCAGTATGAAAACCTGCGCCTGTACCCGGCGCCGGGAGCGGATCTTCTGGTGAACGCGCTGGCGGACTACTACAAGATGGATCCGGAACAGATCTTTGTGGGCGTGGGCTCCGACGATGTGCTGGCGATGGCGTTCCTCACCTTTTTCAACGGGAAGGAGCCGGTGCTGTTCCCGGATATCACCTATTCTTTTTATGATGTGTGGGCGGGACTTTTCCGGATCCCGTATGAGTGCCAGCCCTTGCTGGAAGATTTTACCATCCGCAAAGAGGACTATTATAAACCCAACGGCGGCGTGGTGTTCCCGAACCCCAACGCCCCCACGGGGGTGGAGATGCCATTGGCAGATATCGAGGATATCCTGCAGCACAACCGGGATTCGGTGGTGATCGTGGATGAGGCCTACATAGATTTCGGCGGAATATCTGCCCGAAAGCTGGTGGAGAAATACGATAATCTATTAGTGGTGCAGACCTTTTCCAAGTCGCGCTCCATGGCGGGCCTTCGCATCGGCTATGCGTTCGGCTGCAAAAAGATCATAAAATATCTCCAGGACGCGAAATATTCGTTTAATTCCTACACCATGAACCGCCCCAGCCTGGAACTGGGCGCGGAGGCTTTAAAAGACGAGGCGTACTTCCGGCAGACGGTGGAAAAGATCATCGCCACCAGGGAGCGCACAAAGAAGCGCCTGGCCGAGCTGGGCTTCACCTTTGCGGACTCTAAGTCCAATTTTATATTTGTCACCCACCCGGATTTTTCCGCGCGGGAACTGTTTGAGGCGCTGAAAAAAGAACACATCTATGTGCGCTATTTTGCGAAACCGCGCATAGACAATTATCTGCGCATCACCATCGGCACGGATGAGCAGATGGATGTGCTGTTGGCGTTTCTGGAAAAATACCGGAAAGAAAGATAAAAAAAGCTAGAAAAAAGATAGAAAAGAAAAAAGGAGTTTTCGCATGAACGGATTATCAACCTTTATCGTCAATTCGCTGGACGGCGTGGTGTCCCGGGAACTGATCGTGTTCCTTATTTCCATGACGCCCATTCTGGAACTGCGCGGCGGGCTGATCGTGGCCTCCTTTCTGGGAATCGATATGTGGAAGGGCATCCTGATCTGCGTGGTGGGCAACATCCTGCCCGTGCCGCTGATCCTGCTTCTGATCACGCCCATTTTTACGTGGCTCAAACAGACAAAACACATCCGTCCGCTGGTGGAAAAGCTGGAGAACCGCGCCATGAAAAAGAAAGACAGCATCGGGAAATATCAATTTCTGGGGCTGATGCTCTTTGTGGGCATCCCGCTGCCAGGCACGGGCGCGTGGACGGGCTCCCTTGTGGCGGCGCTGCTGGATATGAAATTTAGAAAAGCATTTCCGGCGGTCATTCTGGGAATCCTGATGGCCACAGTGATCATGACGGTGGTATCCTATGTGATCCCCGGATTCTTTTTCTAAAAGTGCAGGCAGTTGTGAAAAAGGCATGCCATGAAAAGCGCGGACAGCTGCGCGATAGGAGAATATCATGTGTGAAAACGCTTATACTAGTTTCGCAAAGGCCTACGACCTGTTTATGGGGGACATCCCATACGGGGAGTGGCAGCGCTATATCGGCGGCCTCTTAAAAGACCGAGGCATCGAAAACGGCCTGGTGCTGGAACTGTGCTGCGGCACCGGCACCTTTACGGAGCTTTTGGCGGCCCTTGGTTACGATATGATCGGGGTGGACAGCTCGTCCGAAATGTTGGAGATCGCGGCACAGAAAAAAACGGCTTCCGGCACGGATATTCTGTATCTTCTGCAGGACATCCGCGAGTTCGAACTGTACGGCACCGTGCGCGCCATTGTGTGCGTGTGCGATTCTTTGAATTACATGGTGCAGGAGGAAGACCTGCGCGCCGTGTTTTCCCTGGTGAACAACTATCTGGATCCCGGCGGCGTGTTTATATTTGACATGAAAACGGTCTATTACATGGAACAGGTCATGGGGGACTCCGTGGCGGTGCGGCACCTGGAGGAGGGCACCCTGATCTGGGAAAACAATTACTTCCCGGAAGATCAGACCAACGAATATGAACTGACCTTTTTTCTGCGCGGGCCGGACGGGCGGTACGCGAGGCAGCAGGAGACACACCTGCAGCGGGCATATAAAACAGAGGACATCAGGCGGCTGCTTTTAGAGGCGGGCCTTGTGCCGGAGGCCGTGTACGATGCGGATACCAAAGGCGCGCCGCGCCCGGACAGCGAGCGCCTGTACTTTGTGGCAAGGGAGAGTGGCAAATGAGCGATTATATTGTGAGGGCAACTGCGGCAGACGGACAGATCCGGGCATTTGCCGCAACCACGAGAGAGACAGTGGAGGCCGCGCGCCAGGCGCACAACACAAGCCCCGTGGCAACGGCGGCCCTGGGGCGGCTCTTGACGGCGGGCGCCATGATGGGAAGCATGATGAAGGGCGAGAAAGACCTGCTCACTCTGCAGATCAAGGCGGGCGGGCCTTTGCAGGGCATCACTGTGACGGCGGATTCCATGGGAAATGTGAAGGGCTATGTGGGAAATCCAAACGTGATACTGCACGCAAACAGCAAGGGAAAGCTGGATGTGGCCCAGGCCGTGGGCCCCGGGTTCTTAAATGTGATCCGCGACATGGGCCTGAAGGAGCCCTATTCCGGGCAGACCATGCTGCAGACCAGCGAGATCGCGGAGGATCTGACCTATTATTTTGCCACATCCGAGCAGACGCCCTCCTCGGTGGGGCTGGGGGTACTGATGAACCGGGAAAACACCGTGCGCCAGGCGGGCGGTTTTATCCTGCAGCTCATGCCGTACGCATCGGAAGAAATCGTGTCTGCTCTGGAGACAAAGATCGCGCAAGTTACCTCCGTCACATCCATGCTGGACGCCGGGGACAGCCCGGAGCAGATCCTGGGGGAACTGCTGGGAGAGCTGGGGCTGGAGATCACAGACACCATGTCGGCCCGGTTTTTCTGTAACTGCACCAGAGAGCGGGTGGAGAAAGCGGTGATCAGCGTGGGAGACCGGGAATTAAAGGCAATGATCGATGACGGAGAACCCATCGAAGTGAATTGTCATTTCTGCGGACGCAGCTACCGGTTCTCGGTGGAAGAATTAAAAGCGCTGCGAAAAATGAGCAGGGGGAACAGACCATGAAGCACGGCTTTGTAAAAGTGGCGGCGGTGACGCCGGATGTAAAAGTGGCGGACTGCGCCTATAACGCGGAACAGATCTGCGCCTGCGCCCGCGAGGCGGCGGAGCTTGGCGCGAAGATCATCGTGTTTCCGGAGCTCTGCATCACAGGGTATACCTGTCAGGATCTTTTCTGGCAGGAGCAGCTTCTCGCCTCCGCAAAAAACGAGCTGTACCGCATCCTGGAGGAATCGCGGGGACTGGACGCGCTCCTGTTTGTCGGGCTGCCCTGGGAGATGAACAACAAGCTGTACAACGTGGCGGCAGCGGTCAGCAGGGGCCATCTGCTGGGACTCGTCCCAAAACATTTCCTGCCAAATTACGCGGAATTTTACGAACAGAGACATTTCACGCCGGGACAATCCCCGGTGCAGTGGACGGAATTTGCGGGGAGACCGGTTCCCTTTGGCATGAACCTTTTGTTCTGCTGCTGGGAGATGGAGGGGCTCACCGTGGCGGCGGAGATCTGCGAGGATCTGTGGGCGCCGGATCCGCCCGGCACATGGCACGCCCTGGCGGGAGCAAATGTGATCATAAACCTGTCCGCCAGCGATGAGACCACCGGAAAGAGCGTTTACCGGGAGGAGCTGGTGAAAGGCCAGTCCGCCAGGCTGGTGTGCGGCTATATTTATGCCAGCGCGGGCCCCGGAGAATCCACCACGGACCTGGTGTTCGGCGGGCACAGCATCATCGCGGAAAACGGCTCCGTGCTTGCGGCCACCCCGCGGTTCGAGAACGGGGCGGCCATCAGCGAACTGGACATCCACAGGCTGCGGAGCGAGCGGCGCAGAATGACCACCTTTCACACCATAGAAAACAGGGCATATGAAAAGATCGTGTTTCATTTACAGATAGAAAACACGGTGCTCACGCGCAGATTTGCCCCGCAGCCCTTTGTGCCGGAAAAACAAGAGGAGCGGGCGAAGCGGTGCGAGGAGATCCTGACCATCCAGGCTCTGGGGCTGAAAAAAAGAATGGAGCACACGGGATGCACCACGCCGGTGATCGGCATTTCCGGCGGGTTGGACTCCACGCTGGCGCTCATTGTGGCGGCGAAGGCGATGGATATGCTGCAGCTGGACCGCCGGAACATCCTCTCCGTGACCATGCCCTGTTTTGGCACCACCGACAGAACCTACGCCAACGCCTGCGCGCTCACCGAAAAGCTGGGGGCCACGCTGCGGGAGATCAACATCCGTCCGGCGGTGACGCAGCATTTCCAGGACATCGGGCAGGACATGGACCGCCGCGATGTCACCTACGAAAACAGCCAGGCCAGAGAGCGCACCCAGATTTTAATGGATCTGGCCAACCAGGCGAACGGCATGGTGATCGGCACGGGCGACCTGTCCGAGCTGGCGCTGGGATGGGCCACCTACAACGGCGACCACATGTCCATGTACGCGGTAAACGCCTCCATCCCGAAAACACTGGTGCGCCATCTGGTGCGGTACTACGCGGACACCTGCCGGGATGAGCAGCTGTCCGGCGTGCTGCATGATATCCTGGACACCCCGGTGAGCCCGGAGCTCCTTCCGCCCAAAGACGGCGTGATCTCTCAGCGGACAGAAGACCTGGTGGGGCCCTACGAGCTGCACGACTTCTTCCTGTACCATATGATGCGCCTGCAGGAGGAGCCCCAGAAAGTGTACCGCCTTGCCCTGGAGGCGTTTGCGGGGCAGTACGACGCGGCGGTGGTGCTTCGATGGCTGAAAACCTTTTACCGCCGGTTTTTCTCCCAGCAGTTCAAGCGCTCCTGCCTGCCGGACGGCCCGAAAGTGGGCAGCGTGGCGGTCTCCCCGCGGGGCGACCTGCGGATGCCCAGCGACGCCGTGGCGCGCATCTGGCTGGAACAGTTGGAGGAGCTGTGACACGTATCGGATGCTGTGCTATGTACGGATGCCGGAAATTCCTCAGCGGCGCGCTTTGCGCAGGGTATTCTCGATGACATCCAGAAGCATCTGGGAGGTATACTGGCTGCTGGCCTCATAGTAAACATTCTTTGTGCTCTGCGTCTCGCAGATCTGTGCGGCCAGGTTATCCAGTGCGGGCTGCATCAGCGGAAACATGGCGGCGGCCGACTCACTTAAATTGACTAGGCGGATGCCGTTGATGTGATCTGCGTCCACGCACACTTCCAGATCCATCACGTTGCTGTTCAAAGTGACCGGCGTGGTGTATACGCCGGGCACATAGACGGGCTGCGCCGAGGCGGAAAGCGCATCCTGACTGTGCGGGCGGAACATCAGAAACAGCAGGATCAGGAAGACGGCGGCCAGCGCGGCGAAAATAGCGGTGTAGATCAGTTCACGCTTTTTCATAATAATGATTTTAGTTTTGGAGCTCATAGTTCATTCTCCGGTTAGATAGGCTTTGTACATTCTATGCGCAAACCGGCGGAATATGAGCAGGAGAATGGCACTTGCGGGAAATGTTTTCCCGCAGACAGGAGGTAATAATGAGTTATGTGATCACAACAGACAGCACCTGCGATCTCCCGGAGGAGTACTATCAGGAGCACCGGCTGACCGTACTGCCGCTGTCTTACATTCTGGACGGAAAAACCTACCAGCGCGGCGTGCAGGAACTGCCGGCGGAGGAATTTTACGCAAAAATGCGCAACGGAAGTATGCCCACCACAGCTCAGGCATCGCCGAACGATGCCAGGCAGGCTTTTGAGCCGATCCTGAAAGAGGGAAAGGACATTCTGCACATCGCCTTTTCCAGCGGGCTGAGCGGGAGCTACAACAGCGCGCAGATCGCGGCGCAGGAGCTGATGGAAGAATACCCGCAGCGGAAGATTCGGGTGGTGGATTCTCTCTGCGCCTCTCTGGGAGAGGGCTTTCTGGTGCACAAAGCGCTGGAGCAGAAAGAGAAGGGCATGGGCCTGGATGAGCTGGCCGACTGGTGCGAAACCCACAAATTAAATGTGGTGCACAGCTTTACCGTGGACGACCTGTTCCACCTGCACCGCGGCGGGCGGGTGTCTATGGTGGCCGCGGTAGTTGGCACCATGATCAGCCTCAAACCTGTGCTGCACGTGAACAACGAGGGAAAACTCATTCCCTTATCCAAAGTGAGAAAGCGCAAAAAAGCCCTGGACGCTCTGGTGGACGCCATGGGAGAGCGGCAGGGCAGCTATGCGGGAAAAAATGACATTGTGTTTATCAGCCACGGCGACTGCCTGGAAGACGCGCTCTATGTGAAACAGCGCATACAGGAGCGCTTCGGCGTGCAGAACTTTCTGGTCAACATGATCGGCCCGGTGATCGGCGCCCATTCCGGCCCCGGCACGGTGGCGCTGTTCTTTATGGGAGACGCCAGAGAATAAAACAGACTCCTTTGGGGGAAACTCAGAACGAGAAACCCAAAGGAGTTTTTTTATATGGAAAATAAGATTACAGAAAATCTGCGCGAAAATATGGAATATTTTCATCAGAAACTCCAGACAGAGAAAAACTATGATATCGTGTACCGGATGCTGCCGGTGGCGGACAGGGAAGGCTGCATCTACTTTGTGGACGGCTTTATCAAAGACGATATCATGGAAAAACTGCTGGAGTATCTTCATTCCCTGAAACCGGAGAATCTGCCGTCCACCAGCCACGATATGACCCACGACTACATTCCCTATGTGGAGGTGGATCTGCTCTCGGACCGGGAGCAGGCGGCGACGGCCGTACTGTCCGGCATCGTGTGCCTGCTGATCGACGGGTTCGCCAAATGCTTCGCCATAGACTGCCGCACTTATCCCATGCGCAGCGTGGAGGAGCCGGACAAGGACAAGACCCTGCGGGGCTCCAAAGACGGCTTTGTGGAGACCCTGGTGTGCAACACGGCGTTGATCCGGCGCAGGATCCGAAACCCCGCGCTGTGTATGGAAATGCTGCAGGCGGGGGAAAGCTCCAGATCAGACATCGTGCTCTGCTACATGGAAGGCCGCGCGGATATGCACCTGGTGGAAAATCTGAGAAACCGGATACAGAACCTGCAGGTGGACGCGCTGCCTATGGGCCAGGAGAGCCTGGCGGAGGCCATCTATAAGCGGAAGTGGTACAACCCGTTCCCGAAATTCAAGTACACCCAGCGGCCGGACACCGCGGCGGCCAGCGTGCTGGAGGGAAAGGTGGCCCTTCTGGTGGATAATGCGCCCACGGCCATCCTGCTGCCGGCGAACCTTCTGGAGATCCTGGAGGAGGCGGACGATTATTACTTCCCGCCCGTCACCGGGACTTATCTGCGGTTTTCCCGCTTCCTGATCGCCCTGCTGTCTCTTTTCCTCACGCCGGGGTGGCTGCTTCTGATGCAGAATCAGAAGCA
>CANRKY010000023.1 GCA_947631355.1 uncultured Marvinbryantia sp.
TGCTGGATCTGGGAACCGGCACCGGGATCATTCCCATCCTGCTGTGCGCAAAGACAGCGGGCGGGCATTTTACCGGTCTGGAGATTCAGAAAATAAGTGCGGATATGGCGCGGCGGAGCGTACAGCTCAACGATCTTCAGGACAAGATTTCCATTGTAGAAGGAGATATCAGAGAGGCCGCATCCATGTTTGGAAGGGCCTCTTTTGATGTGGTCACATCGAACCCGCCGTATATGACAGACAGTCACGGGCTGCAGAATCCGCAGCTGCCGAAGGCCATTGCCCGGCACGAGATCCTCTGCACGCTGGAGGATGTGGTGAGCCAGGCGGCGGCCCTCCTGAAGGAAAACGGCAGATTTTACATGGTGCACCGGCCTTTTCGGCTGGCGGAGATCATGTGCACGATGAGGAAGTATCACCTGGAGCCGAAGCGGATGAAGCTGGTGTACCCGTTTGTGGACAAGGAGCCGAACATGGTGCTGCTGGAGGGGCTGAAGGGCGGAAAAAGCCGCATCACGGTGGAAAAGCCGCTGATCGTATATAAAGAGCCGGGCGTTTATACAGACGAGATTTATGGGGTTTATGGATATTGATGACACTGCGTGGGATGCGATGGCACCGCGTGGGATGATGGATGACACCATGTAGGATGATAAAAGATACCACGTGGGATACGATGATATTGTGTAGGATGATGAATGACCTCGCATGGGATGATGGATGGCACTATGTGGGATACGATGATACCGCGTGGGATGATAGATGACACTGTGTGGGATATGGATGAAGGGAGGCAGCTACATGCTTGGAAAACTGTACCTGTGCGCAACGCCTATCGGGAACCTGGAAGACATCACATATCGTGTACTGCGCACGCTGCGAGAGGCGGATCTGATCGCGGCGGAGGACACGCGCAACAGCATCAAGCTGCTGAACCATTTCGACATTAAGACTCCCATGACCAGCTACCACGAGTACAACAAAATAGAAAAGGCGAGGGATCTGATCCGGCAGATGCAGGAAGGGAAAAACGTGGCCCTTATCACGGATGCGGGAACGCCGGGCATTTCCGACCCCGGGGAGGAGCTGGTGCGCATGTGCTATGACGCGGGGATCGAAGTGACGTCTCTCCCCGGAGCCTGTGCCTGTGTGACGGCCCTGACTATGTCCGGCCTGCCCACAAGGCGCTTTTGTTTCGAGGCGTTTCTGCCCGCGGAGAAAAAGGAGCGTGCGCGGGTGCTGGCGGAGCTTGAGAGAGAGACGCGCACCATTGTGCTTTATGAGGCGCCCCACCGCCTGGTGCGCACTCTGGAAGAACTGGCGGAACACTTTGGGGAGCGGCGCGTCTGTGTGTGCAGGGAGCTCACCAAAAAGCATGAAACAGTGTATGCGGCCACTGTGTCGGAGGCTCTTGCCTATTACCGGGAAAACGGGGTGAAGGGGGAATGCGTCCTTGTGATGGAGGGAAAGAGCGCGGACGCGATCCGCGAGGAAGAACAGCAGCAGTGGGAATCCCTGACGGTAGAGGAACACATGCAGCTTTACCTGAACCGGGGCATGGAGAAAAAAGAGGCGATGAAGCAGGTCGCGAAAGACCGGGGCGTTGCCAAACGGGAAATTTATCAGAGCCTGCTGTGAAGCCTAACAGAGTTTTGCCAGAGCCTGCTGTGAAGCTGTTTACTGGGAAGTGTCTTTCCACTAGGAACAGTTCTGGATAGCAGGCTTTTTTGTACATAATCCGCCGGACTTTTCATAAAATGAAATGTATAATGTGAATAAGCAAGGAGCGGATATGAATTTTCTCTGGGGCGGCATGATTATAGCCGGGATTATTTTCGGCGCGCTGAACGGCACAATGCAGGAGGTTTCCGAAGCGGCGCTCTCGTCTGCGCGGGAGGCGGTGAACCTCTGCATCACCATGGCAGGCGTGATGGCGCTATGGGTGGGGCTGATGAAAATAGCACAGGAGAGCGGGATCATCGCCGGCCTGACCCGGCTGATGGCGCCGTTCATCCGGTTTATGTTTCCGAATATTCCGCCGGATCACCCGGCACGGGAATACATCAGCACCAACACGATCTTAAATTTTATCGGAGCGGGGTGGGCAGCCACTCCCGCAGGGTTAAAAGCCATGGAAGCACTGGCGGACCTGGAGGAGGAGCGGAGAGAGGAAGCTGGGGACGCGGCGGAACAAGTGCCGGGCAGACATCCGACAGAAAGAGAAAGCACGCCGCGGGCAGGAGGCAGAGATGTACGAAAGCCGGGTGCGGTGCACGGCACAGCGGACAGGAATACGCAAAAGCCAAGAGAAGCATGTGCGATGCAGCGGGCAGCAGGTGCGGGGCGCAGGCGAAAAACGCACGCCATGCCGCGCGGCACAGCCAGCAGTGAGATGTGCACGTTTCTGATCCTAAATATTTCTTCCCTGCAATTAATTCCCGTGAACGTCATTGCCTGGCGCGCCCAGTACGGCAGCGTGAACCCCACGGCGGTGGTGGGGCCGGGGATCGTGGCCACGGCGGTGAGCACGCTGGCGGCAGTGGTGTTTTGTAAGGTGATGGGCAGGAAGCGATAATAAATATTTTAATGAAATAAGTTGAAATATTACAGGTGTGCAAATAAAATTTGCGGGATTATAGTACAACTGGTAATTGAAACATAACAGAAAAATTGATATAGTTAATCTCATTACAGCGCCGGAAATAGAAATGCTGATCATTTGTAATGAAAGAAAATTTGCGGAGTTTTAGAAAGGGAACAGCAGCAAAAAATATAAATTGGAGGATATATAATGAAGAACAAAAGATTTTTGAGACACAGCCAATACAAAACGATAGGCACAGCCGCTCTGCTGGTTGCCGCAGCAATGTGCTGCGTGGTACAGGCTGCAGATGCGGACGCCCTTTACCAGGAGGGGAACAATTACCTGAACGGAATTGATGTGGAACAGGATTTTGAAAAAGCATACGAATTGTTTGTGGAGGCCGCGGAAGCGGGGAGCACAAAAGCAAAAAGTGATCTGGGCTACATGTATCTGATCGGTCTGGGCGTGGAGCAGGACATCGACCAGGCGGTGGAATGGTGCCAGGAGGCGGCGGACGAGGGGGACGCCACCGCGCAGTTTAACCTGGGTTATATTTACGAGACAGGCTACGGAGCGGATCAGGATTATGATGAGGCGTTCCACTGGTATGCGCAGGCGGCGGAGCAGGATGTTCCAGAGGCCATGAACAGTTTAGGCAATATGTATGCGGCGGGCCTTGGGACAGAGCAGGATTATGAGCAGGCGGCGCAGTGGTATGATAAGGCAGTGCAGCAGGAGGACACAGAGGCAGCGGCAAGCTGCAGCCTGGCGGCTTTGTATCTGCACGGCCTGGGCGTGGAGCAGGATTTCGGGAAGGCATATGAATTGCTCAGCAGATCGGCCGAGCTGGGGTATGCCGCCGGACAGGAGGGCCTGGGCGAGCTCTATGAAAAAGGGCTGGGCGTGAGGCAGGACTGCGAGCAGGCGGCACAGTGGTACAGCGAAGCGGCGGAGCAGGGCGACTATGCGGCGCAGTTCTATCTGGGGAATCTGTACTATGATGGGAACGGCGTAGAGTGGGATCCGGAGAAAGCATCGGAATTATACGATCAGGCGCTGCCGCTGATCCGGGAGGACGCGGACATGGGAGACATGCGTGCGCAATTCCTGCTGGGTCAGGCATATGAACAGGGAAAAGCGGTGATACAGGACAGGGAGCAGGCAAAAGAATGGTACGGCTTTGCGATCGAGCAGGGCAGCGTACCGGCACAGGAAAGTCTGGAGAAACTGCTGGAAAAAGAGGCGGAGGAAGCAATGGAGGCACAGCGCGCATTGGAAGCGCAGCTGGCCGTGGAGGACGAGCTGGTCATTCAGGTGCAGTAGAGTCAGCATTTTTGTATTTCCTGGAGAGTCAGAACCAGCGTGTTTAGGGAAACAGACGCAGCATTTTTGGGGAGGCGGATTCTTCAGGGAAGTAGACTTCGTGTTTTCAAGAAAGCAGATTCTGCACATCTTCTTGGGTGCAGCCGGTCTCACTATAGCGGGCTTTTTCGTACAGATCGTGCAGGAGCTGATCCTGCGGGGTTTGCGAGAGGCCCGCTTTTTGTTCCAGTTCCCGCGGAGTTTCCCATCCCAGAGGGCGCTGCGGCAGGGCGCGCCGGATCGTTTTTTTATAAAAACGGCGAATCTTCTGGTCAGGGGAGGTTCTCCGCTCACGCTTGCGTTTTGCCGGACGTGCGCTGTGTATTGCTTCTCGGCTTTCCGTTCCGAGAAAAAGAATCTCATCTTCCTCATCCTGAGAAAAGAAGCGCGCGGCATTGCGGCAGCCGTGATAAATGATCACAAGCAAAATGATAACTACCGCCGCGACACATACATACATCAGCACATCGGATAAAACCATCAGCCAGACCGGAGGCTCTGCGGGGGCTTCCGCGAGAGCGCCGAAATCCGGCGTATCGATTTGCCCGCCCATCATCATTTCCGCAAAATCCTCCGCGGGAGCGGCGGGGAGAGCATGTATATTCTGCAGCCATCCGATCAGCGGTTCCCGCCCGTACAATACCGAAGGGACAACAGCCAGTGTCAGCAGGATCGCTGCCATTAAAAGCAGCACGCGCCCCACCCGCTGGATCGCGGCGGCAGGGAGATTCGCGATTTTCCGGTTGTTGCGTATAAAATCCCACATACGATTCAGATAATGATACATAAAACATATGAAGACTTCCGCAAGCAGCAGAAAAAACATCCACCGCAGAAGATAGTATTGCCCGGTAGGAAGGATACCGAGATACCCCAGACCAAACACAGCAAAATGAATCGGAGAGGGCTCATCCAGAAAAGTGGGGATTTCCCACAGCTCCACAGAAAGCTGCGCGCCGGCCTCGGCGGGCATATCTTTCAGGGCACGCTGGATGCGCCCTTTTTTTATGCGCACAGCACACCTTGCCAGGAAAAGGAAAATGGAAAACGCAACAGTTAAAATGGATGCGGTGCACAGCCACAGCGCCGCGCAGATTGCGGCGGAAAACAGCAGATATACGATCAGTGTACGCGTGCGGCGGATCAGGAACCAGCTCCCCGCTGCAGGGATAACAAGCCACAGGCAGGAGAGAAGAAAGCGCGCGGCTTCACTGGCGGACATGCCTAAAACGGCGGCTATCAGCACATAAAGACTGCCGCACAATAAGAGAACATGCGCCCAGGAGAGGACGGCCAGTGTAAGATTATTTTCCTGTTTTTTCAGTGTATACATATCACACATCTTTCTTGCTGCAAATATAGGAAATGCAGCATATTATTATGATTTACTTGAGCGGATCTCAGAAGATACAATATTTTATCTGGGCAGATTTCAGAAGATGCAACACCTTACTTGAGCAGGTCTCAGGAGATGCAACACCTTGCTTGAGCAGGTCTCAGGAGATGCAGCACCTTGTCTGAGCAGATTCCAGAAGATGCAACATTTTACCTGGGCGAATGGAACAGGCAAGTCATACATCAGGCGGCTTCCCACCGCATGAAATGTATGCCCGGAGAATTTTTGTACGCCAGCTTCATTTCCGGACGCATGGGAACCACCCAGAGAATCTCATTTCCCCCGGACGCCAGTGTGTGCAGACGAGCCAGGATATCCTCCCGCTGGTTTTTGGAGATGAGCACATAGATATGTCCCGTGCGTTTTTGTGTGATCTCCTTTTGCAGCAGGCTGTCAATGCCGGAAAAATTTTGTGTGGTATCAATGCAGGCCAGCTTCCGGTTCAATTCGCCGATATGACCGGCGCCGGGTTTTAAATGCCAGGAAAGCGCTCTCCAATGCGCCTGCCCTTCGGATGAAGCAGGCTCCTCCCGGCTGGCTTCGGATGGATCTTCATATACGGCATTGCTGATCAGATCCAGCTCCATCTGTTCTTTGACCATGCGCGCGGCGAAGGAGGATGCAATGCGGATGCTCTCCTCCGTGAGGGATTCATACCGCAGGATGCCCGCGTCCTCCACATCCAGAATAACGGTGGTGCGGATATTTGTGGTGGAATCAAATTGATTGACCATTAAAGAAGTACTTCGGGCGGACGCCTTCCAGTTAATATGATGCATTGGGTCGGCGGGACGATACTCTCGGATGCCGGAAAATTCAAACGGATCTGGATACAGACGGCTCTGGACAAGGATCATGCCTGAAACCGTGCGGCAGAGCAGCCGGATGCGTCGTGTGTCCGTCTGAGACGGATAGACATAAAATCCTGTGTGCTGTGCCGCGTTCAGATAATATTTTCCGTCGAAAAAAAGATCATATCCAACTACTTCCACATCCCGGATCTGGTAATAGCCACGGCGCGCACAGAGAAACGGCAGGGTGTGGATCACTTTTTGATGAAACAAAAGAGAAAAAATATCGCGCCGATAACTCTGATCGGTGATATTTGCGTTTTGCTTCGCTTCATTGGAAAAAATCAGGTTTCGGTTAATGGCAAGACGCACTTCCAGTGCGGGAAGGGGCAACTTTTTGTCATTGGAGATCTCCTCCCTCAAATAGGACAGGTCTCCCTCATAAACATAGCTGTCCACAAACTCTGTGTGAACGATCAGGTTCTTGTGCCAATATTTTTTATAAATGACTTCCTGCAGCCAAAAAGCCAGAAGAACGCCAAGGAGAAGCAATACCAGCATACTATTTCTTCCTCCAGTCCTCTGTGGGGAGCGAGATGCCACAGAGGAGGGATTCGATGATCTGGCGTGCAGATCGATTTCCGTCTTCTTCCGCGGACAGGTTCAGGCGGTGTGCCAGCACGGGCACCGCAACGGCTTTGATATCCTCCGGCACCACGTAATCGCGGCCCTGCACCATGGCGTATCCCTGGGCTGCGCGGACAAAAGCCAGCGTGCCTCTGGGGCTTACGCCGTTTTCAATGCGCTCGTGTTTTCTGGTGGTCTGCACCACCTCGATCATATAATTCAGCAGATCACTGTGGATATAAGTTTCACAGCACTGATCCTGCAGCTTTCGCAGTTCCTCGCAGTCACACACTGGTTCCAGCTTCACAAGAGGCTCCTCGGTGAGAAAGCGCTCCACCATGGCGCGCTCCTGCGCGGCAGAGAGGTCTTCCATGGATATCTGCATGAGAAAGCGATCCATCTGCGCTTCCGGCAGAGGAAAGGTTCCCAGGGTTTCCAGCGGGTTCTGCGTAGCGATTACCAGAAAAGGCTCCGGCAGACGATAAGTGACTTTATCAACGGTCACCTGCCGTTCCGCCATACATTCCAGAAGGCTGCTCTGTGTTTTCGGTGTGGCACGATTGATCTCATCTGCCAGCAATATGTTGCAGAACACCGGCCCTTCGGAAAAGACAAATTCACCCTTTTTTGCATCGAAATAATTCAGCCCGGTCACATCGGAAGGAAGAAGATCCGGGGTAAACTGCACCCGCCCAAAGCTGGCCTGAACAGACCGGGCCAGAGACTTTGCCAGCACGGTTTTTCCGGTACCGGGGACATCCTCCAGCAATATATGGCCTTTTGCCAGGATACATGTGAGGACAAGCCGGATCGTATGTTCATTTCCGATCATCACTTTTGCGATATTGTCCATTAATTTTTGCAGCAGATCTGTTTCCATAAAAGACATCCCCCTTTACCGCGGCGGCAAATTACTTTACTGTTTGCTATAATTATCACAAAATGCGTTTTGCTTGTCAATAAAAGAGTATCTTTTTCTGAAGAATGTGGTAGAATGTAGACGAGACCACAGGCTGCCGAAATCGGTGCAGATGCGGAAAAAGAAAGAGCAGCAAAAAGTAAAGGTAACAAAAAACAGAGGCAACAGAAAGTAAAAGTAACAAAAAACGCAAGCAACAAAAAGCAGAAGCAACAAAAAGCGAGAGCAACAAAAAGTAAAAATGACAGTGGAGGTAAATTACAATGATCAATGCGACAAAGGATACGTTTCAAAACGAAGTGATTAACGCAAAAGGCACGGTTCTGGTGGATTTCTGGGCCGATTGGTGCGGCCCGTGCAAGATGATAGCGCCTGTTCTGGAAGAAATCGCCGCGGAGAGAACGGATGTAAAAATTGTTAAAGTGAATGTGGATGAGGAGATGGATCTGGCCATGCAGTACAAGGTGAGCGGGATCCCCACGCTGCTGATCTTCCGGGACGGAGAGCTAAAAACGCGCTCGGTGGGCGTAAGTCCGAAAGAAGAAATACTGGAGCTGCTGTAAAGCGGCTCCTTTTTCCAGAGCGGACGTATTCTGCAGACTGGACTGGTCAAAAATACAAAAACTGGCTCTTTAAACCATGTCAGATGCGGCGTATGATACCCGCAAATGATAAAAAGGAGGCAGGAGAAAATGAAGAAAATGTCTGTCTGGAAAATTTGCGTAAGCGCGTTGCTGACAGCTCTGGTTTGTGTGACAACGGCTGTTGTACAGATTCCCATTCCATTGGGATATATGCATCTGGGAAATGTGATGATACTGATCGCGGGAATCTGCTTCGGGCCGGAGGTCGGCCTGATCGCGGGAGGCATTGGCTCGGCACTTGCAGATCTGCTGACCGGGTTTGCCATATGGGCGGTTCCCACGCTGATCATTAAGAGCACGATGGGATACATAATTGGAAGGATTGCCTGGTCGGGCAGCAGTACCCTGCCGCAGAAGGCGCATGTGCGCATTGCAGCGGCAAATATCGCGGGCATTGTCATTATGATCGCGGGATATACGATTTTTGGCGGCGTGATCTACGGGAGTGTGACGGCGGGTATCAGCCAGGTTCCCGGCTTGACTCTGGAAGGGGTTCTTGCCATCGTTATATTTTATGTGATCTATGGCGCGCTGTTCGCATCCGGGGCTATAAAATTTCTGCGTGAACATAATGCGTAGAAAATAAAACGGCATCTATATTGCAGAAAACGAAGTGACACCTACTGAGGTTTACAGAAATTAAAATGTGCAGCAGGCTGGATATTTGCGGAAGCTGACAGAGATTAAAATGTGTCGCAGGCTGGATATTTGCGGAAGCTGACAGAGATTAAAATGTGCCGCAGGTAAAGTTTGCAAAAGCCAGAGTATGTGCCGCAGGTTAAAGTTTGCAAAAGCCAGAGTATGTGCCGCAGGTTAAAGTTTGCAAAAGCCAGAATATGTGCCGCAGACTGAGCGCTTGCTGAGATTTTGCAAGGGACGAAGCATCTGCTGCAGCCTGAGTAAGTAAAAAAATGAAAAATTAGATTTAGTAGGTAGGGATTATGTGCAGGGATCATGAAATATCTCATAACAGGCAGAAAAAAATAGCGGTTATAAATGATCTGTCCGGTTTTGGCAGATGCTCTATTGCCGTTTCACTGCCGGTCATATCGAAGCTGAAAGTGCAGTGCTGTCCGCTTCCCACGTCTGTTTTTTCCAACCATACCGGTTTTGAACATTATTTCTTTGAGGACTTTACCTCCAAAATGCCGGAATTTATTGACAACTGGAAAAAACTGGATCTGAGATTCTCCGCCATTTACTCCGGATTTTTGGGATCTGAAAAACAGATTGATATTGTAAGTGACTTTATCAGAAGTTTCCGCACGGAGGACACGCTGGTTATTATAGACCCGGTGATGGGGGATTATGGAAAGCCGTATTCCACTTATACGAGCGAGATGTGCAGCAGGATGAAACAGCTGGTGCAGTATGCGGATATCCTGACGCCGAACCTTACGGAGGCCTGTATCCTTACCGATACGCCATACAAAGAAAAGTGGCGGAAAAAAGAGATACGGCAGATGGCGGAAACCCTGATGGAACAGGGGCCGGATCGGGTGGTGATCACCGGCATTGTGCAGGGAGGATATATCGCAAATTACGTATGTGACAAAAAAGAATGTGATCACTTTTTGCGCACGGTACGCGTGGGGACACAGCGCTCCGGTACCGGAGATATTTTTGCTTCCATTATTGCGGCGGATGCGGTAAACGGCGTAGACTTTGCGGTTTCTGTGAAAAAGGCTTCGAATTTTGTGAAAAAATGTATTCAGAAATCAATTGAACTTGACATTCCGCTTACAGATGGAGTAGCATTTGAAGAAGTGCTGGACTACCTGAAATAATGCGGGAAAGCCTGCATGAACGCAGACACAGCGTATGAGAAAAGTGCCGGGCTGCTCAAAATAATAAGTGAAGATATGCCGGGCTGCTCAAAATAATATGTGAAGATATGTCGGGCTGCTCAAAGTAATAAGTGGAGATATGCCAGACTGCTCAAAATAATATGTGAAGACCTGCCATGCAGGCGGAAGGAGATCAGATATGACCATTCTTTATAAAGTGCATCAAAATCTATATGTGAATTTAACAAATAAATGTCCCTGTGCGTGTACGTTCTGCCTGCGGCAGACGCGGGATACCATGGGAGAATCCGACTCGCTGTGGCTGAAAAAAGAGCCCACTTATGAAGAAGTGATCGCGGATTTTGCCAATTTTGACATGAGCCAGTATAAAGAAGTGGTCTTCTGTGGATTCGGAGAGCCCACGGAACGGCTGGATGTCCTTCTGAAGGTTGCACAATATGTGAAGGAAACGTATCATATGCCGATCCGCATCAACACGAACGGATTGTCCGATCTGATCCACAAAGAAAAAACAGCCCATCTTTTGGAAGGGCTGATTGATACGGTTTCTATCAGTCTGAACATGCCGGATTCAAAGCGCTATCAGGAGCTGGTGCGAAGCAAATTCGGGGATATATCTTACCAGGCAATGCTGGACTTTGCGCGCGACTGTACGAAGTATGTGCCGCATGTAGTTCTGACGACTGTGGACACTACGCTGACGAAAGAGGAGGAGCAGCAGTGTGCCAGGATATGTGAAGAACTGGGCGTGACATACCGGATCCGTGAGTGGGAAGGTTGACGAGCGAGAAGACAGATAAGCAAGAAGGCTGACAACAAATTATACAGAGAAGATACCCTCAAGCAGAATTTTCAGGCCGATCAGAATTAAAATGACGCCGCCGATAAATTCTGCTTTTGCTTTATACCGCATCCCAAACAGACTGCCGATTTTTATACCCGCCGCGGAGCAGACAAATGTGACAACCCCGATCAGGCAGACCGCGGGGATAATGGAAATTCGCATAAAAGCGAAAGTTACGCCAACTGCCAGCGCGTCAATACTGGTGGCCACTGCGAGCAGAAACATGGAACGGATATCCATGGAGGCGTCCAGATGTTCAGCGGCGCCAAGGGACTCTTTTATCATATTTCCGCCAATGATCGTGAGAAGAAAGAAAGCGATCCAGTGATCGTACTGGGTGATAAAATCCGCAAAAGACCTTCCCAGAAGATATCCGACGAAAGGCATAAGCGCCTGGAACCCGCCAAACCAGGCTCCGGCAATGCACATATGTTTCCAATTTATTTTTCCAAGAGACAGCCCTTTGCAGACCGATACGGCAAAGGCATCCATCGACAGCCCTACCGCGATCAAAAACAGTTCCATGATCCCCATTTGTTTTCTCCCTGGTTCTTTTGTATCGAATGATTGTAACATGCCTAGTCATATTTTGCAACATAGAATTGATATACAGAAAGTTCGCCATGTAGGATATGCAGAAGGTTTGCCATTGATATATGAAAAACTCGCCATCGATATATGAATAATTTGCCATTAATATGCGAAGAATCCTACATCATTAATATGCGAAGAATCTGCCATGTATTGACACACAAAGATTCCGCCACTATAATAAAAATCAACGAAAACAGGCGCATATCGGAAAGAATATGTGACAAAAAGAGAGGTTAAAAATGGCAAAATTATATTTCCGTCATGGGGCTATGGGAAGTTCCAAGACAGCCAATGCTCTGATGGTGGCATACAATTATTATGAGAGGGGAAAACAGGCGCTGCTGGTAAAGCCAAAGATCGACACGCGGGATATGGGCGTGATCAGCAGCCGGATCGGCTTAAAGCAGGAGTGCATTTATGTGGAAGATCTCTTAACCATGTGTGATGAGGAGATAAAAAAATATGACTGCGTGATCGTGGACGAAGCGCAGTTCTGCAAAAAAGGAGACATTGAATTTTTTGTACACATTGTGGACGACCTGGAGCTTCCGGTGATCTGCTACGGCCTGCGCACAGACTTTCGCCGGGAACTGTTTGAGGGGAGTATGTGGCTTCTGGCCTGGGCGGACGTCATAGAGGAACTGAAGACCGTCTGCTGGTGCGGACAGGGGGCTACATGCAACACAAGATTTACGGAGGACGGAAAGATCATCCGCACCGGCGCGCAGGTGGTGGTGGGCGGAAACGACAGCTACACTGCGCTGTGCCGCAAACACTATATGGCGGGAAATCTGGGACCGAAAAGGCGCGTCTAAAATACGCGCCATTATTTAATCAATTCCATTCATTTCCTGATACAGCCGTCTGGCGTAGCTGTCTGTCATGCCGCACACATAATCTGTGACCAGCATCAGGCGCAGATACAGTTTTTCCTGCGGAGATTTTCCCTCGGACTGTCTGCGGTAAACTGCCTTATAATTTTCGGAGATAAGTGTCATCAGTTTTTTCTGCACATCTGTGAGCGGGTGATCCGTGTCGTAATGGATGGCGGCCGCGGTGAATTTGTCAAGCAGAAATTCCAGCACGGTGGCGGCGGCGATCTCCAGCTTGAAGATAGGCTGGGATATGAACACACGCTGATAGGCGATCTTGCCCAGACGGTCGTGCAGAGCCTGTCCGTGGGTTCCCGCAAACAGATCGTATTTATAAGTGCCGTCCATGATCGCATTGTAATTTTTCGTGAAACCATATGTGGCGCAGTCGATGAAAAACGCCTGCACGCGTATGATCCAGTTGGAGACCGCATAGTTTTCCGGGTCGAAGATATTTCTTGCGAGGGCTTTCTGATAGCGGTTCTGCAGATCCTCCACCCGGTCGAGATAATATTTTTGTTCTTCCGGCAGCATGCGGCACAGCACTTCTTCCGAGCGCAGATCGCTGATCAGCTGGCTGCAGGTGATGAAGCCTTTTTTGCAGGCGTCCTCGATATCCGCGGTCAGGTAAGCGATGTCGTCCGCCGCTTCCAGTATGTAACATAAAGGATGACGGCAGCCGTTTGTGCCGGTGGCAGTCTGTATCTTTTCAAAAATATCCCGATCCGCATAAAAATATCCCATTTTCTTTTCTTTGATATTTCCACTCTTTTTATTGATCCCCATGGAGGAAACCGGGTATTTGATGATGGTATTGAGCAGCGCATAAGTCAGGTTCATCCCGTTTTCATCAATGAGAAAATGCAGGCGTGTGACCAGGCGCAGGGCCTGCGCGTTACCTTCAAAATGATAAAAGTCATTTATCATCTGTGGGCTCAGATACTCGGAGATCGGAGTGTTCTCAAATGTCAGCACAGGCAGATTCTGTCTGAACCAGTCCTGGATCGTGGTCTCGCCAAAGTGGCCGAAGGGGGGATTGCCGATGTCGTGGATCAGCCCCGCGCACTGCACAATGCTGCAGACGTCCGACTGCATCTGCCGCGTAAAATCCGGATCCAGCCTGTTCTGCAGGATATATTGTGAGATATTTTGTCCCAGGGAGCGGGCAAGCGAAGATACCTCCAGGGAATGGGTGAGGCGTGTGCGGATAAAATCGCTCTTATCCAGCGGGAACACCTGTGTTTTATCCTGCAGGCGCCGGAAAGAAGCGCTGCCGATGATGCGGTGATAATCTTTTTCAAATTCTGTGCGAAGATCCGCGGAGCTCGCAGGCTTTGCGCTGCTGCGGATGCGTTCGGGACAAAGCAGGGTAGACCAGTTCATAAAATCCTCCTGAAAAAATCGGTTATCTGATCCCGCGGGCGGTCAGCCGGGCGGGTGTATTGACACTAATTGTTTGTGAATCCCCGAAAGCGGTTGATGCAGGCAAACAATTCCTGCATGCGGGGCATGGCCAGACCGCAGGGCACATAAGAGCCGCAAAAGGCGTCCCAGCCTTTTTTCTGCAGGGTTTCCCCAAGTATCTTTACGGCTTCCTGCACGGTTTTTCGCCCGTCAAATACCTGTTCCAGACCATACCGCAGAAAATGTGCCAGAGCCGTCACCTGTTCTGGATCAATAAGCTGCTCCAGATAGCGCACATTTACGGTTTCCTTGTCCAGAGAGAAGGACTCCAGAGCGGAAGATTTGACTTTCATGCGATTATCGCGCCCGCCATGCTCCGCGCCTTTTCCGTGCCCGCTGCCGCCCTTTCCGGCAAAGTCATTTCTGCCGCGCCCCGGTCTGCCCTCGGAGCGACGATAGGCCGGGAGCACGCGCGCAAAGTCCGGAAGCGCAAAATCCGGGGCCTGCATGCGCGGCGCAGGTCTCTCTTTGCAGAGGTCCTTTACGGTATGTGTGATGTCCAGCGTATGATAACAATCCATCTGCAGGATGTGATCTGCAACATAAAAAAACGCTCCCGAACTGCCCGCCACCATGATGGTGGAGATACCGGCTTTTTGGTACAGGTCACTCACGCGCTCCAGGAAAGGCGTGATGGGCTCTTTCTTTCGGCTGATGACCTGCTGCATAAAATCATCGCGCACCATAAAATTCGTGGCGGAAGTATCCTCGTCTATAAGGAACAGACGGGAACCGGCCTCTATGCTTTCCACCAGGATGGCGGCCTGGGAGGTGCTGCCGCTGGCGTCCTCCGTGGAGAAAGAAGCGGTATCTTTTTTGTTAGGCAGATCGTTGATAAACAGGGAGATATCCACATTTTGCACGCAGCGCCCATCCTCCGCGCGGAGCTTTACGGCGGTGTCGTCCGTGATGACAAATTCCCGGCCGTCCCCCGCGATGTGGTTGTATACGCCGGACTGAATGGCTTCCAGCAGCGTGGACTTTCCGTGATATCCGCCGCCCACAATCAATGTGATACCCTGGGGGATCGCCATGCCGGAGATCTCGCCGTGATGGGGCAGCAGGAAGGTTCTTTCCATGGTTTTTGGAGAGGAGAAGGGCACACAGTCCCTCATGGGCAGATCGGAGACGCCGCTTTTTCTGGGAAGCACGGCGCCGTTTGCCACAAAGGCACACAGATGCTGCTCATGTAATATGTGGCGGAGCGCTTCCTGATCTTCCGCAAGATCCACACAGCGCTTTACCTCCTGTGGATTCAATTTTTGCAGGAACAGGCTGCTTTCCGCGCACCGCGGCAGAAAATCAAAAAGTATCTTTTCCAGTTCGTCCGCACAGATGGTGCGCCCAAACGCCGGGAACCCCACATGAAAGCGGACAGTCAGCTTTTCCGGGGTAATCTGGCAGGCGCTGCGCTCCAGCACTTTCTGACCACAGCGGGTAATGGACAGAAGACCGCTTTTCCCGGAACCTTTTGCTTTGAAGTTGTATGCCTCAAATTGTTTTGCGAACTGCCGGGTAAGATAGTCCTGCAGGGCAATGCGGGCACAGTCTTTTTCATAATATCCCGCCGGGAACCCTGTGCGCGCCGTGGGAATTTCCAGATGAAGCGCGGAGGGCGAGGCGAACGGGTCGCCCTGCACATGGTCAATCACAAGAAGATATTGCGGAAACTGCCAGGCTCCGCCCAGGGATTTGTAGGCGGGATAGCTTTTGCGGTCTACGGAGCGCAGCAGTGTGCGCAGTTCAGAAGATGATTTCATAGGGGATTCCTTCTTTCATGTTTATAATAAAATATGGCAAGCTGCGTGCGGTCACGCAGATCCAGTTTTTCCAATATGTTGCTTATATAGTTGCGCACGGTGCCTTCGCTCAGAAACAGGGCGTCCGCGATCTCCCGGTTGGACAGGCCGTCGGCCACTGCCTTGATGATATCCAGCTCTTTTTCAGAGATTCCATATTGACTGTAGCGAAAATCATCACTTTTCTGTAAAAGCTGCGGCAGGCGGCTGATCACTTCGTTTCCAAAAACCGTCTGCCCGCTGAAAACAGCCCGCAGCGCGGGGAGGATATTTGCATAATCTTGTTTCAGAAGATACCCGCGGACGCCCATTTTCAGAGCGCGGATAATGTATTCGTCATCCGAAAAAGTAGTGAGGAGCAGAATCCGGGCGGATGGAAAATCCGTCAGGATCCTGCGGGACGCCTCCAGCCCGTCCATGTCTTTCATGCGGATGTCCATAAGCAGGATGTCGGGCTGCAGACGGCGGTACAGGGAGATGGCCTCCGCGCCGCTGCTCCCGCATCCCACTACGGTGATCTGTGGGTCGGCTTCCAGAATGATCTTTAAAGCGCCGGTTACCAGCGCGTCGTCGTCAATCAATAAGAGATTCATATGGCTCCTTTATTTTGGTAGGGTAATATAAATACAAAATCCCTTTTCCGTCAGGATCTGCATGGATCCCCGCAGCGCGCTTACGCGGCTTAACATATTGTTCAAGCCGATGCCCTGCGCGGGAGTGCTCTGCATGGAACTACTTTGCACGAAACCGTTTTGTGCGAAACTGCTTTGTGCGAAACCATTCTGCGCAAAATTGTTTTGTGCAAAACTGCTCTGCGCGGAATTGCTCTGTGCAGAAGCGGGGTTATTTCGCAAAAGGAAAGGGCTGCCCTGTGCGTATGCGGAAACAGAGCGATCCCGCAGCTGCACCTGCGTACCGTTGTCACGAATGGAAAACTGGTAGAACGCCGGGTGCTCGCGCGCAGTGATCCACGCCGCCGTGGCGCTGCTGTGGCGCGAGATGTTTACCAGTGCTTCTTTTGCAACAGCGATCATGCAGTATTTTACTTCAATCGGTATCTCCGCGGACATATCATATTGAAGTGTAACCGGGCAAAAGGGAAAATCCGCGATCAAGGTTTTCAAAGAACTTTCCAGGTCTATGGACTGCTCGTGCAGGCCGTGGACACTCTCCCGAATGGTGTTCATGGCGCTGTTTAACGTCTCGTCCAGCTGTTCGATGGGAGTGTGCAGCGCCTCATTTTGATTGACGGCCTTCAGTGCACCCACCATCAAAATGGAACGTGTGAGCATATGTCCCACATTGTCATGGATCTCCCTGGCAATGCGGTTGCGCTCTTTCAAGGTGGCTGTGTAGATCTCATAATTTTGACGTTCCATCAGAGACTGGTTTTGCTCCTTCAGCAGCAGCTCTTTTTCCGTGTTATTATCGTGTATCCTGCGGCAGTTTGCCGTGAGCGCCATGTAGGAATCGGTTTTTTCAAACAGCAGAAGCGCCAGAAAAACGCCGCCCAGCACATACGCGGTGATGCGCGCGTCCGACAGGGCGTACAGACGCAGGCAGAGAGCCGCTGCCAGACAGAAGTACAGGGCAAAAGAAACATTCCGCGAGGACGGCACTTTCCGGGGGAGAGAAGCAGTTTGCCGGGCGAACTCCGATTCTTTCAGGGGAAACGGGATCCGAAACGCATATGTGAAAAATGGTGCAAAAAAACCAAACCACGGCAGCCCGGCCAGCATAGCCGCGCAGGCACAGGCGCACAGAAGGCCCATCGACCGATATGGATACACATATAGAAAAGTGCAGACCGCGGCGGCGAAAAGCAGAGCGATCACAAAACCTGCTTCCAGCGGCAAAAAAAACAGGCTGCACAGACAATACAGCAGCAGGACGGCCTGATCGTACAGATAACTCATAGCTTGCCTCTTATGCAACATATATTTGAATGGATTTTAACACATCCGGAGTTTTTTTTCTACAGATTTCCTCCATTATTATTTTCCTCTATTATTGCTTTCTGGTCTCTATTATTATTTTCCAACCTCTATTATCATTTTCCGGCTTATGATCTTTAGGACAAGCTGAAAACCGTTGGCGCCTCGATTTTGACAGACGGGAAGTATCTAGCATAACAATGGCATATTGACGCTGACCCGTTCGGGCAGAAGGTTTCCGAGAGCAGGATGTGACATTTGTCATATTATTTTTTGACATTTCACACTGCGATCGGAGCTCAAAAAGGGGTATAGTTAAAATAGGGTTCTGCTTACAGGCTCTATTTACAGCTCCTGTTTGCAAAAGGACAGGAGCTTGCTTGTAAAATGTGATGCGAAAATTTTGATAAGAAAATCGGGAGGAGTTTGCATGATACACATAGAAAATCTGGTAAAGCGCTATGGAGAACTGGTTGCGCTGGATCACTTGAATCTGGATATCCAGGAGGGAGAGATCTTTGGACTTTTGGGGCCCAACGGATCCGGCAAGACCACGGCCATCAACTGCCTGCTGGCGCTTTTAAAGTATGATAAGGGAACCATCCAGGTATTTGGCGAACAGATGCAGCCGGACAGCTACCATCTAAAACGGCAGATCGGCGTGGTTCCCCAGAACGTGGCGGTGTTCGAACAGATGACGGTGTACGAAAATATCGACTATTTCTGCGGATTGTACGTGCCGGACAAGAAGACCCGCAGAAAGCTGGTGGAGGAAGCCATTGCTTTTACTGGCCTGGAAGAACACCAAAAGATGCTGCCCCGCAAACTTTCCGGCGGGCTTTTGCGCAGGCTGAACATTGCCTGCGGGATCGCCCACCAGCCGCGGCTGATCATCATGGACGAGCCAACGGTGGCGGTAGATCCTCAGAGCCGCAATAAGATCCTGGAAGGAATCGTGGAATTGAACAGGCGGGGGTCCACCATTATTTACACTTCCCACTATATGGAAGAAGTGGAACAGATCTGCACCCGCATTATGATCATGGATCGTGGGCGCTGCATCGCTTCCGGCACAGCGGAAGAACTGAAGCGCATGATCAAGACCGGAGAGACCATTGTGATCGAAGGGGTGGCGCTGGCAGACGGGCAGAAGGCGGATATTGAAAAACTGCCGCATGTATTTCAGGTGAATTATAGCGAAGAAAAAGTTCTCACAGTAAAATGCACCAGTGCACAGCATAATGTGGTGCGTATCCTGAATTATCTCCAGGAACAGAATGTTGCGTTTGGCAGGGTGCTGTCGGAACTTCCTACCTTGAATGATGTTTTCCTGGAAATCACAGGCAAGGAGCTGCGCGACTAGAAGTGGCGCGCAAGAGCCACGGCAGATCAGCCGGACAACGGCGATGTGCAGGAGCGGCGACAGAGCAGCCGTGTAGTAGCGTGCAAGATCGACGGTAGGGCAACCAAGCGACAGCGGCACGCAGGAGCCACAGCAAAGTAGCTGGGCAACAGCGATGTGCAGGAGCCACAGCAGAGCAGCCGTGCAGCAGCAGCGCGCAGAAGTGACGGCAGAGAACAGAGCAGGAGGACAGAATATGCTGCGATTATATATATCGAATGTGAAACTGGTGATACGCAAACGGGAAGAATTGTTTTGGGGACTACTATTTCCGCTGATCTTAGCCACTCTCTTTTATGTGACGTTCGGCAGCGGGATCGATCTGGAAAAAATGAAAGCGGTTCCGGCTGCGCTGGTTTCCCAGGGGAACGAGGTGTTTGAGACTTTTCTGGAGAACATGGAGGAAGGCTTTCTTGCCGTGACAGAGATGGATGAGGACGAGGCTTTACAGGCGCTGAAGGCAGGAGAGATCGATGGGATTTTTTACAGCGGGGAGGAACCCTCTCTCACAGTGGCGGCGTCACAAATGAATGAGAGTATTCTGGAGATGCTCCTGAGCTCTTATGTGGAACATGAAGCGCTGCTCCGGGATATCGGGAAGGAGCACCCGCTGCAGCTTCCCGCGGCTATAGCGCAGATGGCGGACTACAGGGAAATGACGGAAAATGTGACGGTTTCGGGAAGGAGCATGGAGACGAATGTGGGCTACTTTTACGGGCTGATCGGCATGGCCTGCCTGTTTGGCGCTTTTATGGGTATGACCGCGGCTGAGGAGATGCGGGCCGACCAGTCCGCACTGGCTCTGCGGCGCAGCGTTTCGCCGGTGCACCGTCTGGCCATAGTGCTGTCCGGGATGCTGGCGGTTTTCACGGTGCAGTTTATCAGTGTGTGCATCCTGCTTCTGTACCTGCGCATCCTGGGGCTGTCGTTCGGGGAGAAATGGTATATGCTTCTGCCCGTCTGTGCGCTGGGCAGCATGACCGGGGTGGCGTATGGTATTTTTATAGGCAGTATGAGACTTCGGAATGGCTTGAAGATCGGGATTCTGATCTCCTCCTCCCTGCTGATGAGTTTTTTTGCGGGTATGATGTTTGTCAACATGAAAGATATTATAGAACATCACATACCAATCTTGAACCGCATCAACCCGGCGTCACTTATTGCGGACGCATTTTACAGCGTTTCCATTTATGACAATCCGGGGCGCTACGGCGCGAACCTGCTGCTTTTGGCCGCCATTACATGCCTGCTTGCGGCGGTGAGCTTTTTTCGGCTGAGGAGGGAACGGTATGAAAGTCTTTAAAGGATATATGCGGATTGTGCTGCGCAATCTGGGACTTCTGATCATGTATATCTGTATTTCCATCAGCGTGGTACTGATAGCGCAGGATGGAATGAAGGATCAGACGGCGGGCAGTTTTTCCGCCGTAAAACAGCCGGTGGCGGTGATCGACCGGGAGGGCGGTCTGCTGGGAAAGACACTGAAACAATATGTGGAGCAGGAGCAGACGCTGGTGGAACTTGCGGATGAGGAACAGACCATTCAGGACGAACTGTTTTACCGGAACGTGAGCTATGTGATCATTGTGCCGGAAGATGCGCAGACGGCATTCCGTGAGGGGCGCACGGTGCTGCAGACCATCAATGTGCCCGGATCTTCCACGGAATATTATATGAGCGCGAAGATAAACGCTTTTCTGAATCAGATCCGCATATACCAGGCGGGCGGCTTCTCCATGGAGGAAGCCTGCGAGAAGGCGCTGGCCCTGTCTCAGAAAGAGGGGAACGTGCAGCTTTTGGATGTGAACGGAAACCGGGGAGAGCGGCCCGGATATAATTACTTTTTCTGGTATCTGCCCTACGGGATCCTGGGAGGCATGATCATGTGCCTGAGCACGGTGATCCTGGAATTTAAGAAAAAAGAAGTGAAGCGCCGCATACAC
>CANRKY010000024.1 GCA_947631355.1 uncultured Marvinbryantia sp.
GATTTTCCATCGCGGATGTACACATGGACTGCGGCATCGAGATCTACGACCGGGAGGCGCAGGATACTCACTCCGGCGGGAGCGGGTGCGGCTGCTCTGCCGTGATGCTCGCAGCGATGATCCTGCCGAAGGTGTGCAGCGGCGTGTGGAAGCGGGTGTTGTTTGTGCCCACCGGCGCGCTGCTTTCCCCGGTGAGCTTCAACGAGGGGCAGAGTGTGCCGGGCATCGCGCACGCGGTGATAATTGAACACTGTTGAAGATCGAGCATTGCGGAAAGCTCAACGCTGCGGAAGATCGAGCATTGCGGAAAGCTCAACGCTGCGGAAGATCGAGCATTGCGGAAAGTCCAACGCTGCTGAAGGAGGGATGAGAAGATGGATTACATCAAAGCATTTGTTGTGGGCGGACTGATCTGCGCCCTGGTGCAGATCCTTTTGGAGAAAACAAAATTGCTGCCGGGCCGGGTGATGGTGATCCTGGTGATCACCGGGACCGTGCTTGGAGCGGTGGGGATCTACGCGCCGTTTCAGGAATTTGCCGGGGCGGGGGCCAGCGTGCCGCTGCTGGGGTTCGGCAATGTGCTCTGGGAGGGTATGCGGGAGGCGATTGACAAGGAAGGGTTCCTCGGCCTGTTCAAGGGCGGTTTCACCGCAGGCGCCGCGGGCATCGGCGCGGCCCTGATCTTTTCCTACATCGCAAGCCTGCTCTGCCAGCCAAAGATGAAGAAATAAAAACCGGTGTCGGAATGGAAAATTCGATCGCTGCCTCGCGTTTGCTTCCCATACATCTATGCGGTTGCAGGCGCGGGGCATTTTTGATATACTCAAAAAAACGGAGAGATCTGAAATGAGGGAGGAGTGGTGTCCTGTGAAAACAGTAAAAACAACAAAAACAGCAAAAACAGTAAAAAGAAAGACTCTTGCGATTTTTTTGTGTATTGGTATGGCTCTGGCCGGCCTCGGCGGAACGGCGGCAGCTGAGACAGAGCTGCCGGAGGGGACGAAACTGCAGGTAGAGACGGAGCTGCCGGAGGAGACAGAACCGCAGGTGGAGACGGATTCTCTGTATGCACATGGGCTGGAGGTCATTGCACTGATGGAAGAAATGTTGCGGACAGAATATCCGGAGCTTATGACGACAGACGAGGAGATCCTGTCTGCCATACAGGGGGGCTTCGGCGATGATTTTTCGGAACCCAAAGCTGTGTATAGCATCTGCGTCGGCGAAGACGTTCTTACCACAGTGGAGGAGTTCAACCGCCTGGAGGATGCATCGGATGATCTGAAAGACTATTTTATGCAAAAACTTCTGGGGTCTTTAGTGAACCGGGTGAATGGCCTGGGCGGCTCTGCGGATCTGGCCGCGGCGAGCATATGTACGGCGGAAAAACTTTTTGTGGAGGAGACGGCCAGCGAAAATGTGATCTATCTGTATACGTATGACGATGCCGTGCCGGTGGCCGTCACGTTTCTTGTGGGGGAGGATCACGCGGTTTCCGCAAGCGGCATGTTCGTGCTGTACGAGGATTTTGCCTGCGGTTCCGCAGGGGAGATCAAAGCGTACTTTGCGGGGATCCCGGTGGAAGTGGATGAAGTGCGGATGAAATAACACCCGCAAAAATGCAGAGAAAAGACGGCCTTTTTCAGGCAGACCGCAGATTGAGATGGGGTAAAATGTCACAAAAAAACAGAGAAGATATTAGAAAGAAGTGACAAAAATAACAGCGGACCGAAAAAAGCGGTGAAAAACAATTGAGTTTTCGTCTAATGTATACTATAATTATCAATCGAAAACGATTTAGAACTATAAAAGTGCCGGGATTGACAGAGGTGAGGATATTCTGTGTGCGGAAAGACGTGAGAGGTGCAGAGCATGGTTTCTATGAAAGACATTGCAAAGGCATGCAATGTTTCCATTGCGACAGTCAGCAAGGCGCTGAACGGTTATAGTGATATCGGGGCGAAAAGGCGCGCGGAGATCCGGCGCGTGGCGGACGAGATGGGCTATTTCCCAAATTCCTCAGCGCGCGCGCTGAAGACAAAGCGTACATACAACCTGGGGATCCTGTTTGCGGACGAAGCGAACAGCGGGCTGACCCATGATTATTTCAGCAGCATTATCGAGAGCTTCAAGGTGACGGCGGAAAAAAAAGGATACGACATCACGTTTGTGAACTGCAACATGCCAAACAAAAGGCAGAGCTATTATGAACACTGCAGATACCGCGGCCTGGAGGGCATTGTGATCGCCTGCATCAACTTCTACACGCCGGAGGCGCAGGAGCTGATCCTGAGCAATCTGCCGGTGGTCACCATCGACCACGTGTTTGACGGCCGGGTGGCTGTGGTCTCCGACAACGTGAACGGGATGCGGCAATTAATGCAGTATATCTGCGGCCTCGGGCACCGCAGGATCGCATACATACACGGGCTGGATTCCTCCACCACGAAAGGGCGCTTAAGCAGCTACCACAAGGTGCTCAGCGAGTACGGGGTGGATATCCCGGATATTTACGTGCGCCAGGCGGCATACAGAGATACAAAGGAGACGGAGCGGATCACCAATGAATTGCTGAACCTGCCGGAACCGCCCACCTGCATCCTGTGCCCGGACGATTTCTCTGTGCTGGGATGCTTTAACGCCATCCGGGAGCGGGGCCTGCGCATACCGCGGGACATCTCCGTTGCGGGGTACGATGGGATCACGATCTCCCAGGTGCTGGAGCCGAAGCTGACCACCATCCGGCAGAATACAAAAGAGATCGGCAGACGGGCGGCGGAGGAGCTGGTCAGCCTGATCGAGCACCCGAAGACCACCATCCCCGAGCGGATCGTGATACCGGGCGAGCTGGTAAAAGGAAATTCCGTGGGCCGGATCGAGACCGTCAAAAATCCTCTGGATATCTGGGGAATGTAAAAATCGTAGGAAATGTAAAAAATTGTAAGAAATATAAGAAATGGCCGCGGGCATCGGCGCGAAAAGCAGGTGCCCGCGTTTTTGTGCCTTCCTGCGCGGAATGGAACGTAAATATTGCACAAATGTCAAAAAAGGCTTAACTGCAAGGGAAAACGCATGTGCAGTTCCGAAAATATAAAAAAAGCTGAAAATGATTTGTGAATTATGTCAAAATGTATAGAAAGAAAAAATTAGTACTTGAAATGTTGTACAAAATAATGTATATTTAGGTTAGTTAAACGATTTCGGAAACGGTTTCGAAGATCGGGCCCGGAATCGCCGTAACTTACACCAACTCAAGCCATAAGGCAAAAATGAAGGAGGAAAGAAAAGAATGAGTAAAAAAGTTTTAGCCATGTTAATGGCGACTGCGACTGTTGCTTCAACGTTCGCACCGATGGTAGGCGCTGAAGATGCAGCAGAGGGCAAAGTTCTGAACATCTACTGCTGGAACGATGAATTCCAGACCCGTGTAAAAGATCACTTCCCGGGGTATACAGAAGTGGATGCTACACACGGCACGATCGGTGATGTAGACGTTGTTTGGACGATCACTCCGACCACAGACAACGCATACCAGAACAATCTGGACGAGAAGCTGTTAGGTCAGGCAGACGCTGCAGCGGACGACAAGATCGACCTGTTCCTTCTGGAAGCAGACTACGCTCTGAAATATGTTGGTTCAGATTTCACAATGCCGGTAGCTGACCTTGGTATCACAGATGAGGATACAGCTCAGCAGTTCCAGTATACAAAAGACATCGTTACAGATGCCAACGGCGTTCTGAAGGGCCTTTCCTGGCAGGGCTGCCCGGCTGTACTTATCTACAGACGTGACATCGCTAACGAAGTTCTCGGTTCTGACGATCCTGAGACCGTTCAGGCTGCAGTAGCTGACTGGGATACCTTCCTTGCAACAGCTGCTCAGATGAAAGACGCAGGCTATCTGATGACAGCAGGCGCAGCGGATACTTTCCGTGTATTCTCCAACAACGTTACCAGCAAATGGGTAACAGATGACAACAAGATCAACATCGATGAAAACATCATGAACTGGGTTGACCTTTCCAAGCAGATGATCGACAACGGCTACACCACCACAGCTGCTCTGTGGGGCGATGACTGGAGCAAGGGCTTCTACGAGGATGGCAACGTATTCTGCTACTTTGGACCGGCTTGGTTCTTCGACTTCTCCATGGCTGGAGATGCTGAAGGCAGCGTTGGTATCAATGGCGGATGGGCTGTAACAGAGGGCCCGCAGCCGTTCTTCTGGGGCGGCACATGGATCGCTGCTGCTACAGGTACAGACAACCCCACTCTGGTTGCTGACATCATGAAGACTCTTACCTGCGATCAGGAAGTTATGACAGCGATCGCTCAGACAAAGGGTGACTTCGTAAACAACCAGGCGGCTATGGAAGCGCTGGCAACAGACGAGAGCTTCGGCGACAAGATTCTTGGCGGTCAGAACCCGATCTCCATGTTCCTGGCAGGCATCGGTTCCATCGACATGAGCTACCTTTCCAATTACGATCAGGGCTGCAACGAGAGCTTCCAGACAGCTATGAACAACTACTTCGAGGGCAACGCTACACTTGAAGAAGCAATCGAGCTGTTCAATACTTCCGTAATCGAGAAGTATCCGGAGCTGTCTCCGGCGGATGTTCCGGCTGCTGAGTAATTAATCAGAATCATAATAAGTCAGAGTTGGTGAAAAAGAGCCATGCCTGCCTAGGCAGGCATGGCTCACATTATAAGCAGAAGATTTCCTGCTGCATGGGAAGTGCAGAGCTGGCATCAGTCTTTTATCTTCCTGCAGGAAGATTAGAAGTCTGCTGCGAGCTTTGCATGGAAAGAAAATAGGGAGGCGTACTATGAAACAACACAAAAGTAAAGTAGTAAGCTATAACAAATGGGGCTATATCTTTCTGGCGCCGTTTGCCATTACTTACATAATCTTTTCGTTGATCCCGTTGATCACAACTGTATATAACAGCTTTTTTGAAAACTATCGTTCCGGACTGACGCAGATCGGTCCGAACTTTGTGGGCTTGGGCAACTTTGCAACACTGCTCTCAAACGGCGATCTGGCGATGTATTTTTCCAACACCATGATCATGTGGGTGATGGGCTTCATTCCGCAGATCCTGCTGTCCCTGCTTTTGGGCGCGTGGTTCTCAGATCCGCAGCTGCGCCTGAAATGCGCCGGGTTCTTTAAGAGCGTGATCTACCTGCCGAACCTGATCATGGCGTCGGCATTTGCCATGTTGTTCTTCACATTGTTCTCTGATACCGGCCCCATCAACTCTATCCTGATAAGCCTGGGGATCGGTCAGTTTAAGTTCATGACTCATGTATGGAGCGTGCGAGCTTTGGTTGCATTTATGAACCTGCTGATGTGGTTCGGTAATACCACCATCCTGCTGATGGCCGGCATGCTGGGCATCGATACGGCTCTGTTTGAGGCGGCTCAGGTGGACGGCGCCACAAGTACTCAGGTATTCTTCAAGATCACCCTGCCGCTGCTGCGCCCCATCCTGATCTACGTGATGATCACCTCTCTGGTGGGCGGTCTGCAGATGTTCGATGTTCCGCAGATCTTGACAAACGGTTCCGGTGACCCGATGCGTTCTTCTATGACGCTGATCATGTACCTGAACAAGCATCTGTTCAGCAAGAACTATGGTCTGGCCGGTGCGCTGTCTGTGCTGCTGTTCTTTATTACCGGTATCCTGAGCCTGATCGTGTTCAAGGTTACCAATACGAAAGTAGAGTAAGGGAGGGAGATCGTGATGAAAGAAAAGAAAGAAAAAGGTCTGAGCATAGGTACCAGACGAGTGATAGCTTATATTACATTGATCGTAATCACATTCTTCTGCCTGTTCTGGTTTTATGTACTGTTTATAAACGCGACCAGATCCCATGCGGAACTGGCAAAAGGCTTTACGCCCTTCCCCAGCAACAAGCTGGTGAAGAACTGGGTGGGCGTGATTCATGGAACGCTTCCGCTGGTGAACGGCCTTATCAACAGCGCCGTGGTAGCAACTTTAAGCGGCCTGCTGGGCATCTATTTCTCAACCATGACCGCTTATGCGCTGCATGCGTATGATTTCAAGGGACGCAAGGCAATCTTCACTTACATCCTGATGATCATGATGATCCCGTCACAGGTTACGGCACTTGGTTTCTATCAGTTGGTGCTGAACATGAAGCTGGAGAACTCGTTTATCCCGCTGATCATTCCGTCCATCGCGGCTCCGGTTACCTTCTATTATATGAAGCAGTATATGGAGAGCAACCTGCCCCTGTCTCTGGTAGAGGCGGCGCGCATCGATGGATCCGGCGAGTTTAACACGTATAACAAGGTGGTTCTTCCCCTGATGAAGCCGGCGCTGGCCGTGCAGATGATCTTCGCCTTTGTGGGAAGCTGGAACAACTACTTCATTCCGGCCCTGATCCTGCACGAGGACAAGAAGAAAACGCTTCCTATCCTGATCGCTCAGCTGCGAAGCGCAGACTTCCTGAAGTTCGATATGGGCCAGGTTTACGTGATGATCGCGTTCTCCATCCTGCCGGTTATTGTGGTTTACATCTTCCTGTCCCGCTTTATCGTGGGAGGTGTGGCCGCAGGCGGTGTGAAAGGCTAAGTACGGACGGATATCCGAAACTACAGATTCAAAAAATACGGATCATGACAGAGCCCCCGGCAGCAGGCCGGGGGCTTTTCATATATGTTCGGCAGCATAGCTTGCGTTTTATGGGAGAATCGCTTATAATTTTTGCAGCGGTTCGTCTCTCGGACGAGCGGACAGATTTTAAGGATCGGAGGTATGGTATATGCTGAGCGGAAAGACAGTCCTTCTGGGAGTGAGCGGCAGTATCGCCGCCTATAAAATTGCGTATCTGGCCAGTGCTTTGAAGAAGCTGCACGCAGATGTGCATGTGCTGATGACGAAAAACGCGTGCAATTTCATCACGCCCATCACGTTTGAGACGCTGACGGGCAACAAATGCCTGGTAGATACGTTTGATCGGAACTTTACATTTCAGGTGGAGCACGTATCGCTGGCGAAACAGGCGGATCTTCTTCTGGTGGCGCCCGCCAGCGCCAATGTGATCGCCCGGCTGGCCCACGGGCTGGCGGATGATATGCTCACCACCACTGCGCTCGCGTGCACGTGCAGGAAGCTGATATCCCCGGCCATGAACACCAATATGTACGAAAATCCCGCGGTGCAGGCGAACATAAAAACGCTGGAAACCTTTGGGTGGGAGGTCATCCGCCCTGCCACGGGTTATCTGGCCTGCGGGGATGTGGGGGCCGGAAAGATGCCGGAGCCGGAAATTCTGCTGGAATACATCAAAAAGGAGCTCGCCTACCCCAAAGATCTGCAGGGAAAGACGGTACTGGTGACGGCAGGCCCCACCCAGGAGCCGCTGGATCCGGTGCGGTACCTGACCAATCACTCCTCGGGAAAGATGGGGTACGCGCTTGCAAAAGTCGCGGCGATGCGCGGCGCGCAGGTGACCCTTGTGACCGGGCAGACGGCGCTTGCGCCGCCATTGTTTGTGAATACCGTGCAGGTGACCACCGCAAAAGAGATGTTTGACGAGGTAAGAGAGCGCACAACTAAAAATCAGATCGTCATCAAAGCGGCAGCGGTGGCGGATTACCGCCCGGCGCATGTCCATGAGGAGAAAATGAAGAAGACGGACGATGAACTGTCGGTGCAGCTGGAGCGGACGGACGATATTTTGCGCTTTATTGGGGAACACAGATGCGCCAAACAGTTTATCTGCGGATTTTCCATGGAGACGGAAAATATGCTGGAAAATTCCAGAGAGAAGCTGCGGAAAAAGCGGGTGGACATGATCGTGGCCAACAATCTGAGAACGGAGGGCGCGGGCTTTGGAACAGACACCAACGTGGTCACCATGATCACGAAGGACGAGGAGATCGCCCTCCCGCTGCAGAGCAAGGAGGAGACAGCCGCCCAAATCCTTGCCTTCATCGCGCAGCATCTGCCGAAGTGAGAGATCAGCCGCATACTTGCATTTTCAGCAGCGATGACATATAATGGAAGTGATGCTGAGGCAGAAAGTGCCATGCCCCGCATCTCTTTTTAAGATCATATCGGGACGAAGAAACGTCCGGATCTTCGGAATGGGAAACCTCACTCCCTCTGCAGGACAAGGAGGAGGCAGCCGCATACATTCTGGGCGATATGGTCTCCGGATGAAAAAGCCGGGCAGACAACCATTGTGTTGTATCCCACGCCTGCAGGCTTCTTTGGGAAACCGCGGCGGGGAATGATAACAAGGAGGAAAACAAAAATGAAAAAGAAAAAAGACACGCGCTGGATGGTGAGCGTGGCGCTTATGGCCGCCATTGTGATCCTTCTGGCAAACACACCGCTGGGGATGATCCAGCTCCCCATCATCAAGGCAACTACAGTACACATTCCGGTTATTATCGGAGCCATTCTTTTAGGGCCGCTGGCCGGCGCCATTCTGGGCGCAGTGTTCGGCGTATGCTCCCTGATCAGCAACACCATAGCCCCCACTTTATTGTCGTTTGCATTTACCCCATTTTTGAGCAGCGATCTTTTGAGCGCAATAAAGACCATTTGGATCTCTGTGGGCTGCAGGATCTTCATCGGTGTGATCGCCGGATGGCTCTGGATCCTGTTCCGCAAGCTGAAGATCAATGTGTACCCGGCGCTGGCGATCACCGGCTTTGTGGGCTCTATGGTGAACACCGTGTTCGTGATGGGAAGCATTTACACTCTGTTTGCGCAGCAGTATGCCGAGGCGCGCGAAGTGGCACTGAGCGCGGTGTTCGGCCTGATCATGGGAACCGTGACGGCGTCCGGCATACCGGAGGCGATCGCGGCGGCCGTGCTGGTGACAGCTCTGGGCCGTGTGCTGCTGAAAGTTTTTCAGAAAGAAGCCTAGGCGGAAGGCGTGAGGGAGAGAGACATGATCATAGCGATCGATATCGGAAATACCAATATTGTCATAGGCGGGATCGACCGGGAAAAAACCTATTTTATTGAGCGCGTGTCCACCGTGAAGACGCGCACGGAGCTGGAGTACGCAGTGGATATCAAAAACGTGCTGGATATTTACGGCATCCGGCCGGAGGAAGTGGAGGGCGGCATTGTGTGTTCGGTGGTGCCGCAGATCACAGACATTCTGCGCATTGCGGCGGAGAAGATCCTGCGCAGAGATGTGATGGTGGTCAGACCGGGCATGAAGACCGGGCTGAACATACAGATTGACTTCCCGGATCAGCTGGGGAGCGACCTGGTGGCGGGAGCGGTGGCCGGGATCGCGCACTATCCGGTGCCGCAGATGATCTTTGACCTGGGCACAGCCACCACGGCTTGTGTGATAGACGGACAGAAAAATTATATCGGGGGCATGATCTACCCGGGACTGATGGTCTCCCTGGAGGCGCTGACCGCGCATGCGTCTCAGCTGCAGGGCGTGGCGCTGGAAAATCCGGGCCGCGTGATCGGCAAAAACACTATTGAATGTATGAAAAGCGGCATTTTAAACAGCAATGCCGCGGCGATCGACGGGATCATCGGGCGTGTGGAGGAAGAACTGGGCCAGAAAGTGACGGTGATCGCCACAGGCGGCCTGGCGCGGAAAGTGGTGCCCATGTGCAGGCGCGAGATCCTGCTGGACGAGGAACTCCTCTTAAAAGGCATGCTGATCATATACGAAAAAAATAAGCGCAGAAACATGGGATGAGAGAAAGGAGCGTTACATATGGAATCTTATTTTGGAGCGAACACACCGAAACTGGGCTTTGGCCTGATGCGTCTGCCGAAAAACGCGTCCGGCAAGATCGACCTGGAACAGACGAAGAAGATGGTAGATCTTTTCATGGAGGCAGGGCTTACCTACTTTGACACGGCGTTTGTGTACGATGGCGGGGATTCGGAGAAGGCGGCGAAAGCGGCTCTCGTGGACCGCTACCCCAGGGAGAGTTTCACGCTGGCCACAAAGCTCTGCGCGTGGCAGCAGGCGGGCAGCGAGGAAGGCGCAAAGAAGCAGTTCTTCACCAGCCTGGAGCGCACGGGCGCGGGATATTTCGACTATTACCTTCTGCACGCTCTGCAGGCGGGAAACTATAAAACCTACGACCAGTACCATATCTGGGATTTTGTGAAAGAGCAGAAGGCCAAAGGGCTGATCAAGCACTGGGGATTTTCCTTCCACTCCACGCCGGAGCTGTTAGATGAGATCCTGACAGCGCATCCGGACGCGGACTTTGTGCAGCTTCAGCTGAATTATGCGGACTGGGAAAATCCGAACGTGACGTCCAGAGAAAACTATGAAGTGGCGCGCAAACACGGGAAATCCATCGTTGTCATGGAGCCGGTGAAGGGCGGCGCGCTGGCAAACCCGCCGCAGGATGTGCAGAAAATCCTGAAGGAGGCCAACCCCAACGCATCCTTCGCGTCCTGGGCCATCCGCTATGTGGCATCGCTGGAGGGGATTCTCACGGTGCTTTCCGGCATGTCCAATGTGGAGCAGATGAAAGACAATCTCTCTTACATGAAAGACTTCAAGCCGCTGGACGCAAAGGAGCAGGATGCCATCCGCAGGGCACAGGAAGCTATGAACGGCGTGAAATCCATCCCCTGCACGGCCTGCCATTACTGCACAGACGGCTGCCCGCAGCAGATTCCCATCCCGGAAATCTTTGCGGCAAGAAATAAACAGCTTGTATGGGGACAGTTAGAAGAAGGCAGAAAAGATTACGAAAAGGCCGTTGCCAACGGCGGAGCCGCTTCCGACTGCATCGCCTGCGGACAGTGCGAAGGCGCGTGCCCGCAGCAGATCGATGTGATCAAGCGCCTGGAAAGCTGCGCGGAGGCATTTGGAAGATAGGGATGCGGCTGATAGATCTTCATTGCGACACCGTATCAAAACTGGCGAACCCGTGGAGCAGAGGAACCCTCGCGGCAAATCCGTACAGTGTGGATCTTGTGCGGCTTGCGGCGGCGGATTCTCTGCTGCAGTGTTTTTCTACATTTTTCCACACCGGCTGCATACCGGGGCCGGTGCGGGTGACTGCGGCCTTCCGGATGGCGGATCGTCGGATCGATGTGTTCGAGAAAAATCTGCGGCAGTGCGCCGGAAAAATGATCGCGGTACAGAAATTTTCAGACATCGAGCGGTGCGAAAAACAGGGGTGCTTTGGCGCGCTCTTAACTATGGAGGACGGCGTTCCCATCGGGCACAGTCTGGAAAATCTGCGGCACTTTTATAAGCGGGGCATCCGCCTGGTCACGCTCACCTGGAACTATGAAAACGCCATCGGCTATCCCAATTCAAAAGACGCCCGCGTGATGAGCCGCGGCCTGAAGCCCTTTGGCTTTGCGGCGGTGGAGGAGATGAACCGCCTGGGAATAGCGGTGGATGTATCCCACCTCTCGGACGGCGGATTTTGGGATGTGGCAACGACCAGCAAAAAACCGTTCATCGCCTCGCACAGCAATGCGCGGGCAGTCACGAACCATCCGCGGAACCTGACAGATGAAATGATCCGGGCGATCGCGGAGCACGGTGGCGTGATCGGGCTGAACTTCTGTCCGAAGTTCTTGGGCAGGGACAACCGGAGCAGGATATCCGACATGCTGCGGCACATCCGGCACATTTATCGTGTGGGCGGAGAAGATGTGCTGGCCATCGGCTCAGACTTTGACGGAATTACGGGAGACCTGCAGATCCGCGGGACGCAGGATATGCACCTGCTGGCGGAGGCGCTGCGCCGGCATCATATGCCGGAGCGGGTACTGGAAAAGATGTGGAGCCAAAATGCGCTGCGGGTGCTGCGGGAAATTTTGAATTAGGAATCGCTTATTAAAATCTATATAAAAAGAAAGTTTACCGCTGATCAATATGCGGTGTATAAAAGGTTGGGTTGAAAGTATAGTCCTTCGCCGTAAAGCGGGGGACTTTTTCGTAGCGAGGAAGGGAGCGATAGGAGCGCGAAGCAGCGATAAAAAACGAGCCGGAACCTGTTTGGGTTCCGGCTCGATCCATGTTCAAAAGACAAATCTGTGTATTGCCTTCCGTTCTTTCTTACAGCTGCGGGCCTGCTGCAACCAGCGCCTTGCCTGCCGCGTTGCTCTCGTATTTCGCAAAGTTCTTCACGAATCTCTGAGCCAGGTCTTTCGCCTTTGCCTCCCACTCGGAAGCGTCTGCATACGTGTTGCGCGGGTCAAGGATATTGGTGTCAACACCCGGAAGCTCTGTGGGTACTTCAAAGTTGAAGTACGGGATCTTCTTTGTAGATGCTTTCTCGATGTCGCCGTTCAGGATGGCATCGATGATGCCGCGGGTATCCTTAATGGAGATACGCTTGCCGGTGCCGTTCCAGCCGGTGTTCACCAGGTAAGCCTTTGCGCCGCTCTTTTCCATTCTCTTTACAAGCTCCTCTGCATACTTTGTGGGATGCAGCTCCAGGAAAGCCTGGCCGAAGCAAGCGGAGAAGGTGGGAGTCGGCTCTGTGATGCCGCGCTCTGTACCTGCCAGTTTTGCTGTGAAACCGGACAGGAAGTAGTACTGTGTCTGCTCCGGGGTAAGTACAGATACCGGAGGAAGTACGCCGAACGCATCTGCGGACAGGAAGATCACATTCTTCGCTGCCGGAGCTGCGGAAACCGGACGCACGATCTTTTCGATGTGGGTGATCGGGTAAGATACACGGGTATTCTCGGTCACGCTCTTGTCGTTGAAATCAATCTTGCCTTCCGCGTCCAGAGTAACGTTCTCAAGCAGCGCGTTGCGCTTGATGGCGTTGTAGATATCCGGCTCGGATTCCTTGTCCAGATTGATAACCTTTGCGTAGCAGCCGCCCTCAAAGTTGAACACGCCATTGTCGTCCCAGCCGTGCTCGTCATCGCCGATCAGAAGACGCTTCGGGTCGGTGGAAAGGGTGGTCTTGCCTGTGCCGGACAGACCGAAGAAGATAGCGGTGTTCTGGCCGTTCATATCTGTGTTTGCGGAGCAGTGCATGGAAGCCACGCCCTTCAGCGGCAGATAGTAGTTCATCATGGAGAACATACCCTTCTTCATCTCACCGCCGTACCATGTGTTCAGGATAACCTGCTCGCGGCTGGTGATATTAAATACAACAGCGGTCTCAGAGTTCAGACCCAGCTCTTTGTAATTTTCCACTTTTGCTTTGGAAGCGTTGTAAACAACGAAATCCGGCTCAAAATTCTCCAGTTCTTCCTCGGTCGGCTGGATGAACATATTCTTAATAAAGTGAGCCTGCCATGCAACTTCCACGATAAAGCGGATAGCCATGCGGGTATCTGCGTTTGTGCCGCAGAAAGTATCCATCACGAAAAGCCTCTTATTAGAGAGCTCCTTGATCGCCAGATCCTTCACGGCTGCCCAGGTCTCTTTTGAAGCCGGATGGTTGTCGTTCGGATATTCCGGTGTGGTCCACCAAACAGTGTCCTTAGAGTTCTCGTCCATAACAATGAATTTGTCTTTGGGAGAACGGCCCGTATAAATACCCGTCATAACGTTTACAGCCCCAAGTTCACTAACCTGGCCCTTCTCATAACCTTCCAGACCGGGTTTCGTTTCTTCCTCGAATAAAAACTCGAAAGAAGGGTTGTACACGATTTCTGTGGTTCCGGTGATGCCGTACTTGCTCAAATCAATCTTTGCCATTTCACATAACCTCTTTCCTTCATATTTTTTTCATACCAGGCAAATAACAAAATCTGCCTCTCTAGCTTATTATACATGATAAAACAATAAAATCAACAAAAATCCTCAAAAAAATTTATTCCCAAAAAACAGCGTATAAGGTATAATGTACGCAAAGGGCAGAGAAGGGTGGATAAAAAAACATCTGTTGTGCTTGCACGGGCAGATGTTTTTTCAGCCATCCGGCGAGCGAAGCGAGCTCGGAAATCCGCAGGATTTTCGAGCCTCTGCCCGCAAACTGAGAGACAAGGGAATGCCTGCTTGCAGGCGGATTCGCGAGGCATTGTCTCTATAGGGCGATTAATTCACTGCAAAATAAGGAAGAAGGGAAATACCTATGGAACTTCTGAAACACTGGCAATTTGCTCTCGGCGATGCCGAGCCTGCAGACGAGCAGGCGTGGCAGAATGTGCGCGTCCCCCATGACTGGGTGATTGCCCAGGGCTTTGCGAAAGACATGGATGAGGGCGGCCCGCAGGGATTTCGCGACCGCTTTGGCAAAGCGTGGTACCGGTGCAGCCTGCCGGTGGAGGAAGTGCGGGCGGGCAATATTTACCGCCTTTGCTTTGACGGCGTTATGGAAAACAGCACCGTGTGGGTGAACGGCCATCTGGCGGGAGGGCGGAAGTACGGTTACAGCGGATTTGCCCTGGATGTCACCCAGTGGCTTCACAGCGGAGAAAACACGGTGAGAGTACTGGCGGACAGCACGGCGTCCCCCGCGGACCGGTGGTATACGGGCGGCGGCATTTACCGGAAGGTATACCTGGAAGTCCTGCCCGCGGAGCATCTGGAAAAAGAAGATATCGTCATCACCACGGATAAAAACAACATTTTCATTGAGACAGGCACGGAGGAGGAGACGGAGGCCGTCCTGCAGGTCGATGGGCGGGAGTACCGCGCCAGGGGCCGCAAAAAGATCGCGCTCACGGCAGAGCAGTATACGCCCTGGAGCGCGGAACATCCGGCGCTTTATCCATTGGCGCTGCGCCTGTTAAAAAGCGGGCACACGGTCACTTTTCGCATCGGCATCCGCGATATCCAGATGGACGCCGGCGGGCTGCGGGTGAACGGCAGGCCGGAAAAACTAAAAGGCGTGTGCGTGCACCAGGACGCGGGCTGCTTCGGGACGGCGGTGCCGACGGAGATCTGGCGGGAGCGCCTGCTTTTATTAAAGAAATTTGGCTGCAATGCCATACGCCCATCGCACCATATCTTTATGCCGGAATTTCTGGATCTGTGCGATGAGCTGGGATTTTATGTATATGAAGAATGTTTCGATAAATGGACGGGCGGCTCCTACGGCAGATATTACCAAAAGGAGTGGGCGCGCGACGCGGCCTGCATGGTAAAGCGCGACCGGAACCACCCGTGCATCCTGATCTGGGGCGTGGGAAACGAGGTGGAATTTCAGGGGCTCCCCTCCATGATGGGGCATTTAAAAGAGCACTGCGACCTGGTGCGGACACTGGATCCCACCAGACCTGTCACCTGTGCCCTGAGCCCGCATCTGAAAAGAGAGTCGGATGTGGACATTTCCCAGATCAAAGACATCCAGAAATTTGTGGACGAGGCGGACGAAAACGAGATTTACGATCTTGCCTACCGGGCTGCGGTGATGCGGCAGCTGGCGGAGATCGTGGACGTGTTTGCCTGCAATTATCAGGAACCCTGGTACGAACTGATCCACGAAGCCGCGCCGGACACGCCCATCCTGGGCACGGAAGTGTACCAGTACTTCGAGGGCTATCCCATGCCCATGCACAGCTATACGGAACATGTGCCTTATCAGGCGGCGCTGCAGCATGACTACGTGATCGGCGGCATGATCTGGGCCGGGTTCGACTATCTGGGCGAGTCCATGGGCTGGCCCGCGAAAGGCTGGGCGGGCGCCCTCTTTACCAGCGACGGCGAGCCGAAGCTGGGGGCGTACATTATGAAAAGCCTGTGGTCCGAAGAACCCTTCGTGCATTTTGCGGTGCTGGACGGTTCCCTGCGGGACGCCGGGGTGAAAGAGCACTGGGACATGCCGAACTATGTGACACACTGGGATTTTCCCCAGTATACCAAAGCGGTGGTTCCCTTCGCCATCGCCACAAACTGCGACAAGGTGACAGTCCGCGTAAACGGGAACGCGCTGTTTTCCCGCAGACCGGCCGAGTACCCTAACGGGATCGTGACCGGCTGCCTGCCGTACCTGAAAGGCGAGGTTGCGGTGGAAGGGGAGAGAGACGGGCAGAAAGTCTGCTCCCATGTGGTTTTTACCGCGGGCCTGGCCGTGCAGCTGGCGTTTGCGGAACCGCAGATCGCCCTGGCGGACGAGGAAGAACACACCCTGCTGCTAAAAGTGCGGGCGCTGGATGAAAACGGAACGCCGGTATTCCGCGAGAGCGCGCTGGTGCGTTTCATCGTGGAGGGCGACGCGGTGATCACAGGGGTGGAAAACGGAGACATCATGAGCCACGAGCCATACAGCGCGCAGGAGATCCATCTGTTTCGCGGAAGGGCCGATGTGGCTGTGCGGGTACATGGCGCGAAGCGGGTGAAAGTGTCCGCCTTCGCGGACGGGATGTACAGCGCGGAGTGCGTGATTTATCAAACAGAAAAAATTTAAATGAAAATATAGAACTGCGCGGAAAACACGGCGCGGGAAAAACAGGGAGGACGACCATGCGTGGAATCTACACATCAGTAAACGACATCAGAAAGAGAGTTTTTGCGGAGGTGGCACAGCTGTCTTACGACTACAAAGACGGCGACCTGTCGCAGATGGAGCAGATCCCCTACCGGATCATTCCGGGGGAGATCTCCGTGTACCGGGAGAGCGTATTCCTGGAGCGGGCCATCGTAAAAGAAAGGATGCGCCTCTCCATGGGCCTGCCGGTCCGCACCGCATCGGAGCACGCCCCGGTCTCCCAGGGCGCCGAGGAGTGCGTAAAGCCGGAGAAATACTATCAGCCGCCCCTGATCAACATCATCAAATTCGCATGCCACGCGTGTCCCGACAACGTGGTGAAGGTGACGGATGTCTGCCAGGGGTGCCTGGCCCATCCCTGCAAGGAAGTGTGTCCCAAAAAGGCCATTAGCATCAAAAACGGCCGGTCGGTGATCGACCAGGAAAAATGCATCAAGTGCGGGAAGTGCGTGGATGTGTGCCCGTACAAGGCCATTGTGAAACAGGAGCGCCCCTGCGCCCGGGCCTGCGGCATGAACGCCATCTCCTCCGACCAGTACGGCCGCGCGGAGATCGACTATGAAAAGTGCGTATCCTGCGGGATGTGCCTGGTTAACTGTCCCTTCGGGGCCATTGCGGACAAGGCGCAGATCTTCCAGGTGATCCAGGCGATCAAGAGCGACGCGCCCGTGTACGCCGCCATTGCGCCGGCCATCGCGGGGCAGTTCGGCCCGAAGATGACTCCGGGCAAGATCCGCTCGGCCTTCCGGGCGCTGGGGTTTGCGGACGCCATAGAGGTGGCCATCGGGGCGGATCTGTGTACGCTGGAGGAGGCGAAAGACTTTGTGGAGGAAGTGCCGGAAAAACTGCCGTTTATGGCCACTTCCTGCTGCCCGGCCTGGTCGTCCATGGCCCGCAGGCTGTTCCCGGAATACGCGGATTGTATCTCCATGGCCCTCACACCCATGGTGCTGACCGGGCGCCTCATCAAAAAACAGCACCCCGGCTGCAAGGTGGCCTTTATCGGGCCGTGTGCCGCGAAAAAGCTGGAGGCGAGCCGCAAGAGCATCCGCAGCGATGTGGACTTCGTGCTCACGTTTGAGGAAGTGATGGGCATGTTTGAGGCGAAGCAGGTGGACTTTGAAAAACTGGAGGAAGTGGACGCCATGCACGGCGCCAGCGGGGACGGCCGCGGCTTCGCGGTGAGCGGCGGCGTGGCGAACGCGGTGGCGAACTGCATCAAAGAGCTGTATCCGGACAGAGAAGTGAAGATGGAGCGGGCGGAGGGGCTTGCAAACTGCAGAAAACTCCTCACCCTGGCAAAAGCCGGAAAATACAACGGCTATCTGCTGGAGGGCATGGCGTGTCCGGGCGGCTGCGTGGCCGGGGCGGGCACCATCCAGCCCATCGCAAAATCCACGGCGGCGGTGGCGCTGCACAAAAAAGTATCCACCAACGCCCACGCTTACCAGAGCGATTACAAAGAACTGCTGGGGGCGCTGGAAGAAGAATAAAAACTGGAAGCGGAATAAAGCTGGAAGAAAAATAAAGCAGAAAACACGCATCCTTTTTCAAAAATCAGTTGAAAGAGGATGCGTGTTGTGTTATACTTGCAATGATAATTAAATTATTTTTTTATGCCAATTTGTTAAAAAAATAACAATTAAGAGAAAGGAGAGTATTTTATGAGTGCAAAAATTACTATTATCGGAGCGGGAAGTGTGGGGGCAACCATCGCGTATACCCTGTCCCAGGACGACCTCGCGTCGGAGCTGGTGCTGATCGACATTAACCGCGAGAAAGTGGACGGAGAGGTTATGGACATCGAGCAGGGCACCTGCTTCCGCGACCCCATCTCCATCGTATCCGGGGACTACGCGGACGCGAAAGATTCAGACATCGTGATCATCACCTCCGGCATCGCCCGCAAGCCCGGGCAGAGCAGGATCGAGCTGACGCAGACCAACGTGGATATCCTGAAAACCATCACGCCCCAGATCGTAAAAGAAGCACCCAATGCTCTTTATATCCTGGTGAGCAACCCGGTGGACATCATGACCTACGTGTTCACAAAGATCTCCGGCCTGCCGGAAAACCAGATCATCGGTTCGGGCACCCTGCTGGATACGGCCCGCCTTCGCTGCGGCCTTTCCGAGCACCTGAAGATCGCCCAGAAAAATATTCACGCCTACGTGTTCGGCGAGCACGGCGACACCTCCTTCATCCCCTGGACCAGCGTGTACATTTCCGGCGTCAGCCTGGCGGAGTACATAAAGATCATGCGCGCCCACGGCAAGGAGATCCAGGATGTAGATAAAGAAGGCATGCTGGATTACGTGCGCAAGTCCGGCGGAAAGATCATCGCGAACAAGGGAGCCACATTCTACGCGGTGTCCGCGGCTGTCTGCAAGCTGTGTTCCATCCTGCTGGCGTCCTCCGATTCCATCGCGGTGGTTTCTTCCATGATGCACGGCGAGTACGGCATCGATGACGTGTGCATCAGCACGCTGACCCTTGTGGGGCCAAACGGGATCCAGGGCAAGGTGCCGATGCGCCTGAACCAGAAAGAGATCGAGCAGCTTCAGGCCAGCGCGAACAGCTTAAAAGAAGTGATCCGGCAGATCGAGCTATAAGGAGGAGCCATGAAATACAGTTATTATCCGGGATGTACCTTAAAAAACAAGGCGAAAGAACTGGATCGGTATGCCCGCGTGTGCGCGGAAAAGCTGGGCTTTGAGCTGGAAGAAATCTCCGAATGGCAGTGCTGCGGCGGCGTGTATCCGCTGGGCAGCGATGAGATCGCCACAAAGCTGGCCTCCGTGCGGGCGCTGAACGAGGCGAAGGAAAAGAACCAGGATCTGATCACCCTGTGTTCCGCCTGCCACCATGTGCTCAAGCGCGTGAACGATGACATGAAAAACGTGGAGGATATCCGCACCCGGGCCAACAACTACATGCAGCTCGCGCAGCCCTACCAGGGCGAGACAAAGGTTGTGCATTACCTGGAAGTGCTGCGGGATGTGATCGGGTTCGACGCGCTGAAAGAAAAAGTGACCAACCCCCTTGCGGGGAAAAAGATCGGGGCCTACTACGGGTGCCTTGTGCTGCGGCCGGGAAAGATACTGGAATTTGACGATCCGGAAAACCCGTCCATCATAGAGGACTTTATCCGGGCCATCGGCGCGGAGCCGGTGATCTACCCGTATCGGAACGAGTGCTGCGGCGGGTACATTTCCCTGAAAGAAAAAGAACTTTCCAGATCCATGACAGATAAGATCATGGAGAGCGCGGCGGGCTTCGGCGCGGACATGCTGATCACGGCCTGCCCGCTGTGCAGATATAACCTGAATATGAGCGGCAGCGATTCCGCGGTTCCGGTGTATTATTTCACGGAGCTTCTGGCGGAAGCCCTGGGCGTAAAAGAGGAGGTGTCCAGATGACAAAGGCGGAAAAACAGGCGGAGCTGATCAGAGAGATCAGCGGGACCGACCCCTACAAATGTATGAAATGCGGAAAATGCTCCGCGTCCTGCCCGTCTTTTTCAGAGATGGACATCAAGCCGCACCAGTTTGTATCCTATGTGCTGCACGATGACATCGAGACGCTGGCAAATTCGAGATCCCTCTGGAAATGCCTCTCCTGCTTCGCGTGTGTGGAGAGATGCCCCAGGGACGTAAAACCCGGAAAACTGATCGATGCGGCGCGGCAGCTGGTGATCCGCCAGAGAGGGCAGGATTACCTGAAGGCGGACGAAATACCGGAACTGCTTGATCCGGAGCTGCCGCAGCAGCTTCTGGTCAGCGCTTTCCGCAGGTACAGGAGGTAGGGCAGATGCAGAGAATAGGTGTGTTTGTCTGCCATTGCGGGAGCAACATCGCCGCAACGGTGGACGTGAAAAAAATAGTGGAGATGGCCCTTCAGGAGCCGGGCGTGGTGCACGCCGAGGACTACCAGTATATGTGCTCCGAGGCGGGCCAGGCGAAGATCGCGGAGGCCATACACAGCAAGAACCTCACGGGAGTCGTGGTGTGTTCCTGCTCCCCGCGCATGCATGAGGCCACGTTCCGCAAATGCGCGGAGCGCGCGGGCTTAAACCCCTATATGGTGGAGATCGCCAACATCCGCGAGCAGTGCTCCTGGATCCACAAAGATATGGAGGAAGCCACCAAAAAAGCCGTGATCCTGATGCGGGCGGCGGTGGCGAAAGTGAACCTGAACACGCCGCTGAAGGCGGGGGAGAGCCGCGTGACAAAGCGCGCCCTGGTGATCGGCGGCGGCATTGCCGGCATTCAGACTGCCCTGGATATCGCGGACGCGGGATACGAGGTGGACATTGTGGAGAAGACCCCCAGCATCGGCGGCAGAATGGCCCAGCTGGACAAGACCTTCCCCACGCTGGACTGCTCCGCGTGCATCCTCACCCCCAAAATGGTGGAGGCGTCCGC
>CANRKY010000025.1 GCA_947631355.1 uncultured Marvinbryantia sp.
CGCGCGCAAGAGGCCTGCATGTTACTGCCGGTATGCGCAAGTCTGCGGTGGTGGAGCTGATGCTGGCGGAGGATGAAAAGGACGTCCGGGAAGCGCAGGGACAGGCCTCCGGGGCCGCGGAGGCGCCGCAGCAGGAAAAAACGCCCGCGGAGAAGGCAAAATCCCGGCGCGGCATGAACCGCAGTAAGACGGAACAGGCCAAAAAACCGGCCGCGGAGAAGACGGATTCAAAGGAGCCGGCGCCCGCGGATAAGAAAGTGTCCAATGAAAAGCGAGAGAGCGCCGCACCGGGGAAACCGGAGGCGGCGGAGCGCACCGACCGGCCTTCCGCGGAGGCCTCGCAGCTGGACAGCGGCATGATCGCTCACGGGTTCCTGGAGGTACTGCCGGACGGATATGGCTTTATCCGCAGCAATCACTATATGCCGGGGGAGAACGATGTGTATGTTTCCCCCTCGCAGATCCGCAAATTCGGGCTTCGCACGGGGGATGTGCTCACGGGAAATATCCGCGTGAAGACCATGCAGGAGAAATTCAGCGCGCTGCTGTACCTCACGGCGATCAACGGTCAGCCGCCCGGCGACGGCAGACGCATCAATTTTGAGGACATGACCCCCATATTCCCCAATGAGAGGCTGCGCCTGGAGCGCGGCAGCAGAGAGCTCTCCATGCGGATCGTGGATCTCATCTGCCCCATCGGGAAAGGGCAGAGGGGAATGATCGTGTCGCCGCCGAAGGCGGGAAAGACCACGCTCTTAAAGGATGTGGCGAAATCTGTTCTGCGAAATAATCCGGAGATCTATCTGCTGATCCTGCTGATCGATGAGCGCCCGGAGGAGGTTACGGATATCCGGGAAGCCATTGTGGGGGACAATGTGGAAGTGGTGTATTCCACGTTTGATGAGCTGCCGGACCACCACAAAAAAGTGTCGGAGATGGTGATCGAGCGCGCGAAGCGCCTGGTGGAACAGAAAAAAGATGTGGTGATATTGCTGGACAGCATCACCCGGCTGGCCAGAGCCTACAATATGGTGGTTCCGCCCAGCGGGCGCACCTTGTCCGGCGGCCTGGATCCGGCGGCACTGCACATGCCGAAGCGGTTTTTCGGCGCGGCCAGAAATATGCGGGAGGGCGGCAGCCTCACCGTTCTGGCCACGGCGCTGGTGGACACGGGCAGCAAAATGGACGATGTGGTCTACGAGGAATTTAAGGGCACCGGCAACATGGAGCTGGTCCTCGACCGGAAGCTCTCGGAAAAAAGAGTGTTCCCCGCCATCGATATCCCCAGATCCAGCACCAGGAGAGAGGACCTTCTGCTGGATCGGGAGGAGCAGGAGGCGGTGTACATCATGCGCAGGGCGCTGAACGGCATGAAGGCGGACGATGCGGTGGAGAGCATTCTCAACCTGTTCACCCGCACCCGCGACAACCGGGAGTTTGTCCAGACGGTAAAAAAACAGAAATTTATCTAGGATTTTGCTTGCAAATACAGGGATACTGTGCTACAATGTTGACTAGCGCATAACAGCGAACAGGAATCGATGAAGGATAAGAGGTGAAAAACATGAAAGAAGGAATCCATCCGAATTATCAGCAGGCAACCGTTACCTGCAACTGTGGAAATACATTTACGACAGGCTCTACCAAAAAAGAGATCCACGTAGAAGTCTGCTCCAAATGCCATTCGTTCTATACCGGCCAGCAGAAAGCAACTGCGGCGCGCGGACGAATTGATAAATTCAACAAGAAGTATGGTATACAGGCATAAGAACATGGCAGAGGCAAGGTTGAGGTTGGAAAATCTCAACCTTTTTTGCAGAAAGAAGGACATTGTGTTATGAAAGGGTCAGGAATCGGCGGACAGGCGGTGATGGAGGGCGTTATGATGAAGAACGGCGACCGCTATGCCGTGGCAGTGCGCAAGCCGGACAAAGAGATCATCGTAAAAACCTCGGAATATCCCAGCTTTATCAAGGGAAAGAAGATCTTATCCCTGCCGTTTATCCGCGGCATCTTCAGCTTTGTGGATTCACTGGTGCTGGGAATGAAGACCCTCACCTACTCGGCGGGGTTCTTCGATGACGAGGAGGAAGAACCGCAAAAGGAAATGTCCAAACTGGACAAAAAGATCGACAGCTTTATGAGCACGAAGCGCGGCATGGATATCGTAATGGGAATCACGGTAGCTTTGTCCATGGTCTTTGCCGTGGCTGTTTTCCTGGTGCTGCCCTATCTCTTGTCTCTGCTGCTGCGCAGGGTGACGGATTCCCAGAATCTCATTGTCACCTGCGAGGGCATCCTGAAGATCGCCATTTTTCTGCTGTATATTAAACTGATCTCCAACATGAAGGATATCCAGCGCGTGTTCATGTATCACGGGGCGGAGCACAAGTGTATCAACTGCATCGAGCACGGCCTGGAGCTGAACGTGGAGAACGTGATGAAAAGCTCCCGGGAGCACAAGCGCTGCGGCACCAGCTTCCTGCTGATCGTCATGGTGATCAGTGTGATCGCGCACATGTTTGTGCGTGTGGACTCACGCCTGCTGGGGTTTGTCATCCGGCTGCTGCTTTTGCCGGTGGTGGCGGGGATCTCCTATGAGTTTATCCGCCTGGCGGGCTGCTCGGAGAACAAACTGGTGGGGCTTTTGAGCAAACCGGGCATGATGCTGCAGCACCAGACCACCCGCGAGCCCACGCCGGACATGGTGGAGGTGGCGATCGCCTCTGTGGAAGCAGTGTTTAACTGGAAAGAATTTCTGAACGAAAATTTTGGAACAAATTACACCTATACCGAACAGGAATATGTCTGCGGGGAGACCATTGTGCCGGGTACGGAAAAGCAGAACCGGAAGGATGCGGCCGGAAACGCGCCTGAAAAAGAGGACGCGCCAATGGACGGGGCTGCGGTATGACCTACCGGGAACTGTATGCCTGGGGGCGGGATGCGCTTGATGGCTGCGGGATCGCGGAGGCGGAAACAGACGCGTGGATCCTGTTTACCCACGCTTCGGGTGTGGACCGCACGCACTTTTTCCTGTGTGACCGGGAGCCGTGTCCAATGGAAGCGGAGCGCATTTTTCGCGAACTGATCCGGCAGCGGCAGGGCCATGTGCCGGTGCAGTATCTCACGGGCAGGCAGGAATTTATGGGATTTTCTTTTCGGGTGAATGAGCACGTGCTCATACCCCGACTGGACACGGAGACGCTGGTTCTGGAGGCGGAAAAGAGGATCCGTCCCATGGATCGGGTGCTGGATCTGTGCACCGGTTCCGGGTGCATCATCCTGAGCCTCGCAAAACGGAACAAGATCCGCGCATGGGCGTCGGATATCTCGCAGGCGGCTCTGGAGACTGCGCGGGAAAACGCGCGGGCCCTCGGGGCAAAAGTGGATCTTGTGCAGAGTGATCTTTTTGAAAACCTGCATGGAATCTATGACTGTATTGTATCGAACCCGCCCTATATTTCCAGCGGGATCATCCCGGAATTGATGCCGGAGGTGCGGGAGCACGAGCCATGGCTCGCCCTGGACGGCGGGGAGGACGGCCTTCATTTTTACCGGCGGATCGCTGGGGAGGCGCGCCGCTTTTTAGCGCCCGGGGGCTGGCTGATCTTCGAGATCGGCCACGATCAGGGCATGGCGGTGGCGGAGCTTATGGAAACGCAGGGCTACCTGGATATTGAAATAAAGAAGGATCTGGCCGGGCTGGACCGCGTGGCGGCCGGGAGACAGGAAGGAGATAAGCATGTTTGATAAGCTGGAGGATCTTCTGGTCCGCTTTGAGGAATTACTGAACGAGCTGAACGAGCCGGGAGTGGCGTCCGACCCGGCGCGCTTTCAAAAGCTGATGAAAGAGCAGAGCAATCTGCAGCCCATCGTGGACGCGTATAAAGAATACAAGAACTGCCACCAGACGGTGGAAGACAGTCTGGCCATGCTGAACGAGGAGTCGGACGAGGAGATGCGCGAGATGCTCAAAGAGGAGCTCTCAGGGGCGAAGGACCGCATCGCGCAGCTGGAACACGAGCTGAAGGTGCTGCTCCTGCCAAAAGATCCAAATGACGACAAGAACGTGATCGTGGAGATCCGCGCGGGGGCGGGGGGAGATGAGGCCGCTCTCTTTGCGGCGGAGATGTACCGTCTGTATGTGAAGTACGCGGAGAAGCGCCGCTGGCGCGTGGAGATGCTGAATGCCGATGAGATCGGCATCGGCGGGATGAAGGAAGTCAACTTTATGATCACCGGGCAGGGCGCCTATTCCCGCCTGAAATATGAGAGCGGCGTGCACCGGGTGCAGCGCGTGCCGGAGACCGAGTCCGGCGGCCGCATCCACACCTCCACGATCACCGTGGCGGTGATGCCGGAGGCGGAGGATGTGGACGTGGTGATCGATGAAAAGGATATCCGCATCGATGTGATGCGCGCTTCCGGAAACGGCGGCCAGTGCGTAAACACCACGGACTCCGCGGTGCGGCTGACGCACTATCCCACGGGGATCGTGGTATACAGCCAGACAGAGAAGTCGCAGCTGCAGAACAAGGCGAAGGCGTTTGCGCTTTTGAGGGCAAAGCTGTATGACATCGAACAGCAGAAGGCCCACGATGCGGAGGCGGAGCTGCGCAGGAGCCAGATCGGCACGGGCGACCGCTCGGAAAAGATACGCACCTATAATTTCCCCCAGGGGCGGGTGACGGATCACCGCATCAAGCTGACCTTATATAAGCTGGACGCTGTGATGGACGGAGATATCGATGAACTGCTGGACAGCCTGATCGCGGCGGATCAGGCGGCGAAACTGGCGGCGATGAATGAGAATATTGCGTGAATTATGTGAATTGTGAAAAACGCGTGAAACACCGGCAGAGTATAAGGCCGGAGATTTTCACAGAGCGGGCTGCCGCGGAGCACTTTGTCTGTATCAGACAGAGAGTTCTGCGGCAGTTTTTTTGTCGTTTTTATGGGAAATCGGAAGTTTATAAAAACTTTATAATTTTACTATTGAATCTGTGAGTATATAATGATATAATCAGTGACATAATACAAATAACAAACTATGCATGATATATTCAGTAAGAAAAATGATGCATGAAGGAGAGAAAGGGTGAAGGGAAGTTTGAATTACAATGATTTTGTGTGTCTGGTTCAAAAACAGATGCAGGAGCGGCTGGGGGATACCATGGAGGTGAAGCTGCACCAGGTGATGAAAAATAACAGCATATGTCTGGACGCGCTCTCGATCAGCGAGAAAGGGAGTAAGATCGCGCCCACGGTATACCTCAACGATTTTTACGAGGCCCACAGGGAGGGGGAGTCCATACCGGATCTGGTGACCCGCCTGGCAGCCATCTATGAGACCTGCCGTCCGCGGATCCAGTTTGACCCGTCTTTTTACGCGGACTACGAGCGCGTGAAGGACCGCCTGGTCTTTCGGCTGATCAGCCGGGAGAAGAACCGGGAGCTGCTGGAGCAGGTTCCATACCGCCCGTTCCTGGACCTGGCGGCGGTAGTCTATTATTCGTTTGAAAGCGAAAACATGGGGCTGGGCTGCATTACAGTGTATGAGAGCCACAGGAAGAAATGGGATATCTCTGAGGAAGAACTGTTCGAGACGGCGCGGGAGAACACCATGCGCCTGCAGCCGGAAGAACTGCTGAGCATGGACATGATCCTGCAGAAAGTGCGGGAGAGCCGGCCGGAGATCCATGTGCCTCCGGCGCGGGAGGACGCCGTGCCCGGGGAGCAGCCTATGTATGTGCTGACCAACAAAAATAATTATTACGGGGCCGCCGTCCTCTTATACGATTCGGTGCTCCAGAACGTGGCCGAAAAGCTGAAGGGCGATTTCTGGGTTCTGCCCAGCAGCGTGCATGAATGTATTGTGGTGCCCGCCGGTTTTACCGGGAAACGAGAGGAACTGCAGAAAATGGTGCGGGAAGTGAACCGCACGGAAGTGGCGCCGGAGGACTTTCTCTCGGACGAAGTTTATTTTTATCAGAGCGAAATACACAGGCTGAGCCGGTGATCCGGCGCCCGGATCGGCGGTTCTGCAACAATTCCTACAAAAGTCAGGGAGCTTTCCTTGACTTTTTGTATGGAAAATGGTATGATACCAGGAGATATGATACTATATCTTGTTCTGCACCTGTAGCTCAGGGGATAGAGCAGTGGTTTCCGGTACCACGTGTCGGGGGTTCGATTCCCTCCAGGTGTGCTTTGGATATTCAGATGGATCTTATGTAAAATCAGGGGGAAAGGAAAATGGAGAACTTCAAAGAGTGGATTTCCGATAATCTGCGGTACATCCTGCTCGGCCTTGGCCTGATCCTGGTGCTGGCGGTCGCCATAGTGGGGATCCGAGCCATCAGCAATATCGCCACCGGCCGTTCATCAGGGTCTTCGGGGACACCCGCGCAGACAGAGGCTCCGCAGACGGAGTCGGCCGCGCCCAGCGATGTGATCGTGCAGGACGAGACGGACGCACCGGCACAGACCGGCAGCACGCTGGTACACAATGACGCAAAAGTGCTCACCACCATGACCGCGTACTATGAAGCGCGCACCAACGGGGACACGGAGACGCTGCGCAAGCTGAACCCGTCCATGGACGACCAGGAGGAGGCCAACATCCTCAACAGCTATGTGGAGAGCTACAGCGATGTGAGCACGTACTCCAGAGAGGGGCTGACACCGGGCAGCTATGTGGTCTATGTATCTTACAAAGGAAAAGTGCGCGATATCGACACACTGGTTCCGAGTCTGAATGAATATTATCTGATGACGGACGAGACCGGCGGCCTGTATATCGCGGATACCGAGGGGGACACGCAGGTTGAGGCGTTCTGCACGGAGGCGCAGAATTCCGCGGAGGTGCAGAACCTCATCAGTTCCGTGAACAATGAACTGGACGCGGCGAAGGAAGCGGATCCCGCCTTAAAGGAATTTATGGGACAGTACGACGGTTCCGGCGCTTCCCAGAACAGCGGCGGCGAGACGGAGAGCGGAGAGACGTCCGATGAGGGCGAATCCACAGAGATCGTGGCACTGGATTCCTGCAACGTGCGCTCCACGCCCACCACGGAGGAGGACAACATCATAGGCAGCCTCTATGTGGGTGAGACAGCCGTAAAACTGGGCGAGACGGACGATGGCTGGACGCAGATCGATTACAACGGCGAGACGGCGTATGTGAGCAGCGATTTTGTGGCGACGCCGGAGGAGGCGGAAGCCCAGAACGAGGCGGACTATTTCGCGCCCGGAGCGGTGGAGTAACCCATAGCTGAAAGGCATACGTGATCCGACAGCGATAATGAAAAAAATAAATAAGTCTTATCTATATAATTCAGACTGTCAGGGCAGAAAAAATCTTGTCACTGAAAAAAAGACAGTATATAATGGTGTGGATGGACAAAGATGTCAGAAACACAGGCGGCGCGTCCGTCTGTGTTTTTTATCTTACAGGAAACAACATTTTCAAACAGCATTTTCCTGTAGGATAAAAAATGCGGCAGACGCACATTCATTTTTCTTTCTGACAGGAAGTATGTCATACCCGCCGCACAGGCGGCAGGGAAAAACAAACGATTGAAGGAGGACAAGAAAATGTCATATGTTGACGAAGTCATTGAGCAGGTGATCAAGAAAAATCCTGCGGAGCCGGAGTTCCATCAGGCGGTGAAAGAGGTTCTGGAATCTCTGCGCGTAGTTGTGGAAGCAAACGAGGAAAAATTCAGAAAGGATGCGCTTCTGGAGAGACTGGTAGAGCCGGAGCGGCAGATCAAGTTCCGTGTTCCGTGGGTGGACGACAAGGGCCAGGTTCAGGTGAACACGGGCTACCGCGTACAGTTTAACAGCGCGATCGGTCCGTACAAGGGAGGACTTCGTCTTCATCCGTCCGTAAATCTGGGCATCATCAAATTCCTGGGCTTCGAGCAGATCTTCAAAAACTCTCTTACCGGCCTGCCCATCGGCGGCGGCAAGGGCGGTTCAGACTTCGACCCGAAGGGAAAATCAGACCGGGAAGTGATGGCATTCTGCCAGAGCTTTATGACAGAACTCTGCAAATATATCGGAGCGGACACCGATGTTCCGGCCGGCGATATCGGAACGGGAGCCAGAGAGATCGGCTATCTGTTTGGCCAGTACAAGAGGATCCGCGGCCTGTATGAGGGCGTGCTCACCGGAAAGGGCCTGTCCTACGGCGGCTCCCTGGCGAGAACCGAGGCTACCGGCTACGGCCTGCTGTATCTCACACAGGAACTGTTAAAGATCAACGGCAAGGATATCAACGGCATGACGGCTGACGTTTCCGGTTCCGGAAATGTGGCAATTTACGCCATCCAGAAGGCACAGCAGCTGGGCGTGAAAGTGCTCACCTGCTCAGACTCCACCGGCTGGGTGTACGATCCGGACGGCATCGATGTGGAAGCGTTAAAAGAGATCAAAGAAGTGAAGCGCGCGCGCCTCACCGAGTACAAGAACTATCGTCCGAATTCTGAGTACCATGAGGGCAGAGGCGTTTGGAGCGTAAAAGCGGATCTTGCGCTGCCCTGCGCTACCCAGAACGAACTGCTTCTGGACGACGCAAAACAGCTTGTGGCGAACGGCTGCACCGCGGTGTGCGAGGGCGCGAATATGCCTACCACACTGGAAGCCACCGAGTATCTGCAGAAGAACGGCGTGATCTTTGCGCCGGGCAAGGCTGCAAACGCAGGCGGCGTGGCTACCTCCGCTCTGGAGATGAGCCAGAACAGCGAGCGTCTCAGCTGGACCTTCGATGAGGTGGACGCGAAACTGAAACAGATCATGATCAATATCACACACAACATGGCAGACGCGGCCGAGAGATACGGCGCGGCGGGCAACTATGTGGTTGGCGCGAATATCGCCGGTTTTGAGAAAGTGGTAAACGCAATGACCGCACAGGGGATTGTGTAGAACAGGAAAAAGAAAGGCACTTTAATGCATGGCCGTGCATTGAGGAGGAAAAGAAATGTTGGAGATTAAGATTACCAAAACCACAAATCCAAAGCCGCTTCCCACGGAGGACAACCCGCTGGTGTTCGGCACTATTTTCACAGATCATATGTATGTGATGGAGTATAACCGGGAGAAAGGCTGGCATGATCCGCAGATCATGCCGTACCAGCCCCTCTCACTGGACCCCTCCGCCATGGTGTTCCACTATGGCCAGGAAATGTTTGAGGGACTGAAAGCGTACAAGACCGACGACGGCAGGATCCTGCTGTTCCGCCCGGACAAAAACATTGAGCGCGCGAACAATTCCAACAAGCGTCTGGAGATCCCGAAGATCCCGGAGGACGATTTCCTGAACGCCATCAAGACGCTGGTAAAGGTGGATCAGGCGTGGATCCCCACAAAACCGGGCACATCTCTGTATATCCGCCCGTTTGTGATCGCCACCGACCCATTCCTCGGCGTTCGCCCGTCCGACACCTACAAATTCATCATCATCCTCTCCCCGGTGGGCGCGTACTACCCGGAGGGCCTGAATCCGGTGAAGATCTGGATCGAGGACGAGTATGTGAGAGCGGTAAAAGGCGGCATCGGTGAGGCAAAGACAGGCGGAAACTACGTGGCTTCCCTGGCAGCTCAGATCAAGGCGCACGAGGAGGGCTATTCCCAAGTGCTCTGGCTGGACGGTGTGGAGCGCAAATATATTGAAGAAGTGGGCGCGATGAACATTTTCTTCAAGATTAACGGCACGGTGGTGACTCCCATGCTGAACGGCAGCATCCTTCCGGGCGTTACCAGAAATACCTGCGTTGCGCTCTGCAAAGAGTGGGGGCTTCCGGTGGAGGAACGCCGCATTTCCGTGCAGGAGCTGGAGGAAGCCGCAAGAACCGGCGCTCTGGAGGAAGTATGGGGAACCGGCACGGCAGCTGTCATCTCTCCGGTGGGACATCTGCGTTATGAAAATGAAGTGTTCCAGATCGCGGACGGCGGCATCGGCCCGGTGAGCCAGAAACTGTACGATACCGTGACCGGCATCCAGCTGGGCAAGATCGAAGATACCCACGGGTGGACGGTAGAAGTGAAATAAGAAATAAATTACAGAAACAAAATAATGAAATGCTTTTGGCCTTACGCCCGCAGGAGCCGCGCGGAGTTCAGGAACACACACAGTGTGGACAGATTGTGCAGCACGGCGCCGTACACAACGGGCAGAAGGCCAAGCCCGGACAGCGTGATGCCGATGAAATTCATCAGAAACGCAAACAGAAGGATATTTTCCCATATGACCATCCGGGTCTTACGAAGCAGAGTTTCCCGGCGCAGCGCAGCGGCTGCGCCGTTTTTTTCGGAGAGAAACATGCCGCTGCGGGCCGCGTTCTCCACGCTGGCCAGCACGGCGGACGGCCCGGACAGCACCAGGGAGCAGGGGCACGCGATCACCAGCACAGACATCACCCGGTGGATATCCTTTGTGACGGCAAAGAGCAGCACGCAGACAATCAGCACAAAGGGCAGAAAATATCTGGAAAAGCGGTCGGTCAGCCGCTCCAGCGTGCTCTCCTGGTGAAAGAAATTTTCACATTCCCTGCGCTCCTCGGGCGTGAGCGCGGTGAGCAGGCCGTCTGCGGCGGCGCGGCCGCGGTTCATGGCATAATCTTCCAGCCCTTCTCCCAGAAGCAGCATAAAGGCCACCTCGGCGCCCTCCATATATTCCCCGGTAAAGACGGTGGCGATCAGCGCCAGCACCACCAGAAGACCGGTGCTGACCTCGCGGGTGCGCCAGAAGGACACCGCGGTATTCACGGCCACATATCCCCCTGCCACCACAAGGGGAACCAGGGCGGCGGGAAAAGGCAGGGAAAAGTTTGGCACCTGCTCCGCCAGAACAGCCAGCAGGAACAGGAGCAGTACAAGACCGGGAAACCAGAAGGCTTCCCGGAACATTTTTTTATTCATATTATGTCTCCTACAGAAGGCGGATGCCGTAGCGGGCCGCCTCCTCTTTGATTTCTTCCGGCCACAGTGAAACCTGCACTTCCCCGATGTGGGCCTTGCGCAGATAGAACATACAGATGCGGGACTGGCCGATGCCCCCGCCGATGGTATAGGGCAGCTCTCTGTTCAGAATGGCCTTTTGGAACGGCAGGTCGGCGCGCTCCGGACAGCCGGCCAGCACAAGCTGCCTCTGCAGGCTTTCCTCATCCACGCGGATCCCCATGGAGGAGAGCTCCAGCGCGATGTCCAGCACCGGGTAGTACACGATGATATCGCCGTTTAAGACCCAGTCGTCATAGTCCGGGGCGCGTCCGTCGTGGCGCACGCCGGATGCCAGCACGCCGCCGATCTGCATGATGAATACGGCTCCCTTTTCCTTCGCGATGCGGTATTCCCGCTCCTTCGGCGTGCAGTCCGGGTACTGGTCTTCCAGTTCCTGGGAAGTGATAAAGAAGATATCTTTCGGCAGGATCTGCTCAATGTAATCGTACTGGATGGCCATATAAGTTTCGGTTTTTTTCAGAACTTTATACACGGTGCGCACCACATCTTTTAAAGTTTCCACCGTGCGCTCCTCTTTGGAGATGATCTTCTCCCAGTCCCACTGGTCCACATAGATGGAATGGATGTTGTCGGTGTCTTCATCGCGCCGCACGGCATTCATATCCGTAAAGAGCCCCTCCCCCTGGGAGAAGCCGTACTGCTTCAGGGCGTAGCGCTTCCACTTCGCCAGGGAATGTACGATCTCCGCCTCCCGCTCGTTCTGTTCGCGGATGCCGAAGGCCACGGGGCGCTCCACGCCGTTTAAGTTGTCGTTCAGGCCGGATTCCGGCGCCACAAACAATGGCGCGGACACGCGCAGCAGATTCAGGTGAGAGGCCAGCGCCTGCTGGAAAAAGTCTTTCACCATTTTGATCGCCACCTGGGTGTCGTGCAGATCCAGCGCGGAATGGTAGTTTTGAGGTATCTGCAGATGTTCCATATTCTATCCTCCGATGCACACATACCCTACAGACTATGCAATATGTGCGAAATAAAATTCTATCACAGTATAGCAGATTTTATCGGAATTGCAAAGAGAAGTTTCCCAAACCTGCGCGGAAAGTTTCCTAAATTTATGCGGAAAGCTTTCGGAAGGCGCGTCATCATGCAGGATAATCATTATAGTAATAAATTTTTTCCATTATAAGAGGGCTTGTAATTAAAAATGCGGTATGGTATCATCAATGTTATGAAATGCGAGGAAGGAGACTCTTGCCCGGGAACTCGACAGGAATACGGCGCCGCCGACTGAGAACGCCGTTTGAGGGAAAAGGCAGACAGGGAACACTCCGGAGCAGACCGCCTGAACGGGCATATGCAGTAGGGCGGTACGTGGTATGCGTTAAATACAAAAGAGGCGGGACATTTCCCGCAAGACGGGTGGTACCGCGGATAGAGCATATTCGCCCCGGGATACGAAAGTATCCCGGCTTTTTTAGTTACCGGGAAGTTTTTTAACACGGCAAAACCAAAAGGGAAAGTTTTTTGAGCGGTAAAAAGGGAAGGCTTACCTGTGTGGCAAAAGGGAAGGCTTATCTGTGTGGCAAAAGGGAAGGCTTACCTGTGTGGCAAAAGGGAAGGCTTACCTGTGTGGCAAAAGGGAAGACTTACCTGTGCGGCAAAAGGGAAGACTTATGCGGCGGGAATGTGTCAGAATTTATTTTAGATGAGGAGTGAAAAAATGAGCAATCTTTACAGAGATGTCACATTAAATAAAATCAGCGAGGCGGATATCGGAAAGGAGCTGCGCATCGCCGGGTGGGTGGAAAACATCCGCGACCACGGCGGCGTTTCTTTCCTGGATGTGCGGGATATGTACGCCGTGGTGCAGGTGGTGCTGCGGGACGGCACCCTTCTGGAGGGCATACGCAAAGAGCAGGCCATCTCCGTGCGGGGGATCGTGGAAAAGCGGGATGAGGACACCTACAATCCGAAGATCCCCACGGGCACCATCGAGCTGGAGGCACATGAGATCACGGTTTTGGGAGGCGTGTACCGCAATCTGCCCTTCGAGATCCAGACCAGCAAAGAGGTGCGGGAGGATGTGCGCCTGAAGTACCGGTATCTGGATCTGCGCAACAAGAAAGTGAAGGACAATATCATTTTCCGCTCCCAGGTGATCGTGTTTCTCCGGCAGAAGATGACGGAGCTGGGCTTTCTGGAGATCCAGACCCCCATTCTGTGCGCGTCCTCCCCGGAGGGGGCCAGAGATTATATCGTGCCCTCGCGAAAATTCAAGGGGAAATTTTATGCCCTGCCCCAGGCGCCCCAGCAGTATAAGCAGCTGCTGATGGTATCCGGGTTCGACCGGTATTTTCAGATCGCGCCGTGCTTCCGCGACGAGGACGCCCGCGCGGACCGCTCTCCGGGAGAATTTTATCAGCTGGATTTTGAAATGAGTTTTGCCACGCAGGAAGAAGTGTTCGCCGTGGGAGAGGAAGTGCTGACGGCCACGTTCGAAAAATTTGCCCCGGAGGGGTACGCGGTCACAAAAGCGCCCTACCCGGTGATGAGCTATAAGCAGGCCATGCTGGAATTTGGCACGGATAAGCCGGATCTGCGAAACCCTCTGCGCATCCTGGATGTAACGGACTTTTTCCAGAAGTGCACCTTCCGGCCGTTTATCGGGAAGACCGTGCGGGCCATTAGGGTGCACGCGGATATGTCCAAGGGCTTTCACGAGCGCCTTCTGAAATTCGCCACAGGCATGGGGATGAGCGGCCTGGGATACCTGGAAGTGCTGGAGGACATGTCCTACAAGGGGCCGATCGACAAATTCATCCCCCAGGAGATGAAAATGGAATTTGCAGAGCTGGCCGGACTCTCGGTGGGGGACACCATCTTTTTCATGGCGGACAACGAGGAGCGGGCGTCCTATTATGCGGGCATGATCCGCACGGAGCTGGGGGAGAAGCTGAACCTGATCGAAAAGAACGCGTACCGGTTCTGCTATGTGAACGATTTCCCCATGTTCGAGAGAGATCCGCAGACCAAACAGATCGGGTTTACCCACAATCCGTTCTCCATGCCGCAGGGCGGCCTGGAGGCGCTTGAGACGGAGGACCCGCTGAAGGTGCTGGCCTACCAGTATGATATTGTGTGCAACGGCGTGGAGCTGTCTTCCGGCGCCGTGCGCAACCACGATATGAAGATCATGAAAAAGGCGTTTGAGATCGCGGGGTACGAGGAGGAAGACCTGAAAAGCCGGTTCGGCGCGCTCTACAATGCGTTCTGCTTCGGCGCTCCGCCCCATGCGGGGATGGCGCCGGGCATCGACCGGATGCTGATGCTGCTGCGCGGCGAAGAAAACATCCGCGAAGTGATCGCCTTCCCCATGAACGGAAACGCGGAAGACCTGATGTGCGGCGCGCCCGGCTATGTGACGGAGCAGCAGCTGCGGGAGACGCACATCCGCGTGCGCCAGTGATCTCCGGAAAGGACGGCAGTGCCGGAGCACTGCGGCAAGTATAGAATGATAAGGAGCAGGAACAATGGCAAATGTGATCTCGGATGAGACAATGGAATATGTGGGCATCCTCGCGAAGCTGGAACTGTCGGAGGAGGAGAAGCGGCAGGCCAAAAAGGACATGGAGCGGATGCTGGATTACATCGACAAGCTGAACGAACTGGACACCTCCGGCGTGGAGCCCATGTCCCACGCGTTCCCGGTGCAGAATGTATTCCGGGAGGATATTGTGACAAACCAGGATGAGAGCGCGGATATGCTGAAAAACGCGCCTGCACAGCGGGACGGCTCTTTTGTGGTGCCGAGAACGGTAGAATAAGAGCCGGCGCAGAAAACGCGATACGCAGAACAGGAGGATGGCAATGGAGGACGGCAGATTGCTGGAATGGACAGCGCTTGCGCTGGGGAAAAAAATACAGGCCCATGAAGTAAGTGTGACGGAGGCTGTGGAGCAGACACTGGAGCGCATCAGCGCTGTGGAAGACACCGTACACGCCTATGTGACCGTGGACGGGGAGCGGGCCATGAAGCGGGCAGAACAGGTACAAAAACAGATTGACGACGGCACTTTGCGCGGGCCGCTGGCCGGGGTGCCGATGGCGGTGAAAGACAATTTATGCACAAAGGATCTTCTGACCACGTGCAGCTCCAGGATCCTGGAAAACTTTGTGCCCACCTATTCCGCGCAGGCGGTGGAAAATCTGGAGGCGGCGGGTGCGATCATACTCGGAAAGACAAACATGGATGAGTTTGCCATGGGAAGCACCACGGAGACTTCTTATTTTGGCCCCACGCGCAACCCGTGGAACCCGGAATACGTGCCCGGCGGTTCCTCCGGCGGTTCCTGCGCCGCGGTGGCGGCAAAGGAGTGCTTTTTTGCCCTCGGCTCCGATACCGGCGGATCCATCCGCCAGCCCAGCTCTTTCTGCGGCGTGACGGGGATCAAGCCCACTTACGGCACGGTGTCGCGCTACGGGCTGATCGCGTACGGCTCCTCCCTGGATCAGATCGGGCCCATCGCCAGAGATGTGTCGGACTGCGCGGCGGTGCTGGAGATCCTCGCCTCTTATGACAAAAAGGACAGTACCTCCATGATGCGCGCGGACACTGATTTTACGTCCGCCCTTGTGGACGATGTGCGGGGTATGAAGATCGGCATTCCGCGGGACTACTTCGGAGAAGGGCTGGACGAGCAGGTGCGGGAGGCAGTAATGGACGCGGCCGAGGTGCTGAGAGAAAAGGGCGCGGTGGTGGAAGAATTTGACCTGAGCCTTGTGGAATACGCCATCCCGGCCTACTACACCATAGCGTCCGCGGAGGCCAGCTCAAATCTGTCCCGCTTTGACGGGGTGAAATACGGCTACCGGGCGAAAGACTATGACGGGCTGCACCAGATGTACAAGCGCAGCCGCAGCGAGGGGTTCGGCGCGGAAGTAAAGCGGCGCATTATGCTGGGATCTTTTGTGCTGAGCTCCGGCTATTACGATGCCTATTATCTGAAGGCACTGCGCACAAAAGCGCTGATCAAGCAGGCGTTTGACCGCGCGTTTGAGAAATACGATGTGATCCTGGGCCCGGCGGCGCCCACCACGGCGCCCAAGCTGGGGGAGAGCCTTGCGGATCCCCTGAAAATGTACCTGGGAGACATTTACACTATATCCGCCAATCTGGCGGGAATCCCTGGGATGACGGTGCCCTGCGGGCTGGACGACAAGGGGCTGCCCATAGGCGTGCAGCTTTTGGGAAACTGCTTTCAAGAAAAAACGATCATCCGCGCGGCCTACAGCTACGAGTGCAGCCGCGCAAAGCTGGCAATGCCTGGAAATGTACAGCAGGCAATGACCGGAAATGCGCAGCAGGCAATGACCAGAAATGCGCAGCAGGCATTGAATGGGGACGGACAGTTGACATCGAACAGGGACGGAAAGGCGGTGGAGAGCAGATGAAACAGTATGAGACCGTGATCGGCCTGGAAGTTCACGTGGAGCTGGCCACAAAGACAAAAATTTTCTGCGGGTGTTCCACCGCGTTCGGCGGGGCGCCGAATACCCACACCTGCCCGGTGTGCACCGGGATGCCCGGCTCGCTGCCGGTGCTGAATAAGCAGGTGCTGGAGTACGCCATGGCGGTGGGCCTTGCCACAAACTGCAAGATCAACCAGTACTGCAAATTTGACCGGAAAAACTATTTTTACCCGGACAATCCCCAGAACTATCAGATCTCCCAGCTCTATCTGCCCATCTGTCACGATGGGGGCATCGAGATTGAGACGGAAACAGGGAAAAAAGTCATTGGGATCCACGAGATCCACATGGAGGAGGACGCGGGCAAACTGATCCACGATGAGTGGGAGGACTGCTCTCTGGTGGACTACAACCGCAGCGGCGTGCCGCTGATCGAGATCGTGTCGGAGCCGGATATGCGCAGCGCACAGGAAGTGATCGCGTACCTGGATAAGCTGCGCCTCATCATCCAGTATCTGGGCGCCAGCGACTGTAAGCTGCAGGAGGGCAGCATGCGGGCGGATGTGAACCTGTCTGTGCGGGAGATGGGAGCCGAGGCGTTCGGCACCCGCACGGAGATGAAAAATCTCAATTCCTTCCGGGCCATTTCCCGCGCGATCGAGAACGAGCGGGAGCGCCAGATCGACCTGCTGGAGGCAGGAAAGCAGGTGGTCCAGGAGACGCGGCGCTGGGACGATGCGAAAGAATATTCCTACGCCATGCGTTCTAAGGAAGACGCCCAGGATTACCGCTATTTTCCGGACCCGGATCTGGTGCCGGTGGTCATCAGCGATGAGTGGATCGAGCGGATCCGGGCGGCGCAGCCGGAACTGCGCACGGAAAAACTGATCCGCTACCGGGAAGAATTTGATATCCCGGATTACGATGCGGGCATCCTCACCTCCTCCAAGAAGATGGCGGACATGTTTGAGACGGCGGCGGCCATCTGCGGGAAACCAAAGAAAGTGTCAAACTGGCTGATGGGAGAAACCCTGCGTCTTTTAAAAGAAAACAATCAGGAGCCGGAAGATATGCGCTTTTCCCCGGAACACCTGGCGGAACTGATCGAGCTGGTGGATTCCGGCACCATCAACGGCGGCGTGGCAAAAGAAGTGTTTGCCGAGATCTTCGCCCATGACATCGACCCGGCCAGATATGTGGAAGAAAAAGGATTAAAGACGGTGAGCGATACAGGGGCGCTGCGGGAGGCCATCGCGGAGGTGATCGCCGCAAACCCGCAGTCTGTGGCGGATTACCGCGGCGGAAAAGAGAAGGCGATCGGCTTCCTGGTAGGGCAGACCATGAAGGCCATGCGGGGGAAGGCGGATCCCGGCATGGTGAACCGTCTGCTGAAGGAAATGCTGGCAGAATAAGAGGCAGCTTTCGGGAACTCTGGCCGCCCGCGGCAACTCAGGGTTGTATTTTGCGCATAAAAAAGGTAAAATGGTACGTGAAAGCAGATCGTACAGACACGTCCTGCCGGAGAGGGCAGGATTTACCGTAGGGGAGATCATATGCGTAAAAACAGATTGACATGGCTCGCGCTCATCTTATCGCTTGCGGCGGCGGTTCTTTTCACAGGCTGCAGCAGGGAGCAGATGAACGCGCAGATCGCAGAGAGCATCGGCACGCTGGGAATGTATGAAAACAACGAGCCGGTGGAGACTCCGAAAATGAAAGCGGAGCGGGAGATGGAAGCCGCGAAAGAAGAAAAGGAGTCCAACGTGAGCGAGCATCTGCAGAAAGCGGAGCGGCTTGCCGCGTCCTATGATTACGAGAAAGCGCTGGAGGAGCTGGCGCTCATTGATGAGCACTACCAGGATGACGACCGGGTGATCAGTGCGAAGATCGAGTATCAGCGCCTGGGAAACCAGATGGTCTCCTTCAAGGACGATGTGGCGCACCTGTCCTTCAAGTCCCTGATTGTGGACAAGCAGCGTGCGTTTGCCAGCGACAATGACATGGCCTACTACTACAACAACTGGGCGCTGACGGTGGAGGAGTTTCAAAAGATCCTGCAGTCATTGTATGAGAGGAACTATATCCTGGTGGATGTGCACGAGCTGGCAAACCGCGTGGAGGCGGAGGATGGAACCATCAACTTTGCCTGGAACACCTTATACATCCCCAAAGGGAAAAAACCGCTTGTTTTGTCCTTTACGGAGGCGAACTATTATGACTTCCAGAAAGGGGACGGGTTTTCCTCCCGGATGGTGCTGGACGAGGAAGGCAATGTGCAGAACGAGTACACGGACGCGGAGGGGCAGACCCTGACGGGAGCTTACGATGTGGTGCCGCTGGTGGACGCCTTCGTGGAGGAACACCCGGATTTTTCGTTCTGCGGGGCAAAGGGCGTCGTCTCCGTCACCGGGTATGAGGGCGTGTTCGGATACGGCATCGAGACGGGCGGAAACACCATCAAGGCCATCGCGGACCGCCTGAAGGAGACCGGCTGGCAGATCGCCTGTCACGGGTACGGCAATTCTTCCATGGAGAGCGAGCTGGACTATGACGGCCTGGCGGAGGATCTGGACGACTGGGACAAAAAGGTGAAGCCTCTGGTGGGGGAGACGGATCTCCTGATCTATCCCTACGGGGAGGAGGTGGCGCCGGATACCATGAAGCAGGTGCTGCTCCTGGAGCACGGCTATAAATTCTTCTTCGGCATCTGGACCACGGCGGACTTTATTGAGGTGAAAAATGAATATGTGCGGCAGACCAGAAGGACGCTGGACGGCTACGACCTGTACCTGTACCGCGACAGCCTGACGGACTTTTTTGACGCGAAGGAGATCCTGGACCCGGACCGCCCGCCCTTCGAATAAACTGGCTGTCTGAAAAATAGAAAAATAGAAAAAGTATGCGATTACCTCTTTACAAACGCGGGAAACTCGTCTATACTAACCATATGTTGTGAATACAGAAACGTATTCATACCAGATGTAGTATAAACGTGTGGGGCTTTTGTAAGGAGGTTTTTTATGTACGTCATCAAGAAAGACGGGACACAGGAGGAGTTTAATGTAGAAAAGATCGTTGTCGCGGTCAACAAGTCTGCGGCGAGGGCTCTGTATACGTTTTCTCCGGAGGAGATCCAGGAGCTGTGCGACTATGCGACAAAGCGCGCACAGGATATGAAAAAAGAGGGAATCACGATACAGGAAATGCACAACATCGTGGAGAGCGCGCTGGAAAAGGTGAGTCCGGCAGTGGCAAAGAGCTACCGCGATTACCGCAACTATAAAGTAGATTTTATCCATATGATGGACGATGTGTACACAAAAAGTCAGTCCATCCGCTACATAGGGGATAAGAGCAACGCCAACACGGACAGCGCGCTGGTCGCCACAAAGCGCAGTCTGATCTTTAACGAGCTGAATAAAAATCTTTACCAGAAATTTTTTATGACCCGCGATGAGCGCCAGGCCTGCAAGGACGGCTACATTTATATCCACGACCAGTCCGCCCGCCTGGACACCATGAACTGCTGCCTGTTTGATGTGGGCTCCGTGCTGAGCGGCGGCTTTGAGATGGGCAATGTGTGGTATAACGAGCCGAAGACGCTGGACACGGCGTTTGACGTGATGGGGGATATCGTGCTGAGCACGGCGGCGCAGCAGTACGGCGGCTTCACTGTGCCGGAGGTGGACAAGATTCTGGCCCCCTACGCGGAAAAGAGCTATAAGAAATATAAAGAGGAATTTCTGAAATACACGGACGCCTCCTGGGAGGGGATTGAGGAGCGGGCGGAAAAATACGCCATGGACAAGGTAAAGCGCGACTACGACCAGGGCTGGCAGGGCATCGAGTACAAGCTGAACACGGTGGGATCCTCCCGCGGGGACTATCCCTTTGTCACCATGACCATCGGCCTGGGCCAGAAAAAGTTTGAGCGCATGTGCAGCATCTCGCTGCTGAATGTGCACCGGGAAGGGCAGGGCAAGCCGGGCAACAAAAAGCCGGTGCTGTTCCCGAAGATCGTATTCCTGTTTGACGAGAACCTCCACGGGGACGGCAAGCCCTGCGAGGATGTGTTCTACGCCGGGCTGGAATGTTCCGCGAAAACCATGTATCCGGACTGGCTCTCCCTCACGGGAAAGGGCTATGTGGCCAGCATGTACAAGCAG
>CANRKY010000026.1 GCA_947631355.1 uncultured Marvinbryantia sp.
GGGCTCCATCGTGGGCGGCCGTCTGGGCGCGCTGGTGGTGGCCGCACTCCAAGCCGTCTGCGGCAAACCAGCAGGGCGGTATCACCAACAAAGAGGCGTATATCGACATTTCCAACGTGATGCTGCTGGTGGACGGCAAACCTACCAGAGTGGGCTTTAAGATGGAAGGCGACAAGAAAGTCCGCGTAGCAAAAGCGACCGGCGCGGTTGTGAAAGAAACCGACTGGCGCAGTCGTTAGATCATTGAGAGAGGAGGCCATACAAGTTGAGTAGACTCAAAGACACTTACAAAAACGAGATTGTAGACGCTATGATCAAAAAGTTTGGATATAAGAACATCATGGAAGTTCCGAAGCTCGACAAAGTCGTGGTGAACATGGGCGTTGGCGAGGCAAAGGAAAACGCGAAGCTGCTGGAATCCGCTGTGAAGGACATGGAGACCATCACCGGCCAGAAGGCAGTCACAACGAAAGCGAAAAATTCCGTGGCGAACTTCAAGATCCGTGAGGGAATGGCGATCGGCTGCAAGGTGACTCTGCGCGGCGAGCGCATGTACGAGTTCGTGGATCGCCTGATCAATCTGGCTCTGCCGCGTGTGCGTGACTTCCGCGGCGTGAACCCCAATGCCTTCGACGGCAGAGGCAACTACGCCCTGGGGATCAAAGAGCAGCTGATCTTCCCGGAGATCGAGTACGACAAGGTAGATAAGGTGCGGGGCATGGACGTGATCTTCGTAACTACCGCAAAGACCGACGAGGAAGCCCGTGAACTGCTGACACTGTTCAATATGCCGTTCGCAAGACAGCAGGCATAGTCGGACATGAAGTTTTCGAAGAATATAGGAGGAATTTTCCATGGCTAAGACAGCAATGAAGATTAAACAGCAGCGCAAACAGAAATTCTCTACAAGAGAATACAACCGCTGCAGGATCTGCGGTCGTCCGCATGCCTACCTGAGAAAGTATGGAATCTGCAGAATCTGCTTCCGTGAACTGGCATACAAGGGACAGATTCCGGGCGTGAAAAAAGCAAGCTGGTAGACAATAATTGATAGAATGATGATAGAAGGAGGACATTCAGATGACTATGAGCGATCCGATTGCAGATATGCTTACAAGAATCCGTAACGCAAACACTGCAAAACATGATACAGTAGATGTACCATCGTCCAAAATGAAGCTGGCTATCGCAAATATCCTTTTAGACGAGGGCTACATCAGCAAGTACGATATCGTACAGGAAGCCGGTTTCCCGGTTATCCGCATCACCCTGAAATACGGCGCGGATAAGAACGAAAAGATCATTACAGGTATTAAGAGGATTTCAAAGCCGGGTCTGCGCGTTTACGCGGGCAAGGATGAAGTGCCGAGAGTGCTGGGCGGTCTCGGTGTGGCGATCCTCTCTACAAACAAAGGCGTTATCACAGACAGAGAAGCACGCAAACTGCAGGTGGGCGGCGAAGTTCTGGCATTTGTGTGGTAAGCCTGTCATCTCACTGAAAACAGAGCGGTGGATTCCGTTCCGAAAATCTAAGTAAGGAGGACATAACAATGTCACGAATCGGAAGAATGCCGGTGGTCATTCCGGCAGGCGTCACGGTTACCGTTGCAGAGGGCAATAAAGTGACCGTGAAGGGCAGCAAGGGAACTCTGGAGAGAGTACTTCCCGCAGAAATGGAAATCAAGGTGGAAGACGGTCATGTGATCGTATCAAGACCGAACGATCTGAAGAAGATGAAATCCCTGCACGGGCTCACAAGAACCCTCATCCACAACATGGTGGTGGGCGTCAGCGAAGGGTACGAGAAAGTGCTGGAAGTGAACGGCGTGGGCTACAGAGCTGCAAAGCAGGGGAAAAAGCTTACATTATCCTTAGGTTATTCCCATCCGGTGGAGATGATCGATCCCGATGGACTGGAATCGGTAGTGGATGGCAACAAAATAACGGTCAAAGGAATCGACAAGGAAAAAGTTGGCCAATACGCGGCTGAAATCAGAGAAAAGAGAGCTCCGGAACCCTACAAGGGCAAAGGTATTAAGTATGCTGATGAAGTGATCAGACGTAAAGTTGGTAAGACTGGTAAGAAATAAGTAAGGAGCGTGTGAAAATGGTTAAAAAAGAATCCAGAACAAAAGTTCGCGTTAATAAACACAGAAAGATTCGCAATCGTTTTTCAGGTACAGCGGAAAGACCGCGCCTGGCTGTGTTTAGAAGTAATAATCACATGTATGCTCAAATTATTGACGATACAGTCGGAAACACTCTTGTGTCTGCATGCACCCTTCAGAAAGAAGTGAAGGCAGAGCTTGAGAAGACGAACAACGTTGATGCAGCAGCATACCTGGGAAAAGTGATTGCCGAGAGAGCTCTTGAAAAAGGTATTAAAACCGTTGTCTTTGACAGAGGCGGCTTCATATATCAGGGTAAGATTCAGGCATTAGCAGATGCAGCAAGAGAAGCTGGTCTGGAATTTTAGGAGGTAGACACATGAAGCGTGAGATCATTGATGCAAGTCAATTAGAATTAAATGAAAAAGTAGTGTCTATTAAACGTGTTACCAAGGTTGTTAAGGGCGGCAAGAACATGAAGTTTACGGCTTTAGTGGTTGTTGGCGACGGAAACGGCCACGTTGGAGTAGGCCTGGGGAAAGCAAAGGAGATCCCGGAAGCGATCCGCAAAGGCAAGGAAGACGCTGCAAAGAAACTGGTGAATGTGGCGCTGGACGACAATGCCAGCATCCCCCACGATTTTGAAGGAGTGTTCGGCGGCTCCCATGTGATCTTAAAGAGAGCTCCGGAAGGTACCGGCGTTATCGCCGGCGGCCCGGCCCGCAACGTGCTTGAGCTTGCAGGCATCCGCAACATCCGTACAAAATCTCTGGGTTCCAGAAATAAACAGAACGTAGTGCTTGCTACTCTGGAAGGCTTGAGACAGCTGAAATCCCCGGAGGAAGTTGCAAGACTGCGCGGAAAAGCGGTTGAAGAAATTCGCGCGTGATAGGAGGATGGAAAATGGCTGACAAAGTAAGAGTTACACTGGTAAAATCTACGATCGGCGCGATCCCGAAACATCGTGCTACCGTAGCTGCCCTGGGTCTTCGGAAGATGCACCACTCCGTGGAGCTGCCCAACAACGCGGCCACCATGGGAATGGTAAAACAGGTGCAGCATTTAGTGAAAGTAGAAGAAATTTAATCAAGGAGGTGCCATGATGGATTTATCAAACTTAAGACCGGCGGATGGTTCCAAGCATAATGATAATTTCAGGCGGGGCCGCGGACACGGTTCAGGCAACGGCAAAACGGCAGGTAAGGGCCACAAGGGTCAGAAGGCTCGTTCCGGAGCTCCCAGACCGGGGTTTGAGGGCGGCCAGATGCCGTTATACAGACGTCTTCCAAAGAGAGGCTTTACGAACAGAAACACACTGGATATTGAGGCGATCAATGTAAGTGAGCTGGAAAGATTTGATAACGATACGGAGGTGACTATCGAGAAACTGATCGAAACCGGCGTTATCAAAAGCGCGAAAGACGGCGTAAAGGTACTTGGAAACGGAGAACTTACAAAGAAGCTGAATGTCAAGGTAAACGCTTTCAGTGAAGGCGCGAAAGCTAAGATAGAAGCGGCTGGTGGAAAAGCAGAGGTGATTTGATGTTTGAAACACTTCGTAATATGTTTAAAGTGAAGGATATCAGAAAACGCCTGCTTTTCACGTTTGGCATGCTGGTGGTCATTCGTCTTGGCTCCCAGCTCCCGGTTCCGGGTGTGAACCGGGAATACATGGCCAACTGGTTTGCGCAGCAGACCGGAGGCGCGTTCAACTTTTTCAGCGCGTTCACCGGCGGATCCTTTGAGAAAATGTCTATTTTCGCTCTGAGCATCACCCCGTATATCACATCCTCCATCATCATGCAGCTGCTCACCATCGCCATCCCGGCGCTGGAGGAGATGCAGAGAGACGGAGAAGAAGGCAGGAAGAAGATCACCTCCATTACCCGTTATGTGACGGTGGCGCTGGCTCTGATCGAATCCACAGCCATGACGGTTGCCTTCGGCAGAAGCGGCCTGATCCCGAACATCAATTTCTTAAAGGGACTTACTGTGGTGCTTGCGCTTACGGCAGGCAGTGCGTTCCTGATGTGGATCGGCGAGCGCATCACGGAAAACGGCGTGGGGAACGGTATCTCCATCGTCCTGGTGATCAACATCATCTCCCGTGTGCCGTCGGATTTGGGTTCGCTGTATGAGCGGTTTATCCAGGGCGCGACATTGGCCCGCGGTATTCTGGCAGCCATCATCATTCTGGCGGTCATCGCGGTGACGATCGTGCTGGTTATTCTTTTGAATGACGCAGTGAGACGTATTCCGGTGCAGTACGCAAAGAAGATGCAGGGAAGAAAGCTGGTGGGCGGCCAGTCCACCTACATCCCGCTGAAAGTAAACACGGCGGGGGTTATCCCGGTAATCTTTGCGTCCTCCCTGTTCAGTATGCCCAGCATGATCGTATCGATCCTGGGCGTGTCCCCCTCCGGGGTGGGTGGCGTGATCGTAAACGCACTGAATCAGAACAACTGGTTCAGCCCCTCCCATCCGGAGTATTCCATCGGCATGGTGGTCTACATTGTGCTGATCATCGCATTTGCTTACTTCTACACATCCATCAGCTTCAATCCCATTGAGGTTGCGGACAACATGAAGAAGCAGGGCGGCATGGTGCTGGGTATCCGTCCGGGCAAACCCACTGTGGATTACCTGAACCGTATCCTGAGCTATGTAGTATTTATCGGCGCCATCGGCCTCAGCATCGTGGTGCTGATCCCCATCTTCTTTAACGGGGTATTTAACGCGTACGTATCTTTCGGCGGCACTTCCATTATCATTATCGTGAGTGTCATCCTGGAGACCATCAACCAGATCGAATCTCAGATGGTAGTACGCAATTACAAAGGATTCTTAAGTGAATAATGACGGCATCCCGGAGGGATGCTGTGAAAGCTGCAGCCCCCTCCAGCGGAGGGGGACTTGCTGTTTTTTGGACGATAGAAATTTCAGATGAAAGAGATTTCAGATGAAAGAGATTTCAGACGATAGAGACAGGAAAGGAATGACATTATGAAAATCATCATGTTGGGCGCGCCCGGTGCGGGAAAAGGCACACAGGCAAAGCGGATCGCGGCAAAATATGGGATCCCACACATTTCCACCGGCGATATCCTGCGCGCAAATGTGAAGGGCGATACGGAACTGGGAAAGAAAGCCAAAACCTTTATGGACCAGGGGCTTCTTGTACCGGATGAGCTGGTGATCGACATGCTGATGGACCGCATCGGCCAGGACGACTGCAAAAACGGGTATGTGCTGGACGGATTTCCGCGCACCATTCCCCAGGCGGAGAGTCTGGACGCCGCGCTGGCAAAGGCCGGAGAGAAAATGGATATGGCCATCGACGTGGATGTGCCGGACGAGAACATCATCACCCGCATGGGCGGCAGGAGAGCGTGCGTAAACTGCGGCGCCACCTACCATGTGGTGTTCAATCCCACAAAGACCGAGGGCATCTGCGATGCCTGCGGCGAAAAACTGATCCTGCGGGACGACGATAAGCCGGAGACGGTGCAGAAACGCCTGAATGTCTACCACGAGCAGACACAGCCGCTGATCGCGTATTACAGCAAAGCGGGGATTCTGAAAAGTGTGGACGGCACAATGGAAATGGACCGCGTGTTTGACGCCATTGTGCGGATCATAGGTGAATAAGTATGGCTGTGACGATTAAATCTCCAAAAGAAATCGATCTTATGAGGGAAGCCGGCAGACGCCTGGAGATCGTGCATCAGAAACTGGGCGAGTTTGTGAAGCCGGGCATTTCCACGAAGGATATTGACCGCTACGGAGAAGAATTGATCCGCGGCCTGGGATGTGTGCCGAATTTTCTGCATTACAACGGCTATCCCGCGTCCATCTGTGTATCGGTGAACGATGAGGTGGTGCACGGCATCCCCAACAATAAACATATCCTGCAGGAGGGCGATATTGTCAGCCTGGACGCCGGCCTGATCTATCAGGGATTCCACTCGGACGCCGCGCGCACCCACGCGGTGGGGCAGATCAGCCCGGAGGCAGAAAAACTGGTGAAGGTGACGGAGGAGTGCTTTTTCCGGGGACTGGAATTCGCCCGGGCGGGTAATCATCTGTATGACATATCCGGGGCCATCGGGGCGTATGCGGAGAAATTCGGATACGGCGTGGTGCGCGACCTGGTGGGGCACGGGATCGGCAAGGCGCTCCACGAAGACCCGCAGATACCCAACTTCGCACAGAAGCGCCGGGGGCTGCGCCTGATGCCGGGCATGACGCTGGCGGTGGAGCCCATGATCAACGCCGGCCGCTGTGACGTATGCTGGCTGGACGATGACTGGACCGTGGTCACGGAGGACGGTTCGCTCTCCGCGCACTATGAAAACACCATACTGATCACGGACGGTGAGCCGGAGATCCTGACGCTGCACGCGTAGATACATGCTGTATGCGGGAATAGACACTGTGCGTGTGAAAATAGCGCTTTGTATGTAGATCAACGCTGTATACGTGAAATAATGCTGTATGCGGGAATAGACACTGTGCATGTGAAATAGCGCTATATGTGTGTGAAATGGCGTTGTGTGCGGGGATTGACGCTGTATGTGTGAGATTTGCGTGGCATGCGGGAAATGGTGCTGAGATCGGGCGGATATGTGCTCCATGAAATCATATAATGTGAGAGGGATACGGATGGACAGATATGAGCCGGGTATGCTCGCGTGGTCGCGGGCCGGACATGACATGGGCCAGCTCTATGTCATACTGCAGACGGATGCGGAATATGTATATCTGACGGACGGGCGCCTGAAACCGCTGGCAAAGCCCAAAAAAAAGAAGAAAAAACATATTCAGGTCATCCGGCGGATTCCGCAGGAGCTGGAAAATATATCAGACGGAAATGTAAAAGATGAAGATATCAGACGAGTGATCAGGAGGTTTGCAAATGTCGAAAGCAGATGTAATTGAAGTAGAAGGAACCGTATTGGAAAAACTTCCAAACGCGATGTTCCGGGTGGAACTGGAAAACAAGCATGTGGTTCTGGCGCATATCAGCGGCAAACTGCGCATGAACTTTATCCGCATCCTTCCGGGAGACAAAGTGACCATTGAATTATCGCCCTATGATCTGACGAAAGGACGCATCATCTGGAGAGATAAATAAGCGGTACAAAAAAGTCAATTAGAAAACGGCGGTCATTAGGGGTACCCAATGACCGCTATTTTTCTCCATTTTCGGCTGCCCCTCTTTGCGTCCAAATTGTTCGAAGAAACCTCTATAGACTGCCGGAAAAACCTCTATAGACTGCTGGAAAAAACCTCTATAGACTGTCGGAAAAAAGCGATTGACAGATGAGACAGAAAAGCATAAAATAAAGATGAACTTAGATACCATACTAAATTTTACATCATAAGTTCAAATAAAAATTCATTCACAACGCCATCTCAGATGGCCCACAGTGTGTGGAAGAAAAAGCCTGCGGAGCAGGCTTTTTTTATGCCTGCGTTTAGCCGCTGTGTCTATGCCTGAGCCGCCACGTTTTATACTCGCGCTCGCTTCGGCGGGTTGCCAGCCGGAGCTATTTGTGGTATGCTATATAGAAATTTTAAGAGACCGTGAAAGGGCCGGTCTTCGACACTGGCCCGGTGGGACAAACGATGGGAGGGAAACAGGTATGGCAAAGGAAGTTCAGGAAAACGAACAGATTTCACTGCTGTCAAAAAGAAAAAAAGGATTATTGAGCATTGTGTTTAGCAGGGTGGGGATCATGGCTGCGCTGATCGTGCTGCAGATCTCCGTCTTACTTTCTCTGTATAACTGGTTTGCGGATTATTTTCGATGGTTTGCCGCGGCGCAGACAGTTTTCTCTATTGGCATGCTGTTCTATCTGTTCCGCTGCGACATGGACGCCACGGCAAAACTGACCTGGCTGAGCCTGATCATGCTGTTTCCGGTGCCGGCCACCATCATGCTCTGGTTTACCCAGAATGAGATCGGCCACCGCAGCGTCAAACACCTTTTAAGCGAACGCATAAAAGAGAGCCGAGCGTTTCTCGCGCAGGAGGAGGGCGTATTATCGGCCCCCGACATCGTAAATTCCGGGACAGACGATCTGAACCGCTATGTGAACCGCGGCAACTGTTTCCCGATCTACCGAAATACGGAAGTGACATATTTCCCGCTAGGCGAGGACATGTTCCAGGAAATGCTCACGGAACTGAAAAAAGCGGAAAAATATATCTACATGGAATATTTTATCATTGAAGAAGGCAAGATGTGGGGAAGCATCCTGCATATACTGGCCAGCAAGGCGGCCCAGGGCGTGGATGTGCGCGTGATGTACGATGGCATGTGCGAGATCTCGCTCCTCTCCGCGGATTATCCGAAACAGATGCAGAAACTGGGGATCCAGTGCAAGGCGTTTTCCCCGGTCATGCCGTTTGTGTCTACCCACTATAACTATCGGGACCACCGCAAGATCCTGGCGATCGATGGCAAAGTTGCCTTTAACGGAGGCGTGAACCTGGCGGACGAATACATTAACCATGTGCAAAAGTTCGGCCACTGGAAAGACACGGCGGTCATGCTGAAGGGCGATGCGGCAAAGAGCTTCACCCTGATGTTCCTGCAGATGTGGAACATTACGGAAAAGGTTCCGGACTGGAAGGTATGCAGGGCGGCGGGCAGCGCGGCGCAGCATCCGGCGGAAGGGTATGTGATGCCCTACTGCGACTGCCCTCTGGACGACGACAAAGTGGGAGAAATGGTTTACATCGACATCTTAAACCGCGCAAAGAGCTATGTCCATATCATGACGCCCTATCTGATCCTGGATAACGAGCTGGAGATGGCGCTGAAATATGCGGCGGAAAGAGGCGTGGATGTGAAACTGATCCTCCCCGGCATACCGGACAAGAAACCGGTGTACGCTCTTGCAAAGTCGCACTATAAAACGCTGATCAGTGCCGGGGTGAAAATTTACGAATATACGCCCGGATTTGTGCATGCAAAAGTGTTTGTGAGCGATGATGAAAAGGGCGTGGTGGGCACGATCAATCTGGACTACCGCAGCTTGTATCATCATTTTGAGTGCGCCACCTATCTGTATAAGACGGCCTGCATTTCCGACATGGAAAAAGACTTCCAGGAAACGCTCTCAAAGTGCCGCGCGGTAACAGAGGACAGCATCCGGCATGAAAAACTTTCTTACAAGATCACCGGCAGTCTGCTGAAGGCATTTGCGCCGCTGATGTGACGGTGTGTGGGGGGGGGTATTATACTATGATCAGCAGAGAAGATATGTTGGAACTCACACGGAGGATGACGCTGTCCAGAAACTGTTTTGCGCGGATAGCCGGGGCGTATATGGATCAGGAGGGATATGAGGATGGTTCTTTTAACATCCATTTTCTGAAACTCTCGGAGGCGGAGAGAAAAAAGAACCTGGAGATCGCGAAGGCTATCCCATTTGCGGCGACCAACGAGCAGCTGAAGGAATATCGGTTCGCATCTGATGGAGGCGGGAAAAAAGACTCGTTTCTTCAGCTTTTGTGCGGGATCCGCAGTGCGCATCTCAAGGACGACGCGCTGCTCAGCATCTTTTACGAACTTGTGGGAGAGCATTACAGAACCGAAACCGCATACGCCATCTATCTATTTTCCGGCGTGTACGACATTCCGGTGAAGGCATCCGATAAACAGTGGCTGGAGGGGTCGGAGGAAGTGTATGATTTCATTTTGTGCGCCATTGCTCCACTCGTGGGAGAATACGAGCCCGGCGCCCCGGAATTTGGTTTTTTGTTCCCGGCGTTTTCCGACAGGAGCGCCGACTGCGGAAAAATTGATATCTACCACAAAAATCCCCAAAGGCTCCAGCGGGAAATGCTGGAGCGGATCCTTGGGTAAAGTTTATCAGAGGCAGCATTTCAAGGACAACATTTCAGGGGCAGCATTTCAGAGGTAACACTTCAGGGACAGCAGTTCTTACAGGGTACATATCCCTGGGCGATCAGGCTGTCCCTGCTTTCTGTTGTGATCTTTTTATTCTTTTCTTTCATCTTAGCTACACTGTCACAATATTCATAATGAAATTTATAGGTGTTGGTATTGCAGACGTAAGTGATGCTCCCGGCGCTGCCCGCGTCTTCACTTCCGTCTGTGCCGCCCGCATCTTCATTTTCGTTTGCGCCATCCGTATGTTGGCTTCCATCTGCGCTGCCCGAAGCTTCGTTTCCATCGGCACCCTGGCCTTCCAGCGCATATACGGCAGAGAGGTCGCCACTGCTAAAATCGGTGCAGGGATCTGTGCTGAACCACAGGGAGGAGCCGTTCGAGTACGCAATGACGGTTCCCTGCCTGTCCGTGCGGTACAGGTCGCAGTCCATGGCCTGCAGGCGCTCCATAGTCTCGGCGGCGGGATGACCGTAGGGGTTGTCCGCACCGCAGCTTAAAAAAGCATAGTTCGGGAGCACCCGATCCAGAAAATAGAAAGTGCTGGAGGAGGCGCTGCCGTGGTGGTTCACCACATACAGGTCGCAGGAAAGATCCGCCCCGGAATGGACAAGATCCGCCTCGCCGTCCGCCTCCAGGTCGCCGCAGAGCAGAAAGCGGAAGCCCTCGTAATCTATGCACAGAGAAATACAGTTGTTATTTTCGGACGGATTGTCGTAGGAGGAGGGCCCGAGGATTTCCACGGAGGCATTTCCCAGGGCGAATGTATCGCCCGGAAGCGGATGCGTGACCGGAGCCCCATTTTCCTGCACAGCTGAGACATAGGAGCGGTAAATGGCCGTGTCCGGAATATAATCCGGAGAGAGGACGGAGCCGCATCCAAAAACATGCAGTGCGCCCACGATGCCGTTCAGGTGATCTTCGTCATAATGTGAGACAATGATATAGTCCAGATCCGAGATGCCCTGCCGCTTGAGATAGCTGACCACAAAAGAAGAAGCGCCCGCGCCGCCGCCGTCATAGAGAAGATAATGGCCGTCCGCCTCGGCAAGCACGGAAAGCCCCTGGCCGACATCCAGCATATGAAGCGCAAAATCGGATCCGCTGGCACACACCGGAACCGTGCAGACAAAAAACAGCAGGACACATAGGGAGAAGAATTTTATTTTCCAAAACCGCGTCATTTGCTCCGCCTCGCCTTTCATCCATCAGGTTTGATGCTTTTTATCATAACAGAATCGCAGTGGAAAATCAATGATCCCACGCGGAGGAACTTCATTCTGATCTCGCCGAAAAGCTTTCGTTTAATATTTTTCAGATAGGTGTTGACAAAAGCGTTTTCCGTGCGCTATTATCAGAGAAAGCGAAGACGAGACAAGTAAAATGGGAAATGACACAGAGAGGGGCACATCCGGTGCAAGTGCCCTGTCGGGAACCATTTGAAGACCACCTCCGAGCGGCCCCAATACGGCCCGGCGATCCCGTTATCATCACAAAAAGAGTGGCTTTGCGGCTGCGCAGAGCAAACAGGGTGGAACCGCGAGTAAACCTGATTACCCGTCCCTTATGACCGAAGAACGGATCATGAGGGCTTTTTTATTGTCTGGCACAGCCCTTTCAGGGAAACAAAGATCCGCAGAAAAAGGAAGCCGCAAAAAAGGAAAACACAAAAAAAGGAAACTGCAAAAAGAAACTGCAAAAATACAGCCTGCAAATAAAAAGTCAAGCTAAAATTAAAAGAACTTTGAAAATTTTATACAGGTTGAAAAATGGGTATCACAATAAGACCGCCAGAAATTGCCGGTCTGAGAAGAACTATATCGTTGTTACTCTGATGCCGGGAGCGAGGCCAGATATTCCTTTACCCTGCCGTAGTAAACGCGCAGGAACTTATTGGCACCAGCCGTCATGTAGACGTAATAAGGTTTTCCCTCGGCACGTTTCCTGTCCATGAACTGGTACACCGCATCCTCCGGTTTGGTCTTGATGAGGATGTCCATGATCTGGAACAGGGTTTTGCGCAGCAGCGGTGAACCGTGTTTTGAGGCATGAACGCTCTTCTGGGAATGATCGCCGGAATCATTGACACCGGGATCAACACCTGCAAAGGCGGTAATGGCGCCCTTATGCGTAAACCGGGTCACATCCCCGATCTCCGCCATCAGCTGCGGGCCAAGGGAAGGCCCCACCCCCTTCATCGCCATCACGGCCGGATATTCTGGCAGATGGGAGGCTGTTTCATTCATAAGGGTGCGCAGCTGCTCCACAGTCTGAGAGGCGGCGTTGAGTTGGGCAACGGCCTGTTTGAGGATGCGTTTGGTAAAATCGTTCTTCGGAAGTACGGGGATCAGCTCCTTTGCTGCCCTGTGGATTTCTTCAGCTTTGGAGCTGCTGAAGTTGTACTTCTTACGGCTGCACCATTTCTGATAATGGGCAGTAAAAGCGGAAAGGGACATTTTACGGACGCAGTCAACATGCCAGTAAGTATCAATGAAATCCACCCATTTCTGGCTGCCGTCTTCCCGGGCCGGGCTGTCGAAGTAAGCATTGGCTCCGGGATAGGTCAGGTCGACAAGCCCGATGAGGTTATTCTTCATGGCAGTCTTGTGTTTCATGTAGAAATCAAACTGGCGGTTCATGGTTTTGAGTTGGGAGCGTAATTCATCCATAAGACTATACTGTTTTAGATTGGCCCAACTGTCAAGAGTATAGCGAGCGATTTTCACCGAATCCGCCCGATCGGTCTTTATCCTGCGCAGGGGGTTGTCCTGTCCCTGGAAGCTGTGGATGATCTGTGGATTTACAGCGCTGACAAAGAAGCCGGCAAGGGAGAGTTTGCGGGCCACGGGTTCATAATAGCGGCCGGTGCATTCCATGGCAATGCGGGTTTCGCCGTCAAGGGATCGGATCCGATCGATCAATGACTGGAGATCTGAGGACAGGTGAGGGACGTCAAATGGCTTTGTCACCACTTCGCCGCCAGGACGGAGGATGGCCACCGTACTTTTTCTCTTGGAAACATCAATGCCCACTGCGTTCATGTTCATAAAATGTCACTCCTTATTCATGAATTGCAATTGGTCAGTGCCAGATTTACTCATTGCCCATTCTATCTACTGTGGTGTGACGCGAACGCATCCCGAAGGATGGCCCAACCTGCATAAAACGAACGCTGCCAATGAGGAGCTGGTTAGCAGACTGTTTTACGGGCGCTAAGCCCAAGGAAGAGGCCGCTATACCGATTGCTCCATCATTATACAGCTTAAGCAACAAGATGGTTAATATCCTAACTGGCTGTTAGGTATATCAACTATAAATATATTGTAGTAGGAAAAGGAGAACACAGTATGATCATCACATTAAAAGACGGTTCAACAAAAGAGTATGACAAAGCCATGTCCGTGCTGGATATCGCGGCGGATATCAGCGAGGGCCTGGCCAGGATGGCCACTGCCGGGGAACTGAACGGCAAAGTGGTGGATCTGCGTACCATTGTGGACGCGGACAGCGCCTTAAACATCCTCACATTCGATACGCCGGAAGGCGCGGGCGCGTTCCGCCACACCACGTCCCATATCATGGCGCAGGCCATCAAGCGCCTGTACCCGGATGTGAAGCTGGCCATCGGCCCGTCCATCGCGGAGGGCTTTTACTACGACATTGACAGCGAGGCTCCCATAACGGCGGAGGATCTGGAAAAGATCGAGCAGGAGATGAAAAAGATCGTAAAGGAAGCCCTGCCCATCACGCGCTTCACAAAGCCCAGAGATGAGGCCATCGCATATTTTAAAGAAAAAGACGAACCCTATAAGGTGGAACTGATCGAAGACCTGCCAGAGGACGCCGAGATCAGCTTCTATCAGCAGGGAGAATTTGTGGATCTGTGCGCCGGCCCGCATCTGATGAGCACAAAGCCGGTGAAGGCGTTTAAGCTCACCAGCATCGCAGGCGCGTACTGGAGAGGCAGCGAGAAAAACAAGATGCTCACCCGCATTTACGGTACTTCCTATACAAAGAAGGCAGACCTGGATGCGTACTTGACCCGCCTGGAGGAGGCAAAGAAGCGCGACCACAGAAAGCTGGGCAAGCAGCTTGGCCTGTTCATGCTGCGCGATGAGGGCCCCGGCTTCCCGTTCTTCCTGCCGAAGGGGATGATCCTGAAAAATACGCTGCTGGATTACTGGAGAGAGATCCACACAAAGGCGGGCTACGTGGAGATCTCCACGCCCATTATGCTGAACCGCCAGCTGTGGGAAACTTCCGGGCACTGGGATCACTACAAAGAAAATATGTATACAACGGTCATTGACGACACAGATTTTGCCATCAAACCAATGAACTGCCCCGGCGGCATCCTGGTGTACCAGTCGGAGCCCCGCTCATACCGCGACCTGCCGCTGCGCATGGGAGAACTGGGCCTTGTGCACCGCCACGAAAAATCCGGCCAGCTGCACGGCCTGATGCGCGTGCGCTGCTTTACGCAGGACGATGCCCACATCTTTATGACGCCGGAGCAGATCCGGGACGAGATAAAGGGCGTTGCGAAGCTGATCGACAGCGTTTATCAGCTGTTCGGCTTCAAATATCACGTGGAACTGTCCACCCGCCCGGAAAATTCCATGGGCAGCGATGAGGACTGGGAGATGGCCACAGAGGGTCTGCGCGCCGCGCTGGACGACCTGGGCCTCGACTATGTGGTGAACGAGGGGGACGGCGCGTTTTACGGGCCGAAGATCGACTTCCATCTGGAGGACTCCATCGGGAGAACCTGGCAGTGCGGGACCATCCAGCTGGACTTCCAGCTTCCCCTGCGCTTTAACTGCGAATATACCGGGGCGGACGGAAACGCGCACCGGCCCATTATGATCCACCGCGTGGCCTTCGGCTCCATCGAGCGGTTCATCGGTATCCTGATCGAGCACTTCGCGGGCGCTTTCCCCACCTGGCTGTCGCCGGAACAGATCCGCGTGCTCCCCATCTCCGACAAATATCTGGACTATGCGGATAAAGTAAACGCCCGGCTGACAGAGGCCGGACTGCGCTCCAGCGTGGATACCCGCGCGGAAAAGATCGGATATAAGATCCGGGAGGCGCAGCTTGCCAAAGTGCCCTATATGCTGGTAGTGGGCGCGAAAGAGGAGGAGGAATCCCTGGTTGCCGTGCGCAGCCGCTTTGTCGGCGATGAGGGCCAGAAAACGCTGGACGCCTTCATTGCGGATGTGCAGGAGGAAGTGCGCACCAGAGTCCTGCGCGAGACGAAGACAGAGGAAAGCAAATAAAAAAGAAAACACAAAAAAAGAATAAAAAGGAAAAACACAGAAAAGAATAAAAAATGTGCATCGGCAGATACTATCTCAGTGAAAGGAGGTAGTATCATGCCAGCATTATCTTGTTCCGCTGTAAAATGCATTTATAATGAAAACAGATTATGTGGAAAAGGCGATATCAAGGTGACCGGCGAACATGCCAGCGAAGCCGGCGATACCTGCTGTTCCAGTTTTCGGGAAAATACTTCCGGCGTGGTGAAAAATGCCGTTGGCGATCCGTCCGACCAGATTCAGGTGGACTGCAGCGCCTGCAACTGCCGGTATAACGAGTATATGGAATGTCAGGCGAAAAAGATCGATATATCCGGCGCGTCGGCGATTCGCTGCGCGCAGACCGAGTGCAGCACATTTGAGAGACAGTGATCGCTGCGGAAGGTTTTTCTGAGCGGGAAAGGTTGCCTGAAATAATTTATTGCGCGGCCAGGGCAGAACAGCCCGGCCGCTTTCTTTGATTTTTCACAGGTTACAAAAAACTGTTTAATTCTTTATTATTTTATGTTATGATACAATTGTTTCTACATTTTCTATTCCAAAGGAGGTCAAAATGAACAAAAAATTTGTAACTTGTTTTCTTGCATGCACCATGGCTGTTTCCGCTTTTGGTTTCAGTGCCGCCGCAGAGACGGAGGAGACGGAGGCAGCGGCGGGCGCTTCCGCGGAAAGTACAGAAGCGCTGTCAGATGATATCTACAGTTTCCAGCTGAAGCTGGACGGCGATGTTTACACATTCCCCATGTCCTACGCAGATTTCCTCGCTTACGGCTGGGAGTACAGAGAGGACGACATGGAGCTGGCTCCGAACCAGTACAGCGGCGAAGCGTTTTACAAGGGCAATCTGCGGGCGTATGTGGAACTGATCAACACAGGCATCAACACCGTTCCCTATTCGGAATGTATGGTGGGCGGCATAGAGATTGATTCCTACGACTCTGAGGACGCGCCGGACACCACCATTGAGTTTGCAAAAGGCGTTACATACGGCACTTCCACACTGGACGATGTGAAGGCCGCATACGGCGAGGCAAGCGATGTCTACGAGGGCGACCTGTACACAAAGCTGACCTATGAATATGACTCTTACCGTGACTGGTCTTTCTACATCGACGTAGAAACCGGCATACTCAATCATTTTGCCGTGAGCAATTTTGTGTTCGATGAGGAGGCAAACGCCGCCGCGATGGCAGAGGTGAGCGGTGATCCCACCGAGGCCGTGCTGGCTTACGAAGCTCCCACAGAGCTGGGGGATGACGCCATGTCCGGCGTGGTAGAATTTGCCGGAAACCTGTACCAGCTTCCCGCTCCGGTATCCGTGTTCCTGGAGAACGGCTTCACCTTAAAGCAGGAGGATTCCGACGCCGTGGTGGCTGGACAGAGCTTTGGCTGGTTCTCCATGCTGAAGGATGGCCAGGAATTCCGCGGAACTGCGCGCAATTACGACAAGAACGCTACCACCATTGAGAACTGCTTCGTCACCGAGGTGGAGAGCGATCACTACGACACAGATCTGCCCATCATGATCCCCGGCGGCCTTACCCGCGACCTGAACAACGAGGAGCTGATGGCTGTTCTGGAGAATCTGTCTTACGAAGTGAGCAGCGATTCCGATGATTACACATACTACACGGTTCAGAGAAAAGACGATTACGACTGGAGCATCAACATCACATACAGCAAAGAAGATGACGCCGTAATCTCCATCGAGTATGAGAAGCGCTGATCCGGAAGATATCCCAAGGCGATCGTGCCTGTGATCGTGCGGGAAAAGCATCGGTAATAAGAAAATAGCGTAAAACAGCGCAAAGAGCAGTACAAAAGCTGTCGCCGTGCGGATGGTATCATTTCGCACAGTGGCAGCTTTTCTGCTTCGCTATATATTTCCCGTTATTTTTTCTTTAACCAGCGCAAAAAATTCCCGCACCAAATAATGTACCTGCAATCTCCAGTCGGATCGCGCCGGGATCCCATACACATCCGTATACCCGCACTTTTTTGCAAGGAGCAGGGCTCGGTAAATATGGAAGTTGTTGGAGAGAATCCCTGTTTTCTGCTTCTTTCCGTCCCCGTACAGCGCGTCCGTCTTCCGGGCGCTGAACAGCAGGTTTTCCTGCGTGGTAGTGGAGCGGTCTTCCAGGATAAGGCGGCTTTTTTCAATGCCGTGCGCCGTGAGGTACCGGTACATGCACTCCGCCTCCGTGATGTCTTCCCCGTCTCCCTGTCCGCCCGAAAGCACCGCGACCGTCCGCGGATTTTCCTGCAGATATTCCTGCGCCGTTTCCAGACGCCGCAAAAGCGCACGGCTTGGGGCATCCCCCTTCACCTGTGCGCCCAGCACGATGACGATATCCAGATCTTTTGGCGGGCTGGTGAGCATTGCCCGAAAGATCAGCCCTTCCACCACAAGAAAGATGGCAAGCCCCAGGGCGAGCAAAAGGATGCACGCTGCCTGAAGCCAGAGCGGCAGCCGAAACCCCTGAGGGTGCAGCGCGCAGTGCCGCACGTAGAAGCCCATCAGCAGGAGCAGCCCGCCGGCCGGCAGCCAGATAACCGCGAAATCCACACCCTTTGCCAGCAGGATCAGCAGATAAAGAATACACAGGATCCCCGCGCCCAGCAATATAGGATACATGGCTACCTTCCGCAGCATTTTTTGTATTTCTTTCCGCTCCCGCACGGGCACGGATCATTTCTGCCGATCTTCGGCCCCTTTACGATGGTATTTGCCTTTTTCGCCTCTTTATACAGTTCTTTTAATTTTTCTTCCGGGAAAATTTCCCTCCAGGCTGGAAGTTCATACAGCCAGTCCGCCTTTGCGTCCACCATATTTTTATAGAGCTTTTCCTTGTCGAACGCCAGGCTCACTTCCGTGTTTTCATCCATCTCCTCAATGGGATTCTTTTCTTTCAGGCTGTCGTCTATGCCATCCAGGAAGCCTGCCATGGTGAGAACCGGCACATGATACTTCTCCGCCAGCTCCCTCACCGTGCCCTTCACCTCGGTGTCCGGATCCGCAAGAAGCTGTTCATATATGCCTTTTTCCACCTGGAAATAATCTGTCCAGAATTTCTGAAGCTGTTTTTTGTCTGTTTCCTGAGAGTACGCGATATCTCTCCATTCCTGTAATAAAGCCATTTTTCAACCGTCCTTTGCCAAAAAAGATTTGTTTTTATCCTCACGCCGGAGAACTGCCCCTTAAGAACTGTCCGGCCTGCGGCGTGTACGCACATAGTATATAACACATGCAGAAATTTTTCAAATATTTTTCGCTCCAGTGAATAGAAACCAAAAATAGGGCCATACTAGGAACATACCAAAGATAAATTTTTAATACTTATCCTCCCCTTTATATTTTCGGCATCGGTGCTGGCTCTATATGTCTTGCATCGGTGCCGAAAATCGTTGTAAATAAGCCATTTTCCTGGAGTTAGCAGCCCAGAAAGAGATTGACAGTACAGGGAACATGATTTTGAACCGTTAAACCGCCTAAACCGTACTGACAGAATGACCAGTATTTTGCGGAGTTATGGACTGCATAGCATAGGACACATTTACCGTAACGAGCTATTGCTTTTTGCCATGGGAAATGGTAGGATAAATAAAAAAGAAAAAAGAACAAGTGAAATCTGAGTTTCAAATAAAAGCAGTAGCGGGCGTTTCCATCACGCATCTATATACAAAACAGCAAATATCATTTATGATGAGATCTTTGTATCAGCCCTTGTGACTACAGTGTTGAACTATAGGAAGGAGTGATCGTATGGCACCGACAGCAGCAACGGTCAAAGAATTATTAAACACCTTGGAAAAAGAAGATTATCAGGCGGCAGTAAGTTATATACAATTCCTTTCTCAGCGAAGGAAAAAGGAGAGGTCAGATAACAGCAAATCTACTTTGCGTCAGATACAAAGCGTGTTTGCAGACGACAAAGGCTGGGCCACGGAGCAAGGCATGATTGAGGAAATGGCAGCTTTCAGAAAAGAGCGGATGGGCTTATGAGGATTATGCTGGATACGAATGTTATCATTTCTGCATTAATCTTTGGAGGAAAAGCGGGAAAACTGCTGGAATTATTATTTGATTCTGAACATGAACTGTATGTGTCGGAATTTGTTGACAGAGAGTTCAAAGAGAAATTGCGGCAGAAATGGCCGAATAAGGCGGAAGAAGTCTATCGCCTCTACAGATCATTAGATATCCGATTTTGCAATAGTACAGAGAAAGCGATGGGGACGCTTCGGGATGAAAAAGATATACCTGTATTAAGTGATGCGTTATACCATCAGATTGACGTAATATTGACGGGAGACAAAGATTTCCTGGAAGCAGAATTGGAAAAGCCACTGATTTATAGTCCAGCGATGATGTACGATTATTTGATAACAAAAAGCTAGGCGATTCAATTACAACTTTTTTAAGATAAATGTGTGTTCTTCGTATTGCCAAAAGGAGAGCAGATTGTAGATTATGGGGCTGTTGCAAAATAGATGAGTAATCACCTATGGAACAACAGCTCCATCTTTTTGCATAAAAACAGAAAACGGACCCCAAAGAGTCCGTAATCCGTGGTATAATTCTTAAGGAAAGTATCAGATTCAGGGCAGACAAAAAAAGAGCAGCTTACACAAAAGATAAAGCTG
>CANRKY010000027.1 GCA_947631355.1 uncultured Marvinbryantia sp.
CCCATTGTTGCACAGCACCGCGAGCGCGATCAGAAACAGCACATCTTTTCCCCCGAGGGCGGCTTTCTCTGTCGCCCCCGTCTCCTGTGCATCCTGCCGAAAGAGCTTCCAAAAGAGCGGGAGGACCACAAGGGCCGTCACACTCGTCAGAAGGGCTGCATCGTATATATGCAGCCCCATTCCTCCTATGATAACCACTATATTTGCCGCCAGAAAGTGGATCAGCACGGGCGCTGCCACTCTGCCAGCTTTGTAAATGCCGTTCCAGAACATATCATTCTCTCCCGAAATACACATCAATGCCGTTCGCGATCCCCTGTGCCATGGTATCCTGGTTTTTGGGATCTGTCATGTAGGCATCGTCCGCAGCGTTTGTCATATACCCCAGCTCCAGAACCATCACCGGCATCTTGCTCCAGTTGAGGGATGCAAGGTTGTCCGACCGCCAGCTCCCGTTGTTCTGAAAGCCGGTGGCTTTGCAGTACTCCCGCAGGACATCGTCTGAGAGGGTCATGCACTCATCGTACAGGTCGCTGATATAGGGATTTTCCTGGGAGGGTACTGTAGACACCGCCCCGGTGGCACTGCTGTCGTCCACCGTGTTGGCGTGAATGTGTATCAATATATCCGCCTTCGCGTCATTGGCCATCTGGCAGCGGTCGATGTTGCTCAGGCTCACATCGGCTGTCTCGCGGGTCATCATCACCTGATAGCCCCTGGCCGTCAGCTCCTCCCGCAGTTTCTGGGAGATGGCCAGCACCAGCTCGTACTCCTCCACGCCAGATGTCACGCCGACCGCTCCCGGCGTCATCTTATCTTTTTCCACGTCCGAGCCCGGGCCGTTCGGCTCCGTTCCGCTCATCACGCTGTCCGGCGCCTGGTGCCCCGGATCCAGCATCACCAGGATGCCGTTTGCTTTCTCCGTCTCCCGCGCCCCGGTTTCCGGCTCCGACTCGGATTCCGACTCCATCTCGGATTCTGTTTCCGTCTCGGATCTCGGCTCTGTTTCGGACTCCGATTCCGTCTCGGCTCCAGCCTCTGCCTCATTTGCCGCGTCCGCCCCGGCCTGCTGCTTCGCTGCCGCACCGGTCTGCGTTCCTGCTCCGCTCTGGGTTCCCGCGTTGGTCTGCGCTCCTGTCCCGCTCTGGGTTCCTACAGCATTTTCTGTCAGTGCGTCCGGCATCGCCTGTGCGTCCTCCGGATACGTCCCGGAATTGTCCACGCCTGTGAATCCCGGGTTTTCCAGGTAGTCGAAGGACTCCTCCTCCCGGATCACAGCGTTCTGTTCTTCTTTTTTCTTTTTATTGTAAAGCTGTTCTTCCTCGGTAAGCATGGCGCGCACACCGCCGGCGTCGGCATCCATCGCCAGCACAAAGGCCGCAAGACACGCCAGGATCCTGATCTTTTTTTTCATATATGCCTTTCTGTCCTTTAAATCGGGCTGGGGATCTGCGCCGAGGTGACAGTGCACGCTCCATCACGGTACTGGAAATAAAAGACCGCCTCTTTTGTACTGCTCTGCGGCTTTTCCGCTTCCTCCCCGCTCTGGGTTTCTTCTTCCCCGGTCTCCTGATCTTCCTCGGGAACCGCCGTGCAGCTGCACTGGTAGGAAAGTTTCATCTCGATCCCCACAAAGCTCTCCTCATCCTTGCCCGGATAGTAGATATCTCCGAAGGTGGGAACAAATTTTTCACAGGACATATCGCTCAGTGTGAGCGCATCGCTGCGGAAGATATCCGCGCGAACCGTTTTCAGCAAAAAGTCTTTGTTTGAGATCTGTGAAAAATCCTCTCCCAGATCCGACTGGTCATCGCCGTTTACCGCCGCCGTGTACAGTTCCCGGATCATGCTCTTGCCGATCTCCTCCATCTGTACCTTTGCGTTTTCACTGACCTGGAGTACATCCCGCATATCCAGCTCTTGGCCCGCTCCTTCCAGCGTTCCCTCGTACTGCTCGAACGGCAGCCCCGCGATCCGAAGCGCGGCCGCGGCGTTCACGCCTTCCAGATGATAGCGCACCGCTCCCGGCGAGAGGTTCTCGTCCGCCATTTCCTGCGGGGAAACCCCATCTACCAGTACCTGTGAGCCCGCCGGGGCGATCAGATCCAGATCGATCTGTTCCGCCGGGGCCTCCTGGGCCGTCCACTGGTCAAAAATCCCGTATTTCTTTTCATTGCTCTGTATCAGATTCACACGCGTGCGACTCTCTCTGCCGTCCGCCGTGTAGGTGAAGGTATAATCCTGGGTGAACTGATTTTCCGGCGTGAGAGCGCGGTCTCCCGCCTCCACCTGATATTCCTCCACACCCACTGTCTCCCGGATATATCTCTCCGCCACATTCTGCGGATCGCTGTCTTTCAATCCCTCATAGGCAAAGGTTCCGCCTGCTGCCAGGATGATCACCAGAATGATCCATATCGTGATGCGCGCATTGCGCTTTTTTCTCTGCCGCCACTTATACTGTTGATTATTTTCCGCCATACGTATCCCTCCCTAGTATCTGGATGCCTCAATCTGCAGGATCATCTGCACATTTGCATATTCGTACTCATTTAGGAAGCTTCCCATATTCGCGTCAAAGTAATCCGGATCGTACGTGGGCGCGTACCAAGTTTTCTGTGAAAAGTAATCGCTGTAACTCTGTGAAGTAAAGATCCGGCCGTGCTTTGCGAAAATCTCGTTGCGCAAAAGCGCCAGACTGCCGGAATCCCATCCGCTCAATTCATCCGCGGACACATAGCGGGTGCTGGCATCGTACATCAGATAGCTGTCGTCCCACGCGCCGGAAGAACCGCCGGAGGAACTGCCGCCCGAAGAACCGCCATCGGAGCCGCCCGTGTAGATCTCGCTGGGATCCCACACCAGATAGCCGCTGTAAATATAGCCCAGCTGGCCGCCGTAGCTAACTTCCGTCCAGTTGCCGTCCGTGTATCCGGTAACGCCGATCCCCTCGCCGGCGCTGATCGCTCCGAGCCACCCGTAGTCTTTTCCCGGGCCGCTGCGCACGTTCACATCCGCCGAGGCGTACATCGTGCCTGAAACCACGATCACCGCGGGCACATTCGCGCTGCCAGAAGACGGCTGGGAAGAATTATTGGACGTTCCATTTGCAGAACCTTCGCTGTCCTCCTCCCAGGTCATGTTCGCCTCTGCCGCCGCTGCGGGATCGCTGCTGAGATACTTTCCGTTCACATAGCCCTTTTGTCCGTTGTATGTGACCTCCAGCCAGTTTCCGCTCTTATTTCCCGTGGCCATCACGCGCTCGCCGATCCCCAGGGTTCCCAGGATCAGGCTCTCCGCGTCGGCACCGCTTCGCACATTGACCTCCATGGAGGCGTACATCGGGCCGCCGGCCGCTTTTGTGGCGGTGGACTCTGTCTTCTGCACACTGCTGCTCCCCGCGGAGGAAGAACTGCCCGTGGAAGTCTTGGCCGTAGTCTTTGCCGTGGTCTTTCCGGTGAGCTCCTCACGCGTGGTGGACGTTTTTTCCGTCTCTTTCTTCACAGTGCTGCTTGTCTTTTCGGTTGTTGACGTCTTCTCTGTGGTGCCTGTCTTTTCCGTTGTTGACGTCTTCGCCGTACTGCTCGTCTTTTCCGTTGTTGACGTCTTCGCTGTGGTACCTGTCTTTTCCGTTGTTGGCGTCTTCTCTGTGGTGCCTGTCTTTTCCGTTGCAGACGTCTTCTCCGTGGCGCCTGTCTTTTCGGTCGCAGGCGTCCTCTCCGTGGCGCCTGTCTTTTCCGTTGCAGACGTCTTCTCCGTGGCGCCTGTCTTTTCGGTCGCAGGCGTCTTCTCCGTGGCGCCTGCCTTTTCCGTCACGGGCGTCTTTTCCGTGCCGTCTGCTTTTTCTGTCTCTGTCTCTGAAGTTTTTTCTGTCTCTGATGTTTTTTCTGTCTCTGAAGCTTTTTCAGTCTCCGTCTCGCGCTCTGTCACCGGTTCATTTTTTACCAGAACCACGAACGAGTCTTCCGTTTTGGAAAACTCCTCCTCAGTGAGCGGCTGCTCTGTCTCCCGAACCTCTGAGAGCCCGCTGTCCGCCTGGCGCGGAGCCTGCCAGTTTGTGTCCAGCATGGATAATCCGGTCTTGGTCAGATAGGCGCTCCCCCCTGCTGCCAGCACCGTTGCGGCACAAACTCCTAATATTGTTGATAATTTCCTCTTATCAGACATTTTCCTCACCTCAACGTTGATAATAGCACAACGTCCCTAAAAAGTCCACGTTTTTTCTTACATCCGCTCCGGCGCCTCAAATCCCAGCATGTCAATGCAGCATTCCAGCACACTGCGTGTGAGGGAGAGAAGACATATCCAGGCAGCCTGCCGCGCGGCGTCTTCCTCCGTCAGGATCTTTGTCTCGTGGTAGAAGCGGTTGAAGGCGTTTGCCAGATCATAAATATAAGAACACACCTTGTGGGGCGCCGCCTCCTCAAACGCGTTTTCCATCATGGCGTTAAAGCGGGCAAGCTCCAGCATCAGCGCCTTCTCGCTCTCGCTTTTGGCCGGCATCATCCGCCCGTCCGCGCGTTTCCCGGCCTCCCGGTATTTGTTCAGGATCGACTTGATCCGCACAATGGTATATAGGATGTACGGGCCGGTATTGCCCTCAAAGGACGTAAAGCGGTCGATGTCGAACACGTAGTCTTTGGGCGCCTGGTTGGACAGATCCCCGTATTTCAGCGCGGAGAGCCCCACGATCTTTGCCGTCTCCCTGGCCTGTCCCGGGTCGATCTCATGGTTGTCCATGATCTTGTGATACATTTCTTCTTCGATATCCCCGATCAGCTGCTGCAGGCGCATCACCCCGCCGTCCCTGGTCTTAAAGGGCTTCCCGTCCTTGCCGTTCATGGTGCCGAATCCCAAAAAGGTGAGTTTGGTGTCTTCCTTTACCAGCCCCGCCTTTCGCGCGCAGCGGAACACCTGGGTGAAGTGCATCTCCTGGCGCTTGTCCGTGATATAAAAGATCTCATCCGGCTGATAGAGCTTCATCCGCTCCACGATGGTGGCCAGATCGGTGGTCGCATACAGTGCCGCGCCGTCTGATTTTAAAATGATGCAGGGCGGGATCTCTTTTGTGTCCTTTTCCTCCCGCACATCCACCACCAGCGCGCCCTGATCCTCCCGGGCGATGCCCGCGTCTCTCATATTCTGCACCATGTCCGCAATGTACGGCTTCGCGTCCGACTCGCCCTTCCACAGGTCAAACGTCACATGCAGGCGGTCGTAATTTGCCTTCAGATCCGGCAGGGACACATCCATGATATGGCGCCATAAGGCCACGTACCCGGGCCTTCCCTGCTGAAGCTGATAGGTAGCCTGCAGCGCCGCCTCCCGGTACTGCGCGTCCTCTTTGGATTTTTTGCTGGCCGTGGGGTAGATCTCCTCCAGGTCGCTGATGGTAAAGGGCGCTTCCTTCGGGTATTCGCCCCGGAAATCCTCTTTGAAATACGGCAGATCCGGCTGCCGCTCTTTTAATTCCACAATGATCAGGCCCATCTGAAGGCCCCAGTCTCCCAGATGGACGTCCCCGATGATCTTGTGCCCCATAAAGCGGCCGATGCGCTTGATGCTCTCCCCGATGATGGCCGGGCGCAGATGCCCCACGTGCAGCGGCTTTGCCACATTGGCCCCGCCGTAATCCAGCACGATAGTCTTCGGATGCTCCGCCTTTTCCACAGAAAGATTTTCATCTTCCCGCATTTCGTTCAGATAATCCGCCAGAAATCCGGCGGACAGTTTCAGGTTGATAAACCCGGGGTTCGCCGCCTGGGCGCTCTCAAACATCCGGCTGCCCTCCAGCTTTGCGATCACATCGCCGGCGATCATAATGGGGGCTTTTTTGTAGGCCTTCGCCGCCGCCATCGCCCCGTTGCACTGAAATTCGCACAGATCCGGGCGGTTGGATACGGTCACTTTCGCGTATCCCGCGTCATAGCCCGCCTGCTCAAACGCGGGCGCCAGTTCCTGCTCAATCAACGTAAGTATTTTCTTCATGTTTTCTACACTCCTTTTTTGTCTAAAAAAGATTATACGTGCAATGTCCGTGATTTTCAATGCCTTTTGTTGCATTTTTCCACTGATAATGATATGATAAGCCGAAGATTCAAAAATCCATCCCGGGAGGTGTCTCATAAATGAGTGTACTATCTGAGTTTTATGAAAAGCAGGCCCAAACGATCCTGAAAGCGCTGAAAAAGCGCCAGATCAGCGGCGGCTACTGTCCGGACAGCAAAAGCGCCGTACAATATGTGCTCTCCCTGATCCCGGAGGGCGCCTGCGTGACATGGGGCGGTTCGGAATCGATCCGCCAGTGCGGACTTTTGGATGCGCTGACAGCGGCCCCGGTGAAGCTATGGGACCGCGCAAAAGTGGATCCGAAAGAAATGAAAAGTTTTTACCGCCAGGCCTTCTGCGCCGACTTTTACCTGATGAGCGCCAACGCCATCACCCTGGACGGGCAGATCGTAAACATCGATGGAAACGGCAACCGGGTGGCTGCCCTGTCTTACGGGCCGGATCGCGTGATCCTGATCGTGGGCATGAATAAAGTGGCTGCCACGCTGGACGAGGCCATCGACCGGGCGCAAAACCTTGCGGCGCCGCCAAACGCCATGCGGCTGGGGCTGGAAACGCCCTGCACAAAGGACGGCGTGTGCCACAACTGTTTCTCGAAGCAAAAAATCTGCAACATGCTGCATGTGCTGCAGTTTTCCCGCGATCCGGAGCGCATCCATGTGGTGCTGGTGGGCGAGTCCCTGGGGTTCTGATATGGAATATACAAACCATGACCTGACCGAGGGGAATATTTTAAAAACCCTTCTTGTTTTTGCCATCCCATTTCTGATCGCCAACATCCTGCAGTCGCTGTACGGCGCGGTGGATCTGTTTGTGATCGGGAAGTACTGCGCGGCGGAGAGTGTGGCAGCCGTATCCACCGGCACCCAGGTGACCCAGATCGTCACCAGCCTGATCACGGGACTCACCTTGGGAAGTACCGTGATCATTGGCCGCTACATGGGCTGCCAGAAATACGACCTTGTAAAAAAGACCATCGGAACTACCCTGACGGTCTTTGCTCTGACGGCCCTTCTCCTGACGGCTCTGATGCTGCTTTTTGAGCGACCGCTGCTCACACTGCTCTCAACGCCGGAGGAATCGTTCTCCCTCACCATACAGTATGTGGGGATCTGTGCGGCGGGAAATCTTTTCGTGTGCGGGTACAACGCCATCAGCGCCATTTTGCGGGGCTACGGCGATTCCACGCGGCCTATGATCTTTGTGGCCGTCGCCTGTGTGCTGAATATCATTCTTGATTTTGTGTTCGTGAAGTTTTTCGGCATGGGCGTGAGCGGGACGGCTCTGGCCACCATTATATCCCAGGCCTTCAGCATGCTGACGGCCATTGTATATCTGAAGCGCTCCCATTTTATCTTCGACTTCCGCCCGGCCAGCTTCCGCCCTGTTCCGGCTCTGGCAAAAGAGCTGGCCCAGGTGGGGATCCCCATCTCTTTTCAGGAGCTGATGATCCGCATTTCCTTTCTATACCTGATGACAGTGATGAACGGATGCGGCGTCTACGCCGCCGCGGTGGTGGGAATCTCCAGCAAATACGATGTGTTTGCCATGCTCTCCGGCACATCTGTGGCCAACGCCCTGGCCGCCCTGACCGCCCACAACATCGGCGCGGGCAAGCCGGAGCGGGCGCGCAGATCTCTGTGGTACGGCCTGAGCTTTGCCCTGTGCATCTCGTTTCTGTTCTGGCTCTGGGCGCAAATCAGCCCGCAGTCTATGATCGGCGTGTTCACTTCGGACGCGGATGTGATCGCCGCTGGGATCCCGTTCTTCCGCTCCTGCAGCTACGATTATTTTCTGGTAACCATCGTTTTCTGCCTGAACGGCTATTTAAACGGCGAGCAGAAAACCGTGTGGACCATGGTGAGCAGCTGCGCGGGCGCCCTGCTGCTGCGCATCCCCATGGTATATCTGTTTTCCAGATTCTTCGCGAGCGACCTTGGAAAGCTGGGCATGATCGCACCCACGGTATCCGGGATCATGGCCTGCTACACCTTTGTCTATGTACTTTTAGAAAAGCGGAAGACAAAATGAAGATTGTCTTCCGCCGTGTTCCTGCTTTTTACAGCTCCATATGAATGGCCCCGTATTTGCGGATGGTCATTTTATACACGCACCTGCTGCCGAGTTTCTCCTCGATGTAGCGGGTGTATTTTTCTGTATATTCTTTCGGCAGGATCACCATGATCACTCCGGCAAAGCCGCCTCCGTGAATACGGAAGGCGCTCTTTTTCACGTCCTTTAAAAACAGTTCCGTGAGGGCCAGGGCCACACAGATGGCCTGCTCCTGGGGCGTCTCGATGCAGTAGCAGTTCTGCAGCCATTTCCAGGAAGAATCGCCGGAATCGCAGATCTTCTGCAGGAAATCATCGTAGCGCTTTTCTTTCAGAGCCGCCACTTCCTCCTCCACGCGGAAATTTTCGTTGTAAAAATGCAGCGCCCGGAGCACGCAGCGGTCCCCCAGTTTTTCCCGCAGTTTCGGGATGTTTTCCAGAAATTTCTCATAGGGCACCTGCGCCAGCACCTCTTTCCCGAAAAACGCCGCCGCACGCTTCATCTCCACGGGAACCGCAGAATATTCATCACTCATATTGGCATGGCCTTTCCCGGTATTCACGATCAGAAGATCGCACCCGATCTCGTCCAGGCCGAACTCCAGTTTTTCTACTTTGGGATTTTCGTTGTCCGCAAAATCTATGGTCACCACGCCGCCGCAGGCGCAGGCCATCTGATCCAGCAGCCCGGAGGCTTTTTTCCAGTACTGGTTTTCCGCATAGCGCCCCGCGTGGGCGTAATCTGTGATGCTGAGCCTGCCATCGTTAAAGAAGTAATTCAGGATGCTGCAGATCAACATCTCGAAGGAGGCCGAGGAGCTGACGCCCGCCGCGCTGATCACATTGCTGGTGGTAAACGCGTCAAAGCCGCCCACGGCAAATCCCTTTGCGCGAAAACCCGCCAGGATGCCTTTGATGAGAGGCACCGTCCCCGTGGTGCGCGCGTCCTCCAGCTGATCAAGGTCGATGGTAAAGTCCTGGTGAAAGGTCTCGCTGATCATGTGAATAATGTTGGTGCCGTTTTTTTTCGCCGCGCAGATGCAGTCCTGATTTACGCTGCCCGCCAGCACCTTCCCGTGGTTGTGATCCGTGTGGTTTCCGCCGATCTCCGTCCTTCCCGGCGAGGAAAACAGTTCAAAATCTGTGTCTCCAAAGTTTTTCACAAACCCCTCTGCGAGATAGCGGTAGCGCTCTTTATTCTCCTGCACATTTTCCGCCCCGTACAGATCGGTGAAAAGTGCTTTCCCCTTTTCTTTCTCCAAAGCTTCCAGAACCTGCTGATATTTCATAAACGAACCCCCTGTCTGATATCGCCCGGCGCCGCACAGTTTCCGGCCCGTGGCGCGGGCCTGCGGCCCCGGTATTATTATTCATTATAATGACGCCCCTTAAAAAAAGCAAGCCGGAAAATCGGCGCGTATTTCGTTGAAATCTGTCAGGTAATCGTGTACTATAGGAGTACAACAGTTCTGCCCGCGATCCTTATGATCCGAGGGGCTGTCCCGCCCGGGCATCCAATGAACATTCGGCAGAAGACATGGACTGGACTTTCCGGTCATTCGATGAAAAGCAGGATCTTACAGATTGTTCAAAAAGGGCACTCAGCAAAGGACAAGGCTTTTTGGCCATTCGATGGAAATACGGTTTCTATATAGAGAATAACAGTATACAAAAGACAGGGAAACAATCATGGGAGAAGCACAGCAGCAAACTTCAGCAAAAACAGAGCGCAGGCCGGCACAGAGCACTACATCCGCACAGAAGCGCACATCCGGCAGAGCCGCTTCCAGACGCACGACCGCAAATACGTCCGGCAGGGCCTCCAACAGACGCGCGACCGCAAATACGCCCGGCAGGGCCTCTAACAGGCGCGCGACTGCGGGTACTTCCAGCAGAACTTCTCATCGGCGCGCAGCTGCGAACACTTCCGGCAGGACTTCCTCCAGGCGCACGACAGCAAATACTTCCAGCAGAACCTCTCATCGGCGAGCAGATGCAAACACTTCCGGCAGGACTTCTTCCAGGCGCGCGGCAGCTGGCACATCCGGGCGCAAAAAAATATCCGCGCTTGCCGCTGCGGATATCCGTTATCGCCAGGTAGTGCGCATGCGCATCTTTCTGGTGCTTGTCATTCTGGTAATCGGCCTGCTGGCCGCGCTTTGTGTGCGCCGTGCCACGCGCCCCGTGAACCGCGGCACGCTGGTGGGGGTAAACGAGGATGTGCTGCAATATACCGACACGGTGGAAAAATACTGCCAGGAATTTGGCATCAGCCAGTACTCCGTTCTGATGCTGGCCATTATGCAGCAGGAAAGCTCCGGCCAGGGAACCGATGTGTTCCAGTGTTCCGAAAGCCCCTTTAACACAGAATACGACAATGCCCCCGGCAGCATCACGGATGTGGATTATTCCATCCGCGTGGGCGCGGAGACCTTTGCCTACTGTCTGGATGTGGCCAAATGCCGGCGCATCTCCGACATGGACGCCTTAAAGCTCGCCATCCAGGAATATAATTTCGGCAACCTTTACGCGAGCTGGGCCCTGGAAAATTACGGCGGGTACTCCGAGGCCAACGCCCTGGAGTACTCGGAGATGATGAAAGCGCAGCTGGGCTGGAGCACCTACGGGGATCCCCAGTATGTGAGCCATGTGCTGCAGTACATAACATTTTAAAGCGCCCGGTGGGCTGATCTGCAGTTATCGCTTATCTGCAAATACTGCTCAGCTTCGGGCGCATTTATCTTTCAGATACTACTTGCAAAGGCCGCTCAACACCGGGCGCGCTTACTCCGCAGATGCCGTTTATCTGCAGATGCCGTTTATCTGCAGATGCCGTTTATTTGCATAGGGCGCTCAGCGCATGATACGCTTCTTCCAGATACGGGTTCTGCGCATCCGCAAAATTTCCGTCCGCCATGGCGGCAAATTTCGGGTCTATCGGCATTTTCCCGAGCACCTTCAGTCCCATGCCCTCTGCCACTTCATCGATATGGCTCTCCCCGAACACGGAAATCTTTTTCCCGCAGTCCGGGCACTCCAGCCAGCTGTAGTTTTCTACGATACCCAGCACCGGAATGTTCATGGCCTTTGCCATGTTATAGGCTTTCTTCACGATCATCTGCACCAGTTCCTGCGGCGAGGTGACGATCACAATGCCGTCCACCGGCAGCGACTGGAACACGGTGAGGGGCACATCCCCCGTTCCCGGAGGCATATCCACCAGCAGATAGTCCAACTCTCCCCAGATCACATCGCTCCAGAACTGTTTTACCGCGCCCGCGATCACCGGGCCTCTCCAGATAACCGGGGTCTCCTCGTCCGGCATCATCAGATTCAGGGACATGATCTTCACATCATTGTCCGCCAGAACCGGGTAGATTCCCTGTTCATCCACAGCTGCCGGGCCGTGCACGCCATACATTTTCGGGATGGACGGCCCCGTGATGTCTGCGTCCAGGATTCCCACCCGGTACCCTTTGGACGCCAGAAGATTGGCAAGGGACGCCGTGACCATGGATTTTCCCACGCCGCCTTTACCGCTCACAACGCCGATCACTTTTTTTATCTCTGAGTATGCGTTTGCCTCCACACGAAAGCTCTGGGGCTCCTGCTTGCTGGGACAGCCCTCGCAGCTCTCCCTGGTGCAGCTGGATGCGCTGCTGCATGATTTTTCTGCCATTCCACAAACCTCTTTTCCTGTTTTTCTTTCTGATCTTGCTCTTTTTAATCTTTGACTTCTTGTCTTTCCTTCTTCTCCCGTTCCGAAATTTGCTTTTCATCTCATTTCCGGGATCCGCACCTACGATTGTATGCTAAATCCGCCGAAATAGCAAGTCCTAAGTGCCCGTTGGCAACGGCACATTTAACAGCAAACCAAAAAATGCCCCTGTGCCCGGCATCGCCCGACACAGAGAGCATTTTCTGAAAACACTTTTTTGAACAGGCTTTAGCCTTTCTTTTTCTTCGTGGTCACATCCAGTACCACCGCGCCCAGAAGCACGGCGCCCTTTACCACCTTCTGCAGATCGGTGGACATACCGCACATGGACATACCGTTGTTCAGCACGCCCATAACCAGTGCACCCACCACAGCGCCGATGATGGTGCCCACACCGCCGGACGCAGCCGCGCCGCCGATGTAGCAGGATGCGATGGCATCCATCTCCACGCCGTCACCCATCTTCGGGTTCGCGCCGCCCTGACGGGCAGAGAGCACAATGCCCGCGATGGAGGCGAGCACGCCCATGTTCACATATACCCAGAAGAATACTTTCTTCGTGTTGATACCGGAAAGGCTGGCTGCCTTCGCGTTGCCGCCCATGGCGTAGATCTGGCGGCCCGCCACTGTCTTGCTGGTCACAAAGTGGTAAATGCCCACAATGATGCCCAGAACTACCAGCTGGATGGGAATCCCGTTGTACATTCCCAGCCTTGTGAAAAAGAACCACACGATGGCCAGGATGACCACATCTTTAATGGCCATCTGCCACGGCACCAGGTTCGCAAATCCATATTTGTTATTGGTGCGGATGGTCTTCACTTCCGAGAAGATCAGCCCCACCGTCACCAGCGCGGCCACCGCGACACACACCAGGTCTATGGTGCCCTCGCCGAACGTGATCTTCACCGTGGGCAGGAAGCCAACGCCGATGAAGGAATAGTCCGCCGGAAGCGGTCCCACTGTCAGGGAGCGCAGCAGCGTGTAGGTAAGGCCGCGGCCCATAAGCATGGTAGCCAGCGTCACAACGAAAGGCGGGATGTCCAGAAACGCGATAAAGAATCCCGCGAACACGCCGATCGCCAGACCGATGGCCACTGCCACCAGCCATGCCAGGGGAACCGGCCAGCCCTGTTCTACCACGAGCTTTGCCGCACAGGCGGCGCCCAGAGCAACCACAGAGCCCACGCCCAGATCGATGTAACCGGTCAGTACGCACAGCAGCATACCGGTCGCCAGAATGATGATGTACCCGTTCTGCATGATCAGGTTGTTGATGTTGGTCGGCGTGGCGTTAGAGCCATTGGTCAGCACATAAAAGATGATGAAAATGATGATCAGCGCCGCGATCATGCCGAAAGACTTAATATCAAGGTTAATGTATTTTTTCTTTGTCTCCATTACTGTTCTCCTTTCCCGTTACTGTCCATGATGCATTTCATAATGCTCTCCTGGCTCAGCTCGCTGCGGTCCAGCTCTCCCGCAATCCTGCCCTCATTGATCACATACGCGCGGTCGCAGGTACCGATGATCTCCTGCATCTCGGAGGAGATCACGATGATCGCCTTCCCCTCCCGCGCCATGTCATTGATCGCACAGTAAATCTCGTACTTTGCACCCACATCGATGCCTCTGGTGGGTTCATCCAGGATCAGTACATCCGGATGAGTCATCATCCATTTCGCCAGCACCACTTTCTGCTGGTTCCCGCCGGACAGAGAGCCGACTGTCTGGTGGATGGATGTGGCTTTTACATTAATCTTTTCCTTGTATTCTTCCGCATCCACATTTTCCTGCCGCTCATTCACGATCTGACCCTTTGCGTAATAAGCCCGCAGAGCTGCCATGGTCATATTCGTCTTGATATCGTTGATCAGCACCAGACCGTAGGTCTTTCTGTCTTCCGATGTGTAGGCGATCTTGTTGTCGATCGCGTCCTTCACGGTTTTTGTGCTGACTTTCTTTCCGTGCATATACACTTCGCCGCTGATCTTCTGTCCGTAGGAATGTCCGAACAAACTCATGGCGAACTCCGTGCGCCCCGCGCCCATCAGGCCGGCCAGGCCCACCACTTCGCCCGCGCGCACCTTGATATTGATATCCTTCAGGATCTGCTTATCCGATATCTCCGGATGGTAAGCATTCCAGTTTTTTACCTCCATTACTACATCGCCGATCGGGCAGTTGTCGCGCACGGGATAGCGGTTGTTCATCTCGCGGCCCACCATGCCTTTGATGATGCGGTCCTCCGACCACTCATCCACGCCTTTTTTCAGAGTCTCGATCGTCTTGCCATCGCGGATAATGGTGATGGAATCCGCCACGTAGCTGATCTCATTCAGCTTGTGAGAAATAATAATACAGGTAACGCCTTTTTTCTTCAGATCCAGCATGATCTCCAGAAGCTGTGCAGACTCCTCATCGTTCAAAGCCGCCGTGGGCTCATCCAGGATCAGCAGTTCCACGTTCTTCGCCATGGCCTTTGCGATCTCGATCAGCTGCTGTTTTCCAACGCCCAGGGTGTTTACCGGTGCATTCAGGTTTTCGTTCTGCAGACCCACATGCGCCAGCGCATCCTTCGCGCGCTCTCTGGTCTTCGTCCAGTCGATCACGCCCTTCATGGAGAGCTGCTCGTTTCCCATGAACACGTTTTCCGCGATGGAAAGGTACGGGCTCAGCGCCAGCTCCTGATGGATGATAACGATGCCCTTGTTCTCGCTGTCTTTGATCCGGTGAAATTTACAGGTCTCTCCCTTGTAAATAATGTCGCCGTCATACGTGCCGTGGGGATATACGCCTGAGAGAACGTTCATCAGAGTGGACTTGCCCGCTCCGTTCTCTCCGCAAAGTGCATGGATCTCGCCTCTCTGAACCTGCAGGTTTACATCATCCAGAGCCTTCACGCCCGAAAATGCTTTTGTAATGTGTTTCATCTCCAAAATAATTTCAGACATGCTCATCCTCACTCCTTCTCTTATTATTTTGTGGCGGGCAGGGGAAACCCTCACCCGCGTAAAGCGGGCGGCGGATTTTTCCGCCGCCCGCTGAACATCTTATGGAATTATGCGGATCTCCGCACACGCCATTTTCTCTGCGTCAGAGTTACTGTAACTGCTCCTCTGTGTAGTAGCCGCCATCGATCAGGATCTCTTTGTAGTTGGACTGATCAACTGCAACCGGTGTGCACATGTAGGTCGGAACAACCAGAGCGCCGTTGTCGTACTGCTCTGTATCGTTGATCTCCGGCTCGGAACCCTGCAGAACCGCGTCAACCATCGTAACAGCCTTGGAGGCAAGGAGACGGGTATCTTTGTAGATGGACATGGTCTGTGTGCCATCGATGATGTTCTTTGTAGCCATAACTTCCGCGTCCTGACCAGTTACCAGCGGCCAGTTCTCTGCGGTGTAGCCTGCGCCCTGGAGAGCAGCCTTGATGCCGTATGCGAAACCGTCAAATGCTGAGCAAGCAATGTCCAGATCTTCGTCCGCATAGTTTGCTGTCAGGATATTCTCGCAGTTTGCCTGAGCGGTCTCCTGAGACCATCTGAGGATACAGGTATCTTCGAAAGATGTTCTGCCGGATTTGCAAACCAGTGTGCCGTCATCCAGGTATTCCTGAAGGACTTCCATAATACCATTGTACAGGAACAGTGCGTTGTTGTCGTCCGGGGAACCCATGAAGAACTCGATGGTGTAGGATTCGCCTGCCTCGCGCGCCGCATCCAGATCTTTTGCATCTTTGATGTAGTTTGCGATAACTGTGCCAACGCCCTTGTTATCAAAGGTTGCATAGTAGGAAACCGCATCTGTGTCCATCAGCAGACGGTCGTAAGCGATGATGGGGATGCCGGCCTCTTTTGCCTGCGCCTCAGCGTTTACAAGAACGCCGGAGTCGATCGCAGCGATAACCAGACAGTCAACGCCCATGCTGATGTAGTTCTCCAGCTGGGAAACCTGCTGAGCTGTGTCGTCTTCTGCGTACTGAAGCTCTACCTTATAACCTTTCTCCTCCAGCTGTGATTTCATGTTTGCGCCATCGTTGATCCAGCGCTCGGAAGACTGTGTGGGCATCAAGATACCAACGGTCTTCGTCTCCTCTGCCATTGCGGTTGCGGAAATGCCAAGTGTCATAGCACCTGCAAGCAAGCATACCAGTGCTTTCTTCATAAAAAATCCTCCTTTTTTTATTATGAGATTATCTGCAGGCCCGCCCTCCCGCATTTTGTACAAAACCGTTGAAGTGCCGCCCGCTTTATATGTCAGATTATACAATTAATTATTCTTTTCGTCAATAGCACAATTTCTACAATGCACAAAAAAATAATGCTATTTTCTATTTCAAGGAAAAAAATGTCATCCCAGGCCATTTCGCGCAGCCACACAAAAAGGCCCGATGAAAAATCTATCGGGCCATTCCCGTTGAAGATCCATCGGGCCATTCCCGGTAGAAATCTACCGGGCCATTTTTTACTTTCTACTACAATATACTTATATCGGAATAAATCTTATGCCGGAATAAACCGTCCCGCAAATACTTTCGCGTTTTCCGGCGACTTCCTGTAGCAGGCTTTTTTATCCTCGTACATCACGGCCTCGGCCTGCGCGAACATCTCCTCGATGGTGGTGGGATCTTTCCTCCAGGCATATCCCACCGCGGCGAGCGGCAGCACATCCACGGCAAGCAGCTCGTGAAATTCCTGGTAGCGTTTTTGGGCTTCCTCCTCGGAAACGTTTTCCAAGATCACCACAAATTCATCTCCGCTCACCCGGCAGCACAGATCCTCGCTGAAAAATTCGGTCAGCTTCTCCGCGAATCTCTGGATATGTTCATCTCCCGCCTCGTGCCCGAACGTGTCGTTCACATATTTTAATCCGTTGATATCCGCAAACAGAACCGCCGTGTTGGCCTTGTAGCTGCGCTGCTCGAACTGCTGGCAGAACCCGGTGTAATAATAGCGGTTTTTCAGCCCGGTGAGAATGTCGAAGTTGCAGTAATACTCCAGCTGTTTGCGGTGGTCCTGCTCCTCCGCGTACTCATCGTGGATGTCTCGGATATACATCATGATGATCTGGTTGTCGTCCGTGTACTCCACGCTGGGAAGCAATGTCATCATCACCCAGCGGAAGGTATTTTTCAGCCTGCGCCGGTAGCGCAGCCGCATCTGCTCCCTGCTGTCCTTAAACGCCCCGCGGAGCCTTTGAGGATTTGTAAACGCCAGGTATTCCTGCATGTCCTCCGGGTGCACGTTCCCGGTTTTCGCGAAGCGGTACAGCCACTGGGAGATAGATTCCGAGTGCCCCAGTTCTTGCGTCATTTCTTCCCGGTACACTTTGATGGGCTCGTAAGTATCTGTTGTCAGGTTCACCTTCAAGATCTTATGGAAAATACCGGACAACATGCACATGGCGTCCTCCATGGCACGGGAATCGTTGTCCGACACACGCCAGGTGTAGGAAACCCACGGGTTGTCGTCCGAGAAATCCGGCGGGAGCGCCACACACACCGTGATCCAGTTATATCCGTTCCCCATCACCCGGCGGAAGCTGTGCACCACCCTGCGGGTATCTTTTTCTTTCAGCCTCTCCCGCAGATAACTTAAGCGCATATGAAACAGGTAATCCTGTTCATCGTCCGGATAGATCCATTTGTTCTTCACGATCATCTTCGGATAATCGTCCATGGTATCGATATCCAGGCACCCGTGCTCGCGCTCGCTGGGCAGCTCCTTCACGAAGCGAAATTCTCCGGTGACGATATTCACCTTGGCAGCTTTGATCAGGCTGTCCATGTAAACATCCAGGACAAAACGCAGATCATCGTTTCCGCCGTTATTCATCTTATCATTGTTCGCATTTCCACTGTTCATATTGCCTACGCTGCTTTCCTTAAATTCTTCTATCCGCGCCGTTTAAAATGCCCTCTGCCGCGTAAGATTTTTTCGGGATAGAAAACAACGTTATTATACTCCCAAATATTTTTTTATGCAAGCGCCGCGAACGATCCATCGGAGAATTTTCTATGAAATTTTTGTGAAAAGATTTTTATGAAAAGTTCTTGTGATTTCCTCAGATTTTACTATAATGAAAACAGTAGATTACATCAGGAGGATATAGGAATGTCAAAAAGAACAGATATTCACAAGGTACTTATCATAGGATCCGGCCCCATTGTGATCGGGCAGGCGTGCGAGTTCGATTATTCCGGCACACAGGCCTGCAAGGCTCTGCGCAGCCTCGGCTACGAGATCGTGCTGGTAAACTCCAATCCCGCCACCATTATGACGGATCCGGAGATCGCGGATGTCACCTACATCGAGCCCTTAAATGTGGAGCGTCTGGAACAGATCATCGCAAAGGAGCGGCCGGACGCCCTGCTGCCGAACCTGGGCGGCCAGTCCGGGCTGAATCTCTGCGCGGAGTTAAACAAAGCGGGAATCCTGGAAAAATATAATGTAAAAGTGATCGGCGTACAGGTGGACGCCATCGAGCGCGGCGAGGACCGCATCGAATTTAAGAACGCCATGAACGCCCTGGGCATCGAGATGGCCCGCAGCGAGGTGGCCTACAGTGTGGAGGAAGCCCTGAAGATCGCGGACACCCTGGGGTACCCGGTGGTGCTGCGCCCCGCCTACACCATGGGCGGCGCCGGCGGCGGCCTGGTCTACAACCGCGAGGAACTGAAAACCGTTTGCGCCCGCGGCCTGCAGGCCAGCCTTGTGGGGCAGGTGCTGGTGGAAGAATCCGTGCTCGGCTGGGAAGAACTGGAACTGGAAGTGGTGCGCGACGCCGACAACAACATGATCACCGTTTGCTTTATTGAAAACATCGACCCCATGGGCGTGCACACCGGCGACTCGTTCTGCGCCGCACCCATGCTCACCATTTCTGAGGAAACACAGAGGCGCCTGCAGGAACAGGCCTATAAGATTGTGGAATCCGTGCAGGTGATCGGAGGCACCAATGTGCAGTTCGCACACGATCCAAAAAGCGACCGCATCGTGGTCATCGAGATCAACCCCCGCACCTCCCGTTCTTCCGCGCTGGCCTCCAAGGCCACCGGCTTCCCCATCGCGCTGGTATCCGCCATGCTGGCCTCCGGCCTCACACTGTCGGAGATCCCCTGCGGAAAATACGGCACGCTGGATAAATATGTGCCGGACGGCGACTATGTGGTGATCAAATTCGCCCGCTGGGCTTTTGAAAAATTCAAGGGCGTGGAGGACAAGCTGGGCACGCAGATGCGCGCTGTGGGCGAAGTGATGAGCATCGGCAAGACCTACAAAGAGGCTTTCCAGAAGGCCATCCGCAGCCTGGAGACAGGCCGCTACGGGCTGGGCCACGCCAAAAATTTCGACACCCTCACAAAAGAACAGCTTCTGCAGCGTCTGATCACGCCGTCCAGCGAGCGTCATTTCCTGATGTATGAGGCTCTGCGGAAAGGCGCGTCCGTGGACGAGATCCACGAGATCACCCATGTGAAAAAATGGTTCATCCAGCAGATGAAAGAGCTGGTGGAGGAGGAAGAAGAACTCTTAAAATGCAAGGGCAGTCTGCCATCGGACGAGGCGCTGACAGCTGCCAAAAAGGACGGCTTCTCCGACAAGTATCTAAGCCAGCTTCTGGAAATCCCGGAGGAGGAGATCCGCAGCCAGCGCATCCGCCTGGGCGTGGAGGAAAACTGGGAGGGCGTGCATGTGAGCGGCACAAAGGACAGCGCCTACTACTTCTCCACCTACAACGCGCCGGAC
>CANRKY010000028.1 GCA_947631355.1 uncultured Marvinbryantia sp.
GCAGCTACGGCGGCCAAGGCAATTACGGCGGCGGGTTTGGCTGGTACGACTTTGACGATCTGTTTGGGTTCGGCACTGCGCGCCAGATGCCGCGGCCCTCGGTGCAGCCGGGCGATACCAGCGATATCCGCCAGGCCGTTGACTTTATAAACATGAAAGAGTATGGCTACGCAAACAACACGCTGAACGGGATCATCAGCGCCAACCGCAATGCCAGATGGTATTATTTGAGTGCGCTGGCCAACCACGGGCTGGGCAACAGTATACTGGCGGTGGAGCAGATCCAAAAAGCCCTGCAGAAAGAGCCTGGCAACACGGTTTACCGCCAGACACTGCAGGCCATGCAGCAGTCCGGCAACGCCTACAATCAGAACGGGCAGGAGTATCAGCGCTATGCGGACGGGCTGAACCGCATGTGCATGAGTTTCTGTATGCTGAACTTTTTCTGCACATTCTGCAGATGCTGCTGACGGTGTCGGAAAGGTCAGAGGCATTGTGTGAAAAGCTGCACGGAAGGAGTCTGTATCGCATGGATTTGCGCCGGAAAAGTTTGGACGCGCCCGTGCGCAGACAGCGGATGAAATGCGGCTGGGTTTTTGATTTACAGGAGGACAGAACGAAAAATGGGAAAAGTGATCGGGATAGATCTTGGCACTACAAACAGTTGTGTGTCGGTTGTAGAAAACGGGGAGCCGGTGATCATCCCTGGGAAATCCGGGGCGCAGACCACCCCGAGTATCGTGGCGTTCAGCAAAAACGGCGAGCGCCTGGTAGGGGAGGCCGCCCGCAGGCAGGCGGTCACCAACACGGAGCGCACCATCAGTTCGGTGAAGCGCCAGATGGGCACAAACTGGAGCATCCGCATCGATGGGACGGAATACAAGCCGCAGACCATCAGCGCCATGATCCTGATGCAGCTGAAGAAAGACGCGGAAGAATTTTTGGGTGAGCCGGTCACAGAGGCGGTCATTACCGTGCCGGCTTATTTTAATGATATTCAGAGACAGGCCACAAAGGACGCCGGGCGCATCGCGGGGCTGGATGTGAAGCGCATCATCAATGAGCCCACCAGCGCGGCGCTCTCTTACGGCCTGGATCACGGGGAGCCGCAGAAGGTGATGGTTTACGACCTGGGCGGCGGCACGTTTGATGTGTCGATCATTGAGATCGGGGAAGGCGTGATCGAGGTGCTGGCCACCGCGGGGGACAATCACCTGGGCGGCGATGATTTTGACGAGCGTATCCGCAGCTGGATCATCCGGGTATTTAAGGCGGAGCACCACATAGACCTTTCGCGGGACATCGCGGCCATGACCCGTGTCACCGAGGCGGCGGAGCAGGCGAAGAAAACCCTGTCTTCGGCGGAGAGTGCACATATTGAATTGCCGTATCTGATGATGGGAAAGGATGGCCCGATCCACCTGGATATGGTGCTCACGCGCGGGCAGTTTGAGGGACTGATCAAAGATCTGGTGGAACGGACTGAGGAGCCGGTGCGCAGCGCGCTAAACGATGCGGGCATCGCGGCGTCAGAGCTGGGACGGGTGCTGCTGGTGGGCGGCTCCACCAGAGTGCCGGCGGTACAGGCGAAAGTGCGGGCCCTCACGGGAAAAGAACCCTCCCGGAATATCAATCCGGACGAGTGTGTGGCGAAGGGCGCTGCGATTCTGGGAAACACCCTGCAGGGGAATCCGCTGGCGGTGGCCGGGGCGAGCCAGGAGCTCTTGCTGCTGGATGTTATCCCGTTAAGCCTCTCCATCGAGACAGTGGGAGGGGTGGCCACGAGGCTGGTGGAGCGCAACTCCACGCTGCCCACCCGGTATTCACGGGTGTTCTCCACGGCGGCGCCCTACCAGCGGGATGTGGAGATCAACGTGCTTCAGGGCGAGCGGCCCATGGCCAGGGATAACAAGAGTATCGGGAAATTTCGCCTGAAGGGGATCCGCCGCGCACCGGCGGGCGTTCCGCAGATTGAAGTGACCTTTTCCATCGATACGAATGGGATTCTTACGGTGTCCGCAAAAGACTTGGACACGGGGAAGGAGCAGTCCATTGTCATCACGGCGGACGACAGGATGTCTGAGGAGGAAATCCGCCAGGCCATGTGGGACGCTGGAGAATATGCCGGTCAGGATCAGCTGCGCCGGGAGGCCATGGAGTTGACCAGCGAGGCGCAGCGCTTTCTGGTTCAGGTGCAGCAGGCGCTGAAAACCGGCGGGAATCAGCTGGAGAAGGCACAGAAAAAGCAGATCAAGAGCGACTGTGCGGATCTGCAGAAGATGCTGAGCCGCTTCCGTGTGGACAAAGTGTCGCAGACGGAGATGGAAGACATCCGCAGGGCGAAAGAGCGGCTGGAGCAGTCCGCGGCCGTGCTGCATATTTAAGGGAACAAACACAGACGTCTCCATTTGAAAAATTGAGCAGATACCTGTACTTGCAGGGCAATCGGTGTTTGCCCTGCGCTGCAAGCAGAGCATGTTGCTGTTTGCTCCGTGCTGCGGCGCAGGACACATCAGTGTTTACTCCACGCCGCAGGCAGGGTGGATGCATGCACTTATGAAATAGAAAGATAGATAAGATCGGAGAGAAAAATGCTGTCTTTTGCGTGTGATTATTCGGAGGGCTGCCACGAGAAGATCCTCCAGCGGCTGATCGAAACAAATCTGGAACAGCTTCCCGGATATGGGGAAGACCATTATTGCGAGCGGGCGAAGGAAAAGATACGCGAGGCCTGCGCATGTCCCCAGGCGGAGGTGTTCTTGCTTGCGGGCGGTACGCAGACGAACGCGGTGGTCATTTCCTCCATGCTGAAATCTTATGAGGGCGTGGTGGCGGCTGCCACCGGCCATGTGAACGCGCACGAGGCGGGAGCGATCGAACACAGCGGACACAAGGTGTTGGCGCTGCCGGAGCACAATGGAAAAATTCAGGCGGAGGAACTGGAAAGGTATCTGCGGGATTTCTGGCAGGATGAAAACCGGGAGCATATGGTGTTCCCAGGCATGATATATATCTCTCACCCCACCGAGTACGGGACGCTGTACACCAAAGGCGAACTGGAGCACCTTTCCCGGATCTGCAGGGCATACCATATTCCGCTGTACATGGACGGGGCGCGTTTGGGGTACGGTCTTATGAGTGCGCAGACAGATGTGACATTAGCGGATGTGGCGGATATCTGCGATGTGTTTTACATTGGCGGCACGAAGGTGGGAGCGCTGCTGGGCGAAGCCGTGGTGTTCACCAAAAAGAATATGCCGCCGCATTTCCTCACGATGGCGAAGCAGCAGGGGGCTCTGTTGGCGAAGGGCCGCGTGCTGGGCATCCAGTTTGACACGCTTTTCACGGACGGCCTGTATTTCGAGATCAGCCGCCACGCCATTCAGATGGCGCAGCTTTTAAAAGAAGGATTTGCACAAAGGGGATACCGCTTCCTTCTGGAATCCCCCACCAACCAGCAGTTTATCGTTCTGGAAAACAGCGAGATCCAGCGGCTGCGGCGCGTGGTGGACTTCAGCTTCTGGGAGAAAGTGGACGAGAACCACGCGGCTGTGCGGTTTGCCACAAGCTGGGCGACCACGCCGGAGGACATACAGAAACTCATGGAGCTGCTGGACAACAGATAAAATGTGCGCGCAGGCATGAAATGGAATGAAGGCAAAGTGATATTGCCGGTATCTATGAAAATGGAATGTGAAAAGATATAAATGAGATGTAAAAAGCTGAAACGAAATGTGAAGAATGAAAATGGAATGTGAAAAGCAGAAGATAATTGACAATAAAGAAAATGCTTTGTATACTGAAAGTGTTACAGGAGATACACCCCGCAGCCGGGCGGCTGGCAGAGAGCCGCCCAAACTTTGCTCTTGTGTGCGGGGTGTGTTTCTGTAAGAAAACGTTTTGGAGAAGGGAAGGGTAAAGTACAATGGATGTAAAAGAGATTATTGCAAAAGTGGAAGAAAAACTTGGGGATGAGAGTTTTAAAAAAGCATTGAAAACGAATCCGGCAAAAGCGCTGGAAGATCTGCTGGGGATCAATCTTCCGGACGAGCAGATCAACGCGGTTATGGCTGCGGTAAAGGCAAAACTGGGCGCCGAGGGCGTAGAAGGGATTGTCAAAGAGGCAGAGGATAAGCTCGGCGGAGTGTTAGGCGGGCTGTTCGGCAAAAAGGACTGACGCGGCGCGTTTGAGAGCAGGAACGATATGGGGCTGCAGCAAGAGCAGGTGAGGGCTATGCGATCACCGGAACTTGCCGCAGTCCTATTGATTCTGACCGGTTTCGGCCCGGGGATGTGCAGAAGTTCAGGCAGAATACTGAAAATATAAAGTAAAACAAAAATAGCGGAAAATAAAGATTGGATATAAAAGGTAAAAAGAATATAGGGGAAGAATACAGCGGATAGCGAGAATACGGAAGATTAAAAGGATACAGAAAGTATACAGAGAATAGAATACAGAGAATACAAAGAATACGAAGAATAGAAAGAATACAGAGAAAAGGTAAAGAAAAGAAATAAAGAATTAAAAAGGAAACGCAGAGAAAAGAAATAGAGAGAAAAGATAAAGAGAAAAAAGAGAAAAAGGAGAATAGGAGTTATGAAGAAACTTTCCACAGCAAAAATCTGGGCGTTTGCCACAGGTCAGTTCGGCTGGGCTTTGATGTCCGGCCTGATCGCCAACTGGCTGGTATATTTTTATCAGCCGGATGAAGCCTCCATCAGCCAGGGGCAGACTATTTTTATCCCGCAGGGTCTTGTGATCTTGGGAATCTTCACGGTGATCGGCGCGATCACCGCGTTTGGCCGCGTGTTTGATGCGGTCACGGATCCGCTGATCGCTTCCTGGTCGGATCGCTGCACATCGCCGAAAGGGCGCCGCATGCCGTTTTTGCGGATCGCCTCGCTGCCGCTGGCATTGTCCACGGTGCTGGTATTCTGCTCGCCTGTCGGGAAGACAAGCTGGCTGAACGCAGGCTTCCTGTTTTTAATGGTCATGGCGTATTATCTGTCGATCACGGCTTACTGCACGCCGTACAATGCGCTGATCTCTGAGCTGGGGCACACGCAGGATGAGCGGCTGAACATTTCCACTGTGATCTCGTTCACTTATATTGCGGGTACGGCCATCGCATACATGGCGCCCACCATCTGGGGCGTGTTTGTGCCGGCTTTCGGGCGGGTAAACGCCATCCGCCTCACCTTCGCGATCATGGCTGTGATCGCGTTTGCCTGCATGCAGGTGCCGGTGATCGCCATCAACGAGAAAGAATATGTGAACACGGTTCCCACGCAGGAGAGCGCGTTCGGTTCCCTGGCGGCCACTTTTAAAAACGGCGAGTTCCGCAAATTTGTGGCCTCGGACATCCTGTACTGGATCGCCATTACCATGTTCCAGACGGGGCTGCCGTTTTTTGTGACAAGTCTCTTAAAACTGCCGGAGACCATGACCACACTTTACTTTGTAGGTATGACGGCACTGTCCCTGGTGTTTTATATTCCCATCAATAAGCTGACGCCGAAGCTGGGCAAAAAGAAGCTGATCACATTTGCGTTTGTGATCTTCTGCGCGGCCTATTTTTATACCGGATTCCTGGGACAGATCCCGGGCATTTCTCCCACGGTTCAGGGGGCCGTCCTCACAGTGGCGGCCGCGCTTCCCATGGCGATCTTTGGCATCCTGCCGCAGGCGGTGGTGGCGGATATAGCCCACAGCGATGCAAAACTGACGGGGAACAACCGGGAAGGGATGTTCTACGCCGCCAGAACCTTTGCGTTCAAGATGGGTCAGAGCCTTTCCATGCTGCTGTTTACGGCGGTATCTACAGTCGGCGCGGCGGCAGGCACAGGCTATCGCCTCACTGCTTTTCTTGCGGCGGGATTCTGCATGCTGGGCGGCATTGTGTTCCTCACCTACAATGAGATTAAGATCAACAACATTATTCGGAAAGAATAACTTTCAATAACTTATAATGGAAATCCTATTGCTGGCAGAGACAAATTTATGACCGCAGAGAGGGTAACTGTGATGGACAGCAGAAAGACGTACTGGTTTGATCAGCCTTATATGCCTGGAACTTTGAATTTTGCTGTGGAGCCAATCATTGATCCGCGAGATGGCAGGCTGTGCTTTCTTGTACCTGGGTATGATGGTCCGCCGTGGGGCGGTATATGGCACCTTACCGGGAAACTTGTCAAAGACGAAGATGATTATTTTGAGTTCCGATGTGAGGACAGCGTGATGCACAAGCGCGGCGGCCTTTACAAGTTCACGGCGCTGAATTTAAGGGATTTTCGAAAGGAAACTTATAAATGGATGCCCAGAGGCAAGACGATCGTGGAGACATGTGGAACTACGGATGAACTGTATGACTGGTATCATAAGAACTGGCCAAATCCCTGCGTGAATGAAATCTGTGAGGAAAAAATGGAAAAGAGTGGATAAAAATACAGAGCGAAAAAGCATCTGCGCGTTACCGTGTGTCATGGTAGAGAGATAAAAATAGATTGCAAAAGAGGAGATTCTGAAATATAATAAATTATGTATAGCTGTGTTCAGGAGGTGGCGGGATGAAGTATGTCCAGGCGCAATTTTCGCTCAAATATGATTTACAAGTGAAGATAAGAAGATTTGTAAATGAAATAGAAGATTTTCTTCAGCGTTATTATGGAATTCCACAGATGACTCCTTTGCCAGATGAAATCGCACCAGAAGCACCAAGGATTATTTTATATTCAAAAAACGGTCATAGTCAGATTAGTTTTTCGCAGATATCTGTTGATTTTTTAGTAAACTTTGATAATGATTTTTTGAATGATTTTACGAAGACTCAGCAATACATTAAAAAACGTGTGAACCTTATTATTGATCTGTTAAAAAGAATAAACATTAAGGAGTATTTATTCTGCGGAATAACGTATAATGCTCGCCTCAATATTGGAGAACAAAAACCTATTGAATTTATTAGGCCATATTTAGGAAAGAATGTTCCGGAGGATAATTTATATGAAGCTTCAAGGAATATAGCGTTTGTTGAAAAACAGAAATTCTTTATTAACCAGCAGATTGGCACTTACAAGGAATTTCAGGGTAGACAAGGCGTTGCTCCAAATTTATTTGAGCTTGTAAATGGTGTATTAGTGTCAGAAGGAATATCTTTAGTAACAGATATAAATAATCGTTATCAGTATATATATCAGAATAAGAAAAATTCGATTGATGAGTGTTCAACGGATGTAGATACTATTTTCTCATTGTTAATTGAGCATATTAATAGATGGGAGTGATTACATGTCACAGGAACAGTTGGGAATGAAAAAAATATCCAGTATTGGTTTTGTGGCAGCATTTGGACTAATAACAATGTCTTCCAGCATTTCGAGTCAATCTATTACCACAATGAATATTATGCCTAACTATTATCATGAGGCCCATAATTATTCTTTGAACGATAGTACTGTATGTAATTCCTCGATGCTCTCAAGGCAGGCTGTAGGGGATATTGTTTCAATGGAAAAAAGGTCTGATTTTGTCCAACAACATGAAAAGATCAAAGTAAATCTTGAAATCACAAAAATTACTAAGCACATCTCAAATTTCGATTTTGAGGAAGAATACGAGGAGATTTAATGGAATATCCATGGTTTGAATTACAAGAAAATAGTGCGGATATTACCCAAGGTGATATAGTATTAAATTGCCCGGTTCCGATTCTTAAGGAATTTGATATTACTGAACCTGGCCAGAATGTCCAAGCCGAGATAGCAACAATTGATGGCATTATATTGACACAGGCATGCGATATTGCAAATAAAAAGGTAGATAACATCATATTATGTGCAATTACGGCAAAGAGTGATTTTGAACAAATACAACGCAATCAGGGCAGAAATGAGAAAGAAATAAAGAAGAATATTGAGGGAATAATAAAAGGGCAGCAGAATGCATTACATATTATAAATGAGTATAAATCTGAGGAGTTTTCTCAGGACTATTACATTATTAATTTTAAGGATATATTTAGTGTTCCGGTGGAGATTGCGCGCGAGATTGCGAAAAGGAATGGAAAAAGGTTGAGATTATGTCCCCCTTATAGGGAGCATCTGTCACAAGCGTTTGCGCGATATTTTATGCGAGTAGGACTTCCGATCAATATTCAGATCAGTGATTAAAAAAAAGAATCGAGAATTATGTGAAAATTAGCAAATGATACAAAAGAGGTCGTTAATAGGATGTAAAAGCAGCAGCCACGTTCATGTTACAAAACTGTGTACATTTCAGTGACTGCTGTTTTTGCATCATCTATTTTTCTTTCTTCATGTTCTGCAACTTAGACCACGTACTGATAACGTATCAAGGGAGACTATAAAAACATGTATGGATCATGTCAATAGTTTTGATTATTTATCAAGCACTTATCACTGTGTGTATCAATCACTTACCCCGTGTGTATCAGGACTTGTGCTTTGCAAACGAAAATGGTACACTATTTAGCAGGACATTGGCATCTGGCGCAAACTGAGAAATAGGAACAAGCCGGAGCACGTGTTCGTACCTGAAAGGAATAAGCCATCATGGAAAAACTGATCTTACAGGAAAAAGACTATGACATGCAGATGCGGCAGAAGGTGGAACCCTATCTTCTGGAGCGAAAAAGTGTGTTCCGCCTGGAGCGTGAGCCGGGCAGAGAACTGTACTATGAGCGCTACCTGGCGGACGATGCCGCGGGGATCGTGGTGATCTCTCACGGATTTACGGAGACGGCGGAAAAATACGAAGAAATCATATATTACTTTTTAAAGAAACAATATCATGTATATATGCCGGAACACTGCGGGCACGGCCGCAGCTACCGGCTGGTGGAAGATCTGTCGCTGGTGCACACAGACAGTTATCTGCGCTATGTAAAGGATGTGCTGGCTGTGGCGGAGATAGCGGAAAAGGAGCAGCCAGATCTGCCGCGGTTCCTGTATGGACATTCTATGGGCGGCGGGATCGCCGCCGCGGTGCTGGCGGAAAGACCCGGATTTTTTCAGAGAGCCGTGCTGTCCTCGCCCATGATCCGGCCCCTCACGGGAGGGATCCCTTGGCCGATCGCAAAGATGATCGTCTCGGTTCTCTGCCTTTTGGGAAAGCAAGAAACGTATGTGCCCGGCCAGCACGCTTTTGACGATGGAGAAACGTTTGAGACCAGCGCTGCCACCTGTCGGGAACGGTTTGATTTTTACCAGGAAAAGCGCAGGAGAGAGCCGCTCTATCAGATGAGCGGGGCGTCCTGCGGCTGGCTGCGCGAGGCGGGAAAGCTGAACGCCTATCTGCAGCGCGAGGGATGGAAAAAGATCGCTACGCCGCTTTTGATCTTCCAGGCGCAGGAGGACGGGTTTGTGTGCGCGAAAGAGCAGGTTCGCTTTGCGGGGAAGATAAAAAAGGCGGGGAACACTACCGCCAAAATGTTGTATATGCCGGGGAGCAAGCATGAGATTTTTAATTCTCCCCGAAATGTGCTGTGCAGATATTGGAAAGCGGTATTTTCTTTTTTCAGTCAGGGTTAAAAAATTTCGATCAAGTCTAAGAAATATTAGTCAGGGTTTAAAAATTTCGATCAAGTTTAAGAAATATTAGTCAGGGTTAGGAAATTTTGACCAAAGCTAAGAAATCTCGATCAGGAAAAGAGATCAGGGAAAAGAGGGTTACTTATGATAAATGTGAAAGAATACAGAGGACATATCCGCAACTGGGAGGCGTTGTGCCGGGAACTGGGCGTTGATCCGGCCCTTTCCAGAGAAGAAAAGGAGCGGGAAATTCTCGTGAAAGCATATGAGACATGGGGACATGCCATGGCGGAGCATATGCACGGGATGTTTGCGTTCGCCCTGTGGGATGAAGACAGACAGGAACTTTTCTGCCTGCGCGATCCCTTCGGCACAAAGCCGTTTTATTATTATCAGACCGCGGACGGCAGGCTGCTGTATGGCACCATGATCCGGCAGATCATGGAACAGCCCGGATTTGTGAAAGAGCTGAACGAGGAAATGCTGCAGATCTATCTGAGCCTGACTTATGTGGCGGGGGAGGATACGTTCTTTAAGGGCGTGAAAAAGCTGATGCCCGGGCGTTTCCTGGTCTGGAAAAACGGGGAACTGCGGATCGAGCGCTACTGGAAACCGGAATTTTGCCCGGATGAGAGCAGATCGCTGGAGGACTGGGCGCAGGAAATTCACGATACGCTTGCAAAGATCATGCCGGAGGTAAAGACAAAAGAGGAAAATGCGGCGGCGTTTCTGTCCGGCGGCGTGGATTCCTCCTATGTGGTCGCCATGTCCGATGTGCAGATGACCGGCTCCTGCGGCTATGAGGAGGAGCGCTTTGATGAATCCGTACTGGCGGCCCAGACGGCAGCGTATCTCGGACGGGAGAACACAAGGTGCCTGATCACGCCGGAAGAATATTTTGCCATTGTACCTTATGTGATGTATCACATGGAGCAGCCGCTGGGAGACGCCTCAGCGATCGCCTTTACCATCGCCTGCAAGGAGACGGCTAAAATAGCGGACATCTGTTATTCCGGCGAGGGTTCCGATGAATTTTTCGGCGGATACAATATGTACCGCAACGCGGAGCGATACGGGGAGAATCTGAAAACGTTTTATGTGGGAAATACCAATATTATGAAGGAAGATGAGAAAAAGCGCATCCTTCGGAATTATCGGGAAGACATCCTGCCCATCGGGCTGGTAAAAGATATTTATGAGGAGACCGAGGGGCTGGATCCGCTGACAAAAATGTCGGACGTGGACATTCAGATTTGGCTGGAGGGGGACATTTACCTGAACGTGGACAAGATGAGCACGGCGGCCGGACTGGAGATCCGCATGCCCCTCACTGACCGGCGCATTTTTGACATTGCCGCCCGCATCCCCGCCCGCTATAAAGTAAATGCGGAACAGAATAAAGTGGCGTTCCGCGCGGCGGCCGCAAAGGTGCTGCCGGAGGAAGTGGCGTACCGGAAGAAGCTGGGATTCATTGTGCCGATACGCATCTGGATGGCGGACGACCGCTACAACCAGGATGTGCGGGAAAAATTTTCCAGCGAGACAGCCGCAAAGTTTTTCCGCACAGAAGAAATCCAAGCGATCTTTGATGATTATGTGGGCGGAAATTCCGACAACTGGCGGAAAGTTTGGACCATCTATACCTTCCTGGTGTGGTACGAGGAATACTTTGTGAAGCGATAAAATGTAGGGAGACTGCTGCGGAAGGGGACTGGACAGGGCCTCTGCGGGACACACAAAACGCACAAGATACACAAGAAATATAAAGCATATAAGACATATAAGGCGCTGGGAACTTCCGTGCGGGACGGCAGTTTCTCCAGCGCCTTTTTGCAGCATACTTTGCAGTTTGCTCTGCAGCTTTTCTGGCAGTTTGCCCTGTAGCTTTTTGCAGATTAGCCTGCAGCTTTTCTGGCAGTTTGCCTTGCAGTTTTTTTGCGGTTTGTTCTGTAACTTGTTTTGCGGCTTGATCTGCCGTCTGCTTTACAGATAGCTTTCCAGCCCTTTACAGAGCTGTTCCTCAATGTCGATCAGGCGGTTGCAGATATCTTTGGAAGTATGGTCGGCAGCCTGATACTCATTGAGATATTTGTGGAGCGACTTTACGCCCATGTGGCATCCGTCCGTCATCAGATCCGCCACGGTGGCATCGCTGGCATCCATGGTCAGTTTTACATTTGTTTTCATCCAGGACATCCCTTTGGCAATGGGATTCGGATCCTTTTCTTCGCTGTCGTGACGGGAGAGAAGGGTGTGAATCTCGTCACATAATTTTTCGTGATGACTTTTGCTCTCGGTCAAAAGCTGCTTCATATCTGCGCTTTTTACCTTGTCCAGCACATCGTTGATAGAAGAAACGGCCATTTTGGAACCTGCATTACATTCTTTCAACAGACAGACAGTATCTCTGTTTTCCACGATTATCACCTCCGTTTTATGTTTCCTGTAGTTTGCCCGGAACCGAAAAAAATTATCCGTGATGTTTACATGATGCGGAAATTGTTCTGGGAAAAAGAAGGGATTCATATTTTATTGTATAGAGATCCGCAAAAACAGTTGGTCTGTCCGAAAACGCGCAGGATTTTCAACGCGGAACATCGGGACTAAAAGAGCGGCAGTTTGTAAAAGTGGTCGGGAGGGAAAAATTTGAAGACAGAAAAAAAGATACTGATAATTTGTGTTGCAATTCCATTGGCGCTGGGCGCTCTGGCGGGATTCATCACCCGTGATGGGGCGGATCTGTTTGCTTTACTGCGCAAACCGCCGCTGTCTCCGCCGGGATGGCTGTTTCCCGTTGTCTGGACAGTGCTTTATTTGTGCATGGGCGTGGCGTCTTACCTGATCCTCACGTCCGGCGCCAGGCGGATATATACAGATAAGGCCCTGCAGGTTTACGGCGCACAGCTGGCCGTAAATTTTTTCTGGCCGGTTTTCTTTTTTAATTTTCAGTGGTTTTTCTTTTCGCTGTTATGGCTGCTCCTGCTGTGGGGACTGGTTTTTTATACATGGGCGCTGTTTCGGAGGATTTCCGGGATGGCGGCCCGGCTGCTGATTCCCTACCTGGTGTGGACAGCGTTTGCGGGGTATCTGAATCTTGGAGTGTGGATCTTGAATTGAGAAAGAGAAGTTTACGGGATGATCGTGTGATCAGCGGGATGATCATGTAATCAGCGGGACGATCATACGTTTTGCGGGATGAACACTGAGACAGAGACACAACATAGCGGAGGCTGCCATATTGCGGTAGCTTCCGCTTCTGTCATCAAACATTCCTGTCATCAAACATTCCTGTCATCAAACATTCCTGTCATCAAACATTCCTGTCATCAAACATTTCTGTCATCGAACATTTCTGTTATCGAACATTTCCGCCATCGAGCATTTATACAATCGAACAATGATACGATTGGCACTTACGCTGTGAAACACTTCTGTTGTGAAGCGTTTCAGCGATTGAGCGCCCTAGCACCGCTCGAATACCGGCATGTATTCAATGGGCGCGTCCACGGTGACGGTGGTTTCCCCGTCAAATATTTCTCCGGTGGAGGTCAGCTTCCACTTGCCGGCCGGTAGGTATACCGGGCGGGAGAACTGGTTCAGGTGCAGGATCGGCGCCACCAGATAACGGTCGCCGAACATATATTGATCCTGCAGTTCCCAGCACTTCGCGTCCTCCGGGAACTCATAAAACATGGTGCGGATCAGCGGAGAGCCGTTGATGTGCGCTTCCTCATACAGTTTCTTGATGTAGTCGTGCATGGAAATACGGATGTCGTAATACTTTTTCATAATGGCGTAGTTGTCCTCCCCATAGCTCCACAGCTCGTTGGGCTGGCCGGTGTGCAGATAGCCGCCGCCCCAGTCGCGGTCGTCCAGCGGCGGAATGTTGTAGGGGCCTCTGTCCCCGTGCATGCGGAACACAGCGGAATACACGGCAAACTGGTACCAGCGGATTAAAAGCTGCCGGAAGTCCGGATCGTTCACATCGTCCGTCATAAAGCCGCCGATGTCGGTGGTCCACCAGGGAATCCCCGCAAGCCCCATGTTCAGACCGCACTGGATCTGGTCGGCAAACGCCTCAAACGTGCTGGGCACATCGCCGGACCAGATTACATTTCCGTATTTCTGGGAGCCCGCCCATCCGCAGCGCAGAAGATTGACCACCGGGCCCTTGCTCAGCCTGCTCATTTCATCGTAGAAAACGCGGCTGTACATCTGCGGGTACAGGTTGCTGACGGCAAGGGCCGGGCCTGCAGAGTAGCGGTAGTTTTCAAAATCGTACACGCCGTAGTCCGGCTCGGAGTTGTCCAGCCAGAACGCGTCGATGCCGAAATCATAGTAATTCCTTTTGCACACTTCCCACACATACTTGCGGGTTTCCGGGTTAAACACATCGATCTCCACGCAGTCCCCCTGATAGTCGTAGGTCTGGGCCGCGCCGCGCTCTGTGCGGATCAAAAGCCCCTTTTCCATCATGGGGCCAAAGTTCTCACTCTTGCGGTCCACGGAGGGCCAGATGGACACGATCACTTTGATGCCCATGGAGTGCAGCTCGTCCACCATAGCCTTGGGATCCGGCCAGTATGTTTTGTCAAATTTCCAGTCGCCCTGCACCGTCCAGTGGAAGAAATCAATGACGATCTGATCGATCTTGATGCCCTCTTTCTGGTACTGGCGGGCCACCTGGAGCACTTCGTCCTGGGTGCGGTAGCGCAGCTTGCACTGCCACAGTCCCATCAGATCCTCCGGGAACATTTCTGCGCGGCCGGTCACGCCGGTATAATTTTCCAGGATCTGTCGGGGCCCATCGGCTGCGGTGATCCAATAGTCCATTTCCCTGGTTGCCCGCGCGATCCATTCCGTGTAGTTCTTGCCGAACGTCACGCGGCCCACGGCGGGGTTGTTCCAGAGAAAACCGTAGCCCAGAGAGGAAACGGCAAAGGGAACGGAGATCTGTGAATTGCGCTGGGCGAGCTCTAGAGTGCAGCCCTTCAGATCCAGATAGGACTGCTGGTACTGCCCCATACCGAAGATCTTTTCCCCGTCATTGCTCTCGAATTTCAGGTTCAGGCAAAATTCGCTTCCGCCGATATTGCCTTTCCACTCGCGGTTGATCACTTTCAGACAGCGGCTCTCTCTGGAGAGGGTTCCGTCATAGGAGCGGTAGTATTCCCGGAGAATCTGCCGGTCGTCCCGGTAAAAAGTGATGATACCCACAAAATTTACCACTGCTTTGAGACGCCCGTTGACGATGGTGGCAATCTCGCGCTGGTCGATGGTGCCGTCCCCCACCCAGTGGTCTACATTCTCCACATAGACCTGGACGTCTGATGGGGCAACCGGTTCGGTAAGCGCCCAGTCGTTTCCGGTGAATGTTCCCAGCATAGTGGAACGCACGCGGAAAGAATCTTTGCCCCAGGCTTCGATCCGGCACATTTCGCCCTGGCGGTAAAACACAAGGGCATTTTTTTCAATAGAAAAAGTCATGGTCTGCTCCTCCTTTTTATGGTTGATGTAATGTATTGCAGCACGTTATGTTTTATCTCATCATATCACATCGAAAGGAAAAAACATACAGATTTTTGCATCCTGTTCAAGAAATGTTTTTCGTCCCGCGCAAAAAAATTTCTTTGCGGATGGGAAACGTTTCTGCCGGATTTTTGCCGGTTTGGGAAAAGAGGGTTAACAAAACCGGGGAGGGCTGGTAGAATAAGGGTGTGGCAAATACTTTGCAGAAATCCGGGAAATCCGGAAGAAAAGGACAATGGAGACCATATGAAGCAAAATTACAAACTGCTCATATCTTATGACGGCACCCGCTATCACGGCTGGGAGGCAAAACCGGATACGGATATGACGATCGAGGGAAAAATAGAGACGGTGCTTGCCCGCATGATGGACGAGCCAGTGAATATCACGGGAGCGGGGCGCACGGATGCCGGCGTGCATGCAAAGGGCATGACGGCGAACGTACATTTGGATACGGAAAAGACGGAGACGGAGATCCGCGATTATCTGAACCGGTATCTGCCGGAGGACATCTGTGTGCGCGAGGTAAAGATCGCTTCGGACCGCTTCCACGCCCGGTACAACGCGGTGGGGAAGACCTATTGTTACACCTGCTACAGCGGGCCGCTGAAACCGGTTTTTAACCGCAGGTATGTGCATGTGCTGGAACGGCAGCCGGATGTGGAGCAGATGCGAAAAGCGGCCGATCATCTGATCGGCACGCATGATTTCGCGAGCTTTTGCGGGAATCCGAAGATGAAAAAATCCACTGTGCGCACGCTCACATCGATTGAGATCGCACACAGTGGATCGTATCTGACATTCACCTATCAGGGGGACGGTTTTTTGCGGTACATGGTGCGCATCCTTACCGGCACGCTGCTGGAGGTGGGGTATGGGAAGCGCAGCCCGGAAAGCATGGTCCCGCTGCTGGAAGCAAAAAAGCGTTCCGAGGCGGGGTATCTGATGCCGCCGGAGGGGCTGTGCCTACTCAAGGTGCACTATTAAAATCTTCCATTTTGCGCGTTATATCTCCGGTTTCGCAAATCGCTTGTTTCACGCATCGCTTGTTTCACGCATCGCTTGTTTCACGCATCGCTTGTTTCACGCATCGCTTGTTTCACACATCGCCTGTTTCACGCATTGCCTGTTTCATGCATTGCTTGTTTCACGCACAGCCGGTTTCGCGCATCCATATTTACCGCTTAATATCGTAATTCATATTCATCAGATTCTGAATGGCGGACACATCGTCCGTGATATTTGCATCGCCGCGGATGGTGTGTTTGATCACGCTGCTGGCCACCGCAAAGTTTATCATGTCCATGGGGCGGTAGCCGTGCATCATGGCATAGATGAACCCGCTGGCGAAGGCGTCGCCGCCGCCCACGCGGTCCAGCACATTAAACGTGAACAGCTTGCTCTCGAAGGTGTGGCCCTCGTACCACATAAAGGCCTTCAGGCTGTTTTCGCTTCCGCTGTGGGCATAGCGCACATGGCGGGCAATGCACTTGATGTTCGGGTAGCGGGCGATAAAGGCCTGAAAGACTTCATCCTGCTGCTCGTAGCTGGGCTGCAGGGGAACGCCGTCCTTGTAGTCGCCCTTGCCGTGGTCGTTTTCGTCCCGCCACAGATGATAGGGCTCGATGCCGAAAAGAACGTCCACATACGGCAGGCACTCCGTGCAGAAATCGCGGGCTTCCTCCCAGGTCCACAGCTTGCTGCGGAAATTTCCGTCAAAGCTGACAGTCAGCCCCTTTTCTTTGGCGGCCTTCAGCGCGTCCAGGATCAGTTCTCTGCAGTTTGGCCCTAAAGCCGGGGTGATCCCGCTTAAATGCAGCCAGGTGAAGCCGTCCAGCAGGGCGGGGATATCTACTTTTTTGAAATCATATTCTGTGATGGCGCTGTTTTTGCGGTCGTAGATCACCTTGCTGGCGCGGATGCCGTACCCCGTCTCCAGATAATAGCTGCCCAGACGGTGCGTGGGGGTTTCCTCCGGGGTGCTCAAAATGACCGGCGTGCAGTGCACATCGTTGCTGCGGAGCATACGGATGGCGCTTTTCCCCAGACTGTTGTTGGGCACCACGGAAAAGAACGTGCTGTCTACGCCCAGATTTGCCAGAGCCAGCGCGATGTTGGCCTCGCTTCCGCCATAGCTCGCTTCGAACGAAGTGGCCATGCGGATCTTTTCATAGTTGGGCGGCGTCAGGCGCAGCATGATCTCGCCGATGGTAATGAATCTGTGTGTCGTGTCATTGCCGCGAAGCAGCGGGTTTGCGTGTTCCATAAAATACCTCCTCTCTTAGCGGGAAACTTCCGGATCCGCCGGACGGATCCGAAAATAAAATGGGAATCTGCCCGGTTATGCCAGGTCGTGGATCTCGCTGTGCAGCATCTGCAGGGATTTCACTTCGCTGGTCTTGTGGGTCTTCACATAATGGATGCCCTCCGCGGTGGCTCTTGCCGCCGCGATGGTGGTCATGTACGGGATCTTTGCCTTGATGGCGGCCTTTCGCAGGTAGCTGTCATCGTGCACGCTGTCTTTGCCCACCGGGGAGTTTACGATCAGGTCGATCTGGCCGTTGGTGATCATGTCCAGGATGTTGGGGCGGCCCTCATACAGCTTCTTCACTTTCTCGGCGGCGATCCCCGCCTCGTTGATCAGGTCGCAGGTGGTGCCGGTCGCCACGATCCGGAACCCGCACTCTGCAAATTTCTTTGCCACTTCCGCCACTTCCGCCTTGTCTTTGCGGTTCACGGAGATGAGCACCGTTCCTTCCAGCGGCAGCTTGGACTGTGTGGCCTCCTGCGCTTTGTAAAACGCCTCGCCGTAGGAGCGGGAAAGCCCCAGCACTTCGCCGGTGGAGCGCATTTCCGGCCCCAGGATCGGGTCCACTTCCTGGAACATATTGAACGGGAACACGGCTTCTTTCACGCCGTAGTTCGGGATTTCCTGTTCTTTTAAGGCCGGCACGGGCGAGGGGCGCCCGGTCAGCTCGGAGGTGATGATGTCTGTGGCCAGCGGCACCATGCGGATGTTGCACACCTTGGATACCAGCGGCACGGTGCGGGATGCCCGCGGGTTTGCCTCCAGCACGTACACTCTGCCGTTCTCAATGGCGTACTGCATGTTCATCAGGCCGCGCACGTGCATTTCTTCCGCGATCCGGCGGGTGTATTCTTTGATCGTCTCCACGTTTTCCGGAGAGATGTGCACGGAGGGGATGATGCAGGCGCTGTCGCCGGAGTGAACGCCGGCCAGCTCGATGTGCTCCATGACGGCGGGCACAAACGCGTGGGTGCCGTCGCTGATGGCGTCCGCCTCGCACTCCATGGCGTGGTTCAGGAACCGGTCGATCAGGATGGGACGATCCGGAGTCACGCCCACGGCCGCGTTCATGTATTCTGTCATGCTCTCGTCATCGTAGACAACTTCCATGCCGCGTCCGCCCAGCACGTAGGAGGGGCGCACCATCACGGGATAGCCGATCTGGGCAGCGATAGCCAGGGCTTCTTCCACGGTGGTGGCCATCCCGGATTCCGGCATGGGAATGTTCAGTTTTTCCATCATGGCGCGGAACTGATCGCGGTCTTCCGCCAGGTCGATCACAGACGGGGAAGTCCCCAGGATCTTCACGCCGTTTTTCTCCAATTCCGCGGCGAGGTTCAGCGGCGTCTGACCGCCGAACTGAGCGATCACGCCCAGGGGCTGTTCTTTTTTATAAATGCTCAGCACATCTTCCAGTGTGAGCGGCTCAAAGTACAGTTTGTCCGAGGTGTCATAGTCGGTGGAAACCGTCTCCGGGTTGCAGTTGACAATGATAGTCTCAAAGCCCAGTTTTTTCAGCGCCAGGGACGCGTGTACGCAGCAGTAGTCGAACTCGATGCCCTGCCCGATGCGGTTGGGGCCGCCGCCCAGGATCATAATTTTGGGGCGGTCGTTCCGGATGGGGTTCTTGTCCGGCGCGTTGTAGGTGGAGAAGTAGTAGGCGCTGTCCTTTGTGCCGC
>CANRKY010000029.1 GCA_947631355.1 uncultured Marvinbryantia sp.
TCTGCCGCTGCTGTCTGCTCCGTCATTGCCTGCTCTGCCGCTGCTGTCTGCTCCGTCATTGCCTGCTCTGCCGCTGCTGTCTGCTCCGTCATTGCCTGCTCTGCCGCTGCCGTCTGCTGTGCCATTGTCTGTTCGGCTGTCAATGCCTGTTCCGCTGTCGTTTTCTGTTCTGTCATTGCCTGTTCTGACGCCATTGTCTGCATTGCCATTGCCTGCTCTGCTACATTCTGTTCTGTCATTTCCTGCTCCGCGCTCCAGGCCGCAGTGTGGTTTTCTCTTGCCGCAGGGACAAGATTCGCGCGCGCTGGCGTCTCTCCCTTTGCCTGGGCAATGGCGCGCTCCACCAGATCATCGATCTCCTTTTCCAGTTCTTCTTTGTACTCCACGGCCAGTTCGTACTCCAGCTGCTTCTGCTCACACGCCTTTTGCAGCACTGCCTGCACGCCGCTTTCCGCGGAGCCGCCCGGCGTCTGTTCCAGCGCCTGCAGCTTTGCCCGCGCGTTGTTCAGCTCCCGCGCCGCGCGCCCTACGGCGGTGTTCCCTTTTCCGGCGGCCAATCCGTAGTCCTCCTCGGCCCTGCTTTTTGCCAGCTCATCCTTTTTTTCCTGCGCCTCCAGGCTGCTCTGTTTATCTCTTGACTGCAGATCGGCAATTTCCATTTCCTGTTTTTTCTCCAGGATCTGTTCCCGCAGCACTTCCATATCCACCGCGAAAAGCACATCCCCCGCGGATACCTGCTGCCCCTCCTCCACATAAATGGTCTGCACCACCTGGTCAGCCAGCACCGAAACCGCCTGCTCCCGGTTCTGCACCACTTTCCCGCTGCCGCTCACGCTGTGGGTGATCTTTCCTTTCTGCGGTGCCTGCACAGTCACTTTTGCGACAGACACACTGTCCGCCGCGCGGGACAAAAACGTAAAAAGCAGCATCAGCGCCAAAAAACCTGCAAATATTCCCGCGATCCTTTTTTTCATTGTACTCCCCACTCTTTCTGCCTCACAGCTTTTTCTACTCTTTCACCGCTGCCGCCGCGATGCCCTGTTCCAGATAATCCTGTCCCAGAAGAAACACCAGCACCGCCGGTACCAGCGCCGCCACGGAGGACGCAAAGGCAACCCCCGCGCGCTCCAGACCGATGTTCGGCAGATAGAGCGACAGCGGCCACAGGGTCTTGTCCTTCAAAAATGTGAGCGGCTGCTCGATCAGGTTCCAGTATTCCAGAAATCCCAGCACCAGGGCGGACACGATCCCGCCCGCGCCCAGCGGCACTCCGATGAACAGGAAGATCTGCCACGGGCCCGCGCCGTCCAGCTTTGCGGACTCGATCACCGCCTCCGGGATGCCGCCAAAAAACCGGTACATGATAAACACCGGAAAGGTAGAAAACGCCGCGGGGAGGATGATCCCCAGATGGCTGTCCAGCAGATGCAGGCGGTCCAGCACCAGATAGTCCGAGAGCATGCGCACCTGAAAGGGCATCATCATCAAAATAATATATAGTGTGTAGAGCGCCCGTTTCCCCGGAAAGCGGAAGCGCGCAAGCCCCCACGCCGCGGGCACGCCCACAAGGAGCTGCCCCGCCAGGACGCCCGCCGTAATGCGCACAGCGTTCCAGAACATCACAAAAAACTGGGGTGAATCCAGAAGAAGCTCTATCACATTTTCCAGTGTGGGATACCGCGGCAGCAGCCGCCACGCGGCAAAGCCGTCTGTCCCCCGTATCACGGCGCCCAGGCAGGACGTTAATTCTCCCTTATCCATCAGCATGCCCGCCAGCAAAAATAAAATGGGGCAGCAGCACAGGGCCGCCAGAAGACCAAGCGGGATCAGCGCCAGTTTTTTTCTCATATCTTTACTCCCTCTCCCATGCCCGCTGCAGGATCAGCACCAGCGCCAGAATCACCGCCGCCGTCAGCACCGCCGCCGCGGCCATCTTGTCCAGCGCCAGATCCCGGAACCAGTTGTTAAACAAATGCTGCATCAGATAAATGCTCTCGTGGGGATAGTCCCCCGCAACCAGGTACGCTTCCCGGAACGCCTTAAAGGAATTTAAAAACGAGAGCACGGCGATGGTGTACAGAGAAGGCAGCAGGTTCGGCATGGTGATGCTGACAAATATGCGCCACTCCCCCGCTCCGTCCACCCGCGCCGCCTCATAGATTTCTTCAGGAATACCGGCAAGGCCCGCCAGCCACAGGATCACATCGTATCCCAGATTTTTCCAAAGATAGCTGAAGACCAGGACGTAAAACGCGCTGCCGCTGTTCATCCAGTCCACGGGCTCTGCGCCAAACCACGCCAGAAAGCCGTTTAGAAGTCCGTTTCGCATAAACAGCACTTTCCACAAGAGCACCACCGAGGCCACGGGGATCGCCATGGGAAGCAGGTACGCGCTTTTTAATGCACTGCCCAGCTTTTTCTGTCCCTGCAGGAGCACCGCCGCAAGCAGCGAGATTCCCAGCAGCAGCGGGATGCACACCGCCGTAAATTTCCCCGTGTTAATTGCGGCCCGCAAAAAAGCGCTGTTGTGCAGAACGGTCTGATAATTTTTCAGGCCGGTGAACGCGCCCAGCACGGATGTGAAGGAGCGGCGCACCACATCCGCGAACGGCAGCAGGATAAACACCGTTACGCCGGTCAGGCTGGGAAGGAGAAATACCAGCCCTTCCCACTGCCGCCGCTCTCTATTCCTCTTGTGTCTGCCTGTTCTTTTTGCCATAAGGCAGCTACTCCTGCAGATACAGGTTCATTTTCTGCTCGATGGCGTGGACGGCGTCCTCCACGGAAAGATGTCCCGCCAGGCACTCCGCCGTCTGGGTGGTCACCAGATCCTCCACCACCCCGTCAGTGAGGGCTGGCGTATCCAGACTCTCCACAATATTCAAAAAGTTTTCTTTTTCCTCGTCCGAAAGCCCCATCACATCGTAGGAGACATCTACCATCGTCCCGTCCTCTTTTCGATAGGTAAAGCCAGTGCCGGAAACGGCCTCTGTGGGCGCGGCGCCCAATTCCTCTGCCATGCCGGCCCGATTTACCGGAAAACCGCCGCTCTGATTTTCGGCCTGCGCGCTTTGGGAGAACAGGAACCGCACAAACTCTTTGGCGCCCTCCTGCTCTGCGCTCTGACTGCTGACTCCCATAACGAGGCACGGCACAAAAACATTTCCGTCCATATAGGGTGTGGTGTGGTAGGTGATCGGCCCGATCTTTTCGGCAGCCGCCAGGAAATTCTGCAGCTGAAACCCGCTGTTCAGATTTGCCTGCTCTATCTTCTCCTCCCCTAAAAAGAAGTTCGTCATGGAAAGGATGCTGGTAAAGTCATAGCCTTCCTCACCCTCCTGCAGGGTTGTGGTGTAGACGGCTCCCGCCTGCTCATCCGAATAATGATTCAGTTCCAGCAGGGTTTTCATCTGTCGGATAAAGTTTTCCAGCTCCTCCCCGTCAAAGCTTCCGTCCTCCTTTAAAAGCCCGGCGGAATACGCCTCATAATATGTGCGCACCGTCCAGTAAATATTGCTGAAGCCAACGATCTCCTGGATATCCGGATCTTCCTCCCGCAGTTTCTGCGCCGTTTCTCCCAGAGATGTCAGACTGGTGATCTGCGCCAGAATGTCCGGATCCCCGACCACGACCGGCACCTTAAAGCGGCTTGGCACTGCGTACAGCCCGCCGTCCGTCTCATAAGCATTTGTGATATTCTCATAGAGGCCGTCTGTGTCTTTGATCTCCTGCACCACATCGCTGATGTCCTGCAGGATGCCCCGCTCGATATACGACTGGATGGGCATGCCGTCCAGCACCAGAATATCCGGCCCGCTGCCCGCCATGATCTCTGTGTTCAACGTGCGCAGGGCGTCCGATGCCGTCACCGCGTCCTGCCCCGACATCCCCACCTCATAGTTTACATAATAATGCGGATTGCGGGCCTGGAACATGGAGACCGCCTGCCGGATCTGTTTGTTTTCATTGAGCGAATAGATCCTCAGTTTTGTGTCCGGCACAGTGGGCGCGGAAGCGTCATACAGATAGCGCAGAAATTTGATGCTGCTGTCATCGCGCACGGCCAGCAAAAAAGCCCCGTCCTGCAGGCTCTGCAGCGAGTACAGCATCACGCTCGGCTTCGCAAGGGAACTCAGGTTCCCGTCCACCACCTGCTCCACCACACTCCCGCCGGAAACATACCGGAAAATGCCGTCCCTGGTGGCATAATAGACTTCCCCGTCCTGCGCGCCATCACACATCACGGTGGGGAAGGTATCGCTGCTGATAACTGTCAGGTTTCTCTGATCGGACGCAATTTCTTCGGTCAGCACCGCATCTTCCGCCCGCTGCTCCCCCGTGGCACAGTCAAAGGCCAGAATATCTTTCGTTCCGAACGCATAGATCGCTCCGCCTGCTTTTTCAAAATAGTCCACATAGGCGTCCTCCTGGTTGTATGTGGCCAGCAGTTCGCCGGTGGTATCGTCAAAAAGGTAAATACAGTCCGCTCCGGTCAGCTTTTTGACAAAGATCTTTCCGGGTTCCGCACAGATCACTTTGTGCAGATATCCGCTCATCATGTCATCCGAGCCGTCATCCGGGAACGCAAGGTCTGTCTGCTGCCAGGTGCCGTCCGGCAGGATTTTTCCATAAATATAATTTTCCATGGTTTCTTCTTCCGCCTGCGCGTATGGATCCGGCATACACAGGAACAGGCTTCCGTCCGGCTCCACCGCGCCGCTGACACAGTACGTATTCTCCGCGCCCATCACTTCATTGAGCACATAGGTTGTCTCCCAGGAAGCCCCGCTGTCGCGGGAGTCCCACACGCAGGCACTGTTCAACGCTTTGCTTTGCCCCAATACACGCAAGGCGCCGTCCTCCAGCGTGCCAAAGGCCACAAACATGCTCATCCCTTCCGGCACAGCCAGTTCCCGCTCCATGTATCTGCCCATGGCGGCGTCCGCGCTCTGGCCCGATGTGGTGTCCGCCTTTTCCTTTTCCTGCATGGAAGCTGGCGGCCCGGCGTACTCCAGCCCGTCCGCCGCCGGGTCATACTCTGTATCCTGCCGCAATTCGCGCTCTGTATCCTGTGGATCGTCTGTCTGCTGCCCTTCTGCATTTGTCTGCTGTGCGTCCGCTTCTGTCTGCTGCCCGTCCGCACCTGTCTGCTGTCCGTCCGCGCCTGTCTGCTGCACATCCACCTGCGCTTCCTCGCTTCCCGTTTTCTGATCTTTCCCGCAGCCGCCCACTGTGCCGAGCAGCAAAGCTGCCGCGAGAAGCACCGCACATCTTCCCCTTATTTTTCGCGTCATACAAAAATCCTCCTTTTTATTCGTCCGGCGAACTTCTGTCTTTTCATGCACTGCCCGCCATGGTGTCAGAATAACAGTCCATTCTCTAAACTGCCTCTAAAAAATATTAAGATTTTCTGCACTTTGCGCATGGTTTCATGCACCAAAAAACGGCCTGATGCGCCCGCACACGTTCTGTGTGCAAGATCATCCGGCCGCTCTGCGGCTGTCTCTTTATTTTGCGGATCAAACGTTCAGTCCGCTCAGATCTACTTCAAACTTCATTCCCTTTGGAATCTGCGCCGGTTTTAAAAACATGATCATATACCAGGGCAGATACGTAACCACCCCTTCTTGTTCCATATTTCCCCGGCAAAACACATACGCATTTTGGATTCCCCAGGACTCCACTGCAAGCGCTTTGTCCAAAGAGGGGTGCTTTTTATAATCCTCCCCAGATTTTATTTCCAGCACTTCCACCCTGGTTCCGTTTTGGAGTACGAAATCCAGTTCTCCCGTTTTCTTCGAATCAAAATAATGGAGAGAAAATCCATTGCTCTTAATCATCTGGGCCATCACATTTTCCAGTATGCTGCCCATGTTAATCCCCACATTTCCCTTCAGCAGATCAAACTGCACATTTTCCATACAGGCTGCGCACAAAAGCCCGGTATCTCCCATAAATAATTTGAAAAGGCTGCGCTTTTCATTGAGCGGCAGGGGCGGTACGGGCGCCGACACGTTCAGACAGGCATGTGCGACTCCTGCATCCTCCAGCCATTTAAAGCTGTTTTCATAGCGGTTCATGCGTCCGTTTTCGTCCACCTTGTTCAAAAAAAAGCGCCTGTTTTTATCGTTTAGCTGGGACGGGATGCTGTCAAAAATGGCCTTGACCTTTACCTTCTCCTGTCTTTCCGTATACTTCGCGATATCCAGCCGATACAGTTCCAGAATTTCCTTTTGGTTTGCGATCACTTTTCCGATGTCGTGCGTATTCACATAGGTCTGCACCACCTGCGGCATACCTCCGACCACCAGATAGCTGAAAAAAAGCTGCTTCAGCGTTTCATGCACGGAGTCTGATACCGGGCGGCGCTCCCGGAAACAGGACTCCAGATAATCTATGGTAGCCTTCTGCACGCCGTTTGCCAGAAGATATTCCTCAAAGTCCATGGGATACATCCGGTAAATTTCTTCAAAGCCCACCGGGTAAGAGCGAACCTCCTGATAGCGAACCCCCAAAAGAGAACCGGATTCCATATAGTCGAACCGCCCGTCCTCCACCAAAAATTTGATGGCGGTGCGGGCGTTTGGACATTCCTGCACCTCATCAAACAACACAAGTGTTTTTCCGGGTTCCAGAGCCGTCTTCAGATACGCCGTGAGATTTGTGATAATGGTATCCGCATCCAGATTCCCGTCAAAAATATGTGCGGCGCTGGTATCCGCCACAAAATTAAGTTCTGCAAAATTCCGGTAGTTCTTTTTTGCAAATTCGCGGATAAGTGTGGTCTTGCCAATCTGTCGCGCGCCAAAAATACAGAGCGCCTTTTTTTTCTCCTTCTGCGCCTTCCATTCCAAAAGTCGGTCATAAGCCTTGCGGTACAGCATATTCTCACCTCGCACCTGTAGTATACGCTGTTCATTGTAACATTATTCCGCGGTTTTTGCAATGTCTCTGCAACATTTTTCCGGACTTTTTGATATCGTTCTGCAACATTTTTCCCTGTTTTTGAGGCTCCTTTTGCAACATTTTTCCAAGATCACTCATCCAGGTACCACTGCAGCTCATTGGCCGGAATGACCTCATAGTTGTCCGCCCCCTCGCCCACGCGCAGATATACGTTGCGGATACCCGCCTGGATAATGGTGCGGGCGCACATGGGGCATGGTTTGGCCCGGTGCACAGAGCCATCCTCCGGGTTGACGCCCGCCAGGTAAAGATCCGCTCCCATGGTCTGTTCGCGGGAGCAGTTCAGCAGCGCGTTGGCCTCCGCGTGGATGGCCCGGCAGATGCCGTAGCCCTCTCCCTGGTGCATCTTTTTCTGGATGCGCGGGCAGTAGCCGATGTCGCAGCAGTTTTCAAATCCCCGCGGCGAACCGTTGTAACCCGTGGAGATCACGGCGTCGTCCTTTACGATCACTGCCCCGTACTTTCGCTTGATGCACGTGCTCCGATATGCAAAGTTCTCCGCGCAGTTTAAATATGCGTCTATTTTTGAGATCCGTTTATGTGGTTCCGGTCTGACCATAGCCCATCCCTGTCCCTTCTTATTTCCGCTTCTTCCGGTTCCCGGAAAAAGATAAATTTTCTTGTATTGTAACTTATTTCAGGTTTTGCGTCAAATTGAAAGTTGTTTTGCATCCCTTGGATTTTTAGAGAAAAGATAGAGATTTCTGTGTTATACTAAGAAAATTAAGGAGGTTTTTTATGCGGATTTTGATGATCGAGGATGATGTGCAGCTCTGCGCGTCCGTGAAATATCAATTAGAACACCGCGGTTTTTCCGTGGATGTGTGCCACGATGGCGAGGAGGGGCTTTTCCTCATCCGGGAAAACGCCTTCGATCTGATCCTTCTGGATCGGATGCTGCCGGGGATGGACGGCGCACAGGTGCTAAAGACCGCCCGCCGGGAGGGCATACAGACTCCTATTCTTTTGGTGAGCGCCCTGGGAGAACTGCACAGCCGGGTGGAGGGGCTGGACATGGGCGCGGACGATTACATCCCCAAGCCCTTTGCCATTGAAGAACTGCTGGCGCGCATCCGCTCCGCGCTGCGCCGCCCGTCTGTGTGGACGGACACGCAGCTTCTCGCCTGCGGGGACGTCCGCTACGACAGCGCGCAGAAAACTCTTTCCGCCGGGGACAAAACCTGTACTCTTTCCCGGCGCGAGGGAGACCTTCTGGAACTTTTTTTGCGAAATCCCGGCCAGACCATGCCCCGCAGCCTTATCCTCTCCCGGATCTGGGGTCCAGACGGCGGCGTGGAGGAGGGAAACCTGGACAATTATATTCATTTTCTGCGCAGGCGTCTAAAAAGCATGAGCTGTGCGCTCTCCATCCGCACCGTGCGGGGAGTGGGCTATTGCCTGGAGGTGGAACATGCTGAATAAACTGCACATCCGGCTATCTTTTTTCTGCTCTCTGGTCATCGGGGCCATCCTGTTTATTATGACCGGTATCTGTCTTGTGCTGTCAGAAAACAACATCCGCGAAAAAAATTATGCGGATTTCCAGAATAACGCGGCCAGTTTTCTTTCTTATATCCAGGATCAGACCGTGCTTTCTCAGTCCTGGCTCTCGCAGATGGAATATCACTATCACATTTCCGTGGACATCCTGGACAACGGCTCCCCGCTGCTCTACGGAGCCCTCGCCCATTCCGCCGATGAACAGCGTCTGTTCGCCCAGGCGCGAAACATGGCCTCTGCGGAATATCATTTCGACGCGGGCACTTCCGGCAGTGCGGGCGTGTTTCTGCAGCAGATCTCCTTTCCCATGGCAGGAGAAGACGGCAGCGACTACTACGTCTGCGCCGCGTCGGTTCCCAGGAAGTCCGGTTTCCTGGACGTTGCCATCCTGTATCCCGCAGACCGTGTCCGCCAGCAGATTCTGCGCCAGCGGTTTCTTTTTGGTTGCGGGGCATTGGCCGCGTGGCTGCTTTTAACGGTTCTCGCATGGCTGTTTACCGGGCGGATGCTGCGCCCCATTCTGAAAAACAGGGAGAATCAGATGCAGTTTGTGGCAAGCGCCTCCCACGAGCTGCGCTCGCCGCTCACGGTGATCCTCTCCTCCCTGTCTGCGGCGCGCATTGCAGAACCAAAGGAGCGCGAACACTTTTACAATGCCATGGAGGCGGAGGGGCACCGCATGTCCCGCTTGATCAGCGATATGCTGATACTGGCCAATTCGGACAACCACAGCTGGAGCATCCATCCAGTCCTCACCGAGCCGGACACGCTCCTCCTCCAGACCTATGAGAAATACGAGCCACAGGCGGAAAAATGCGGCCTGCACTTTTCTGTGCGGCTGCCGGATGAATCCGTTTCGCCCGTGCGCATGGACGGCGAGCGCATCCACCAGGCATTGTCCGTCCTGATCGACAACGCGTTTTCCTACACGCCGAAGGGCGGCCGAGTGGAACTGGAACTGTCTGTTTTTGAAAAACATCTGGAATTTTCTGTGTCCGACAACGGCCCCGGCATCGCGGATGCGGATAAGAAAAAAATTTTCGACCGCTTCTACCGCGCGGACGTTTCCCGGAACAGCAGAGAGCATTTTGGCCTGGGCCTGTGTATCGCAAAAGAGATCGTGCAGCTGCATAAGGGAAAGCTCCTTGTGGAGGACGCGCCCGGCGGCGGAGCCGTGTTCCGGATCTGGCTGCCCGCGCAGAAACATTGAACAGCTGGTCCGCCATTCCTGACCTTCCTGTTTTTCTGTAAAAGCCGCGGAAACTTTTTCAGCAGAAAACGTTAGAAAACCATTGCCATCGCGCAACCGCAGGGTTATACTACAGAAAAAGCGAATTTTTCTGTCCATGGCCGACAGAAGTTTGCAAAAAAGGGAGGACAGATCCATGACGGGAGAATGTGAAAAGTACGCGGCTTTTTTCCAGAGTGTGATCGACCAGGACCGGTGCGCAGTGGTAATCTGCAATCTCGGCCACGAGATCATCTATATGAATCCGGCGGCGATAGAACACTATAAGAAATGGGGCGGCGCAAAGCTGATCGGGCAAAATCTGCTGCACTGCCACAACGGAGAATCCCAGAAGCGCATCGAACAGGTGGTGACCTGGTTCGCGGAGGCGCCGGATCATAACCTTGTGTACACCTTCCACAACGAAAAACAAAACAAAGATGTATACATGGTGGCGCTGCGGGACGGCAAAAAGCTGATCGGATACTACGAGAAGCACGAGTTTCGGAATCCGGAGACGATGGAGATGTATGAAATGCCGCATGCGGCCGCCGGGTGCCAAGAAAAGAAATCCTGAATTTTTTTATCCACGCCGCAAAAAAGCACCGGGCCCGCGCAGTCCGATGCTTTTCTTGTTGGCATATAAAATTCGATTGGGAATAGGAACCCTGATTTTGAGCATAAAGAAAACAGTTCGTAGGGGAATCGAACCCCTGTTTCCGCCGTGAGAGGGCGGCGTCTTAACCGCTTGACCAACGAACCGTACTTATACATGATAACCTATCTCTCGGAAAATTGCAAGCACTTTTTTTTATTTTGCAAAATTTTACAATCTTGCCTCCCGCCTTCATATCCGCTATAATGTACACGAACAAATTTTTTTAGGAGATTTTATGGACACGATCGATCTGCACGTACATTCTAATTGTTCAGACGGCACCTTCTCCCCCGCGGAGCTGGTGTCTCTCGCCCTGCAAAAGGGGCTGCGCGCGTTTGCGCTCACAGACCACGACACCGTGGCCGGGCTGTCGGAAGCGATGGCTGCCGCTGCCGGAACTCCCCTGGAGGTGATCTCCGGCATCGAGTTCTCCACCCGCTATGAAAATAAGGAAATCCACATCGTTGGGCTGGACTTCGATCACCGCAGCCCGGACTTTAAAGAGCAGCTTGCGCGGTTTCAAAATTCCCGCAGCGTCCGAAATGAAAAGATGATACAGAAAATGCAGGCGGGCGGCATCGACATCTCCCACGAACAGATGCGCGCGGCGTTCGGGGACGCCGTCTGGACCAGAGCACATTTTGCCCGCTACCTTATGGAGCGCGGATATGTCTCTGAACTGCACGAGGCTTTCCAGCGCTTTATCGGCGAGGGCTGCCCCTATTATACGCCCCGGGAAAAGGTGACGCCCATGCAGGCGGTGCACCTGATCAGCCGCTGCGGCGGCATCCCTGTGCTGGCACATCCCATGCTCTATCATCTTTCGGAGGACGAGATGGATGCCCTGCTCTCTGTGCTGAAAAAATCCGGCCTGATGGCCGTGGAAGCCCTTTACTCCACCCACTCCCGGGCGGAGGAAACCCTGGTGCGCCGCATGGCAAAGCAGCATGGTCTTCTGCTGTCCGGCGGCTCCGATTTTCACGGGGAGAACAAGCCGGATATCGACCTGGGCACGGGGCGCGGCAATCTGCGCATCCCGTATCACATACTCACAAATCTTCGAGACAGGAGAGACAGACAATGACCTGCAGTACTAAAATATTGTTCCTGGATCTGGACGGAACACTGCTGAATGATGAAAAACAGATCACACCTGGAAATCTGGAAGCCATCCACGCCGCTATTGCGCGCGGGCACAAGGTGGTGGTCGCCTCCGGCCGGGCCACGGTGAGCATGCTGGACCTTGCACAGCAGATGGGTCTTACGGGGGACGGCTGCTACGCCATCACCTTCAACGGGGCCTGTATCTACGACCTGCACCGACAAGTTCCCGTGCACCGCTTCCTGCTCCCTTTTGAGACTGTGCGCTTTATCCTGGACGAGGCGTACCGGCACGGGATTTACGCCCACACCTATTCCAGCGACTGCGTGATGGCGGAGCGAAAGGCCCCAGAACTGCTCACCTACACAGGCATCACACGCATGAACTATCAGGTCGTGGAGGATGTGTGCCTTGCCCTTCCGGAGGAGCCCTACAAGGTGATCGCCATCAACTACGACGCGCCGCAAAAGCTGGCCGCTTTTAAAGAGTATATCGAAAAAAAAGTCCGCGGGCGCGCGGACTGCTTCTTCTCCTGCCCCAACTATCTGGAATTTGTGCTGCCAGGAGTCTCCAAAGGCAGCGCCATCCGGGAACTGTGTCGGCATCTTTCGGTTCCCATAGAAAATACCATCTCCGCCGGGGACGCGGAAAACGACATCTCCATGCTGGAGGCCACACACATCAGCGCTATTATGAAAAACGCGCAGGATTATATGCGGCCCTACGGGAACTATGTGACAGAGCACGACAACAACCACGATGGGATCGCCGAGATCATCTACCGTTTTATGATCCCGGACAATATTCAGAAAATGTAACTCATGTAGAAGCATAACTCATGTAAAACATATTTCGTGTAAAATATATTTCGTGTAAACATATTTCATACAGAAACATATTTCATGTAAACATATTTCATGCAAAACCATATTTCATGCAGAAACACAGAAAACGGAGCCGCAGCTTCGCGAAGATCCCTTCGTCAAAGCGGCAGCTCCGTCTTTTTATCTGAGAAAAACTTTTTAGGGGTAGAACAATTCTTTGTTATAAAAGGTTGATTTCTTGCTCAGCTCCCCAAACATGTACTCATAGCCGTATTTCTCCGCCAGCGTCTGCTCCCCGGAAAACAGGTTTGTGCCAAGCCCCAGCCTGTTCCCTTCTATTTCCGCGCCCAGACTGGCCAGAACCGTGGGGAAGAAATCCATGGTGGTAAACAGTCTTCCGTTCTCTTTCTCTGGTTCTATGGGGCAGTTCACGATCGCATTATATACCTTGCGCTCTGTCCTGCCATCGGTATAGTAATTGTATACGCCCTTCTTTTCTCCGAAATAACCCACATTCATGCTGCAGTGATCCCCGGTGATCACCACGGTGGTGTTTTCGTAAAAGTCCTGCTGCTTCAGCCATTCCAGAAATTCGTTCAGCTGTGCGGAAGCGCAGGCCCACACATTGGAGAACTGATCGTCATAGGTGTCCGGGCAGATATCACACACATAGCCCTGGGGATGATGGGTGTCCACCGTCAGCATGGAGAAATTAAACGGTTCATCCTGCTGCGCCAGATTCAGCAGCTGTTCCTTCGCAAACGCGTACAGTTTCTTATCTTCAAAGCCCCACCACACCTTGTAGTCGGAAGGGATCTTTTCCTCCTTGATCGCCGTGAGGTAATCCCAGATCTGATAATTGCCGTGTTCCTGGAAGTAGCTTCTGCGGCCGCCAAACGTAAAGTTGGAGCCCGCCAGGAAGAAATTGTGGTAGCCTTCTTCTTCCAGAATATCTCCCAGCGCAACGGTTTTCGGCATAAAGGTGCTGTAGCCCTTCATCACATTGTAGCCGCCCATATACAGCTTCAGCGGCAGGCCGGATGTCTGCGCCACCAGCGCGCCCATGGTCCATGTGGTGCCCGGAACCGTCGCCGCGCCCTCCAGCAGATCGGACTGTGAAAAACTGATGTTGTCTTTTGCGATCTGCGTCATTTCCGGTATCACATTTCTGTCGAACAGTCCGCCGTTTGCCTTATCCTGCATGCTGCTCTCGGCCGATTCCAGATAGATCCACACCAGATTGCGCTTTTTCTCCGGGAATGTGATCTGCACATCCGCCGGGAACACATATTCTTCCTCAATGAACGAAGAAGTGTCCACCTGATTTTTCACGTAATCGAAAAAGGCAAACGCGCGGTTTGCATACCAGAGATTCAGGGCAAGCCACACCACAAGCAGCACACCGCCAGCCAACGTCTTTTCCCACGCGGGGATCTTATCCAGGTGCCACTTTTCCTTTAGCCTCCGGATCCGCTCCTTCATCCTCGGCCTGGACGCGATCCAGAACAGCACACAGATCACCGCCAGCACGCACACAGACGGCACTAAAACCCGCTTGATAAAGCTGGTCACAAATGTTCTGGCTGTTCCCTCCAGCGGCATGCTGAGGTGAAACATAATCTCATCAAACCCGATGTTGCTGTAATTCCGCTTGGTCCAGATCAGCGCAAAAGAAATCAGGCTCAGCAGAAAAATGGCAATATAAAAAAGCACTTTTCTGACCTGTCTCCATCTTTTTTTCATTCCTGTAGATTCACCTTTCTATTCTAATTTCGTATTTCCAGCCCGGTTCATATTGGAAAACCGATGCCGCCATAGGCTGCATCGGTCTCTATCTCTTATGACTCTGCTGTCTCACTCTGCGCCGCGTTCGTCTCACTCTCTGCAGCGTCTGTCTCACTCTCCGCTGCATCCGTCTCGCTCTCTGCAGCGTCCGTCTCGCTCTCAACAGCTTCAGACGTTTCTTCGTCATCTCCCGCAAGCGCTTCATCCACCGCGTCCGCCACTTCCTCGGCCGCGTCCTCAGACGCAAGATTCGTCAGATAGTCGGATATTGCCGCGGTATCCGCCACATAGAATTTGCGCGGCGGTTCATAAAATCTGTCAAACGCAGAAAACCCAACCCAGGCCACCAATGCAATGGCCACAACGCTGCCGCCGATCTTCCACAGCATCTTTTCCCGCTTTTCCCTCTGCATGATCTGCTTTCTGTTGGCTTTCTGTTTTTTATAACGATCAACTTTTTCCTGACTCATAATGATTCTCCTCTGCGATACGATCTATCTTTCCGGCTCAGGAGGCGATCGAAGATCGCATCCATGTTTTGCCCTATTTGCTAGTGTAACACAGTTTCGCAGAAATTACAACAAATTTTATATAACCAGAATAATCCCGCCGTCATTGGCGTACAGACTGCTGATCCCCCGCGTGTCAAGAACGATCACATCTTTCACGCGGATGCGCGCCAGAAGCGCGTCTTTCACCATCTGTGCCCGCTCCGGGCAATTACAGTGGGAGATCGCCAGGATCTTCGTCTCCGGATGCTCGGCCTGTTCCGCCACAAGATCCACCATCCGCACCAGCGCCTTGTTGATCCCGCGCACCTGTGCCAGCGGCTCTATGGTTCCGTTCCGCGTGCCCTGCATCACCGGCTTGATCTTGAGCGCAGTGGCGAGGAACGCCTTCATAGTGCTCAGCCGCCCGTTCTTTCGCAGAGTCTCCAGGCTCTCCAGCACAAAATAGGTGCGCTTCTCCGCGATATAGGCCTCCACCGTCTCGACCACTTTTTCAAACGGCATCCCCGCTTCTTCACATTCCTGGATCTTCAGCCCCACCAGCGTCTCGCCGATGGACGCGGAGCACGAATTAAACACATATACCTTTTTTTCCGGGTGTTCTTCCAGATAAATATTTTTGCCGAGGACCGCGCTGTTGTAGGAGCCGCTCAGCTCCGCGGAGAGCGTGACGGCGTACAGGTGATCCGCCCCGCAGTCGTACGCGTTTTTATACGCCTCCGGCGATGGGCAGGCCGACTTTGGACAATTAGGGCTTTTCGCCACACGTTTCAGGAAATCTGCCTGATCAAACGTCTCATCATCAATGATCGTGTGGTCATCCACCTGAATCGTCAGCGGAACGCTTGCAAACCGGCCGTCTTCCTTCATCTTCTCTGTAAGTTCACCGCAGCTGTCCAGAATGATCTTATAACTCATATCGCAGACCTCCCATCCTATCGTTGCACACTGCATAGCATTGTACTTTTCATATCATTGCGCTTTGCACAGCTCTGCATCTTGAATATTGCCGCATCTTAAACAGCGCTGTGCCTCGCATATCATTGCGCTTTAAATTCCGCTGTTCTTTGCATATCATGACGTAGTTTTCAATACTACATCATCATAACACATATATTTTTATTTGCAAAGTCTTTTCTGCTTTTCATTTCCATTTTTCTGATATATACTAGAAAGAAAACGAAAGGCGCCGGTTTATGATCGCAATTCAGATATCCGAACTGAAACTTTTTACACACAAATTATTTCTGGGAAATGCCTTCGATGCCTTTTTTCTGTCGGAGGCCTCCTTCACCACATTCTGCACGTTCCGGCTGGACGGTTCTTTCCAGAAAGGATTTTTTCAGACAGAGGATGCACCCGCAGGCGAGCCGGAGCAGGCCTATGCTTTCTGGTATCAGGTGCGCCCTTTCTGCAAGGAACTGATCAAGGGAAAGAACCCGCCCCTGGAGTTTCGGATCGTGTTCCGCCTCGCTCCGAAGAACGTGGAAAAGCTGCTTTCCCAGTCTGGCCTTCCGCTTTCTCCCGCCGATGTGGACGGACTGTTTTTAAATCTGCACTATAAAGATGGCCGCCTCACCTGCACCACCGGCACCTCCCTGCGCTTTTTCACCATGGACAAGTCTCTGGATCACGTGTGGGACGATATGGTGACCAAATATCTGCAAAAAGTGGAGAGCGAATCCTGAGCGCACACCGCGCCAGGGTACACAGTACATCCTGTTCATGCAATGCGCCCGGAACACCGTCCGGCCCATGCAGATCTATGCATTTTCTGTCCGCACATTCCGGTGTACACGCTTTTTCCGTATTCCTGCATTTCGAAAGATCCCCGCCCTCCGCAAAGCCTGCGGAAACGGCGGGGATCTTTTTATACTTGCTTTTTCACTGTTGTTTTTTCATCTCTTGCATCCATTTTTTAGGACGCAATCATAGATTGCATCCATTTTTTAGGACGCAATCATAGATTGCATCCATTTGCCTCTTTCTGCTGTGCTCACTCTTTGGCAAGCAGCATCATGATCTCGTTGCTGCGCGCGATGAACTTTGTCATGGCCTCCGGTTTCAGCGGCGCGTGGCTGAGCATGGCCAGATCGTAAAGCTGTTCGCACATCATGGGCGTGTGCTGTGAATCCCTGTGGTTCAGAATGTACTGCACCAGGCTGTTGTTCGCGTTCAGCACCAGTGTCTCGGAGCCGCCGAACATATTGGGATCCATGCCGTACATATTGTACATCTTCATCATTTCCTGCATGCGGCGCGTCTCCTCTGAAAGCGTGATCATGGAAGAAACCTTTTCATTTTTCAGCTTCTCCACCTTCACTTCCAGCTTGTCGTTGCCGAGAGCCTTCCGGAAGATCTCCGTGAGAGCGTCCGTGGTTTCTTTGAGATCTTCTTCCTTCGTCTCCTCCCGGAAGTTGTCCGTCACATCCGCGTCAATGCGCTGGAAATGTACATTTTCTTTTTTCTGCTCCACATGTGTGATGAAGGGGGCATCGATATTATGTTTCAGGATGGCGGCGTCCAGCCCTTCCTCCTTAAACATATTGATGTACTGGCTCTGCTGCACTTCATCTGTCACATAGAAAAGCGTGGTCTTCGGCTTCTCCGCTTCGTCCCCGGCTTCTGCTTTTTCTTCTTCCGTCTTCTCCTCGGATGTTTCCGCTTCTCCCGTCTTCTCCTGAGAATCTTCCGCCGCTTTCTCCGCTTCTTCTGCGGGCTTTTCGTTTTCTTTGATAAAGTCGTCCAGCGTGAGGTACTTGCCCTCCAGGTTCTTCACCAAGATGTAATCCATCATGCGCTCGCTGAATTTTTCATCCTTCAGGCAGCCGTATTTGATAAAGGGACTGATATCATCCCAGTATTTCTCGTAATTCTCGCGATCCGTCTTGCACATGCCGCTCAGCTTATCCGCCACTTTTTTGCTGATATAGTCGGAGATTTTCTTCACGAAGCCATCGTTCTGCAGCGCGCTCCTGGACACGTTTAAGGGCAGATCCGGGCAGTCGATCACACCTTTTAACAGCATCAAGAATTCCGGGATCACTTCTTTGATGTTGTCCGCAATGAACACCTGATTGTTATACAGCTTGATGGTTCCCTCAATGGAATCGTACTCGGTATTGATCTTCGGGAAATACAGGATGCCTTTTAAGTTGAACGGATAATCCATGTTCAGGTGGATCCAGAACAGCGGCTCCTTGTAATCCAGGAACACCTTGCGGTAAAAGTCCAGATACTCCTCTTTCGTGCACTCGTTGGGATGCTTGCCCCACAGGGGATGCGAATCGCTGATGGAC